>CAINMN010000071.1 GCA_903850735.1 uncultured Burkholderiales bacterium | reverse complement strand
GGTGGTCTTGCCGTTGGTGCCGGTGACCGCGATGACCGGAATGCGGCCGTCATCGCCTTTGGGGAACATCAGTTGCACAACGGCTTCGCCCACATCGCGGCCTTTGCCGAAGGAGGGGTTCAGGTGCATGCGCAGGCCGGGGGCCGCGTTGACTTCCACAATGCCGCCGCTTTGCTCTTCCAGGGGGCGCAGCACGCTTTCGCAGACCACGTCCACGCCGCAAATGTCCAGGCCCACCATTTGTGCCGCCGCGATGGCGCGGGCTGCAACCTCGGGATGCACATCGTCGGTCACGTCGGTGGCTGTGCCGCCCGTGGACAAGTTGGCGTTGTTGCGCAGGATGACGCGGGCGCCTTTGGCCGGCACGCTTTCTGCGTCGTAGCCTTGCTCTTTGAGTCGGGCCAAGGCCACTTCGTCGAAACGAATTTTGGTGAGCGAGGTCGCATGGCCATCGCCACGGCGGGGGTCGGCGTTGACGCGCTCCACCAATTGGCGAACCGTGTGGCGGCCGTCGCCCGTCACCAGCGGGGGCTCACGGCGCGCAGCGGCGACCAGCCGCTCACCAACCACCAGCAAGCGGTAGTCACTGCCGGGCAGGTAGCGTTCCACCATGACGTCATCGCGAAAGCGGGCGGCGTTGTCATAGGCTGCAGCAATGTCTTCTTGGGTGCTGACGTTGACGGTCACACCCTTGCCCTGGTTGCCGTCACGCGGTTTGACCACCACGGGCAGGCCAATTTCTTGGGCAGCAATCCAGGCATCTTCGGCATCTTCAACGGGGCGTCCCAAGGGGACCGGCACACCGGCGGCATGCAAAAGTCGCTTGGTCAGTTCTTTGTCTTGCGCGATCGATTCGGCGATGGCGCTGCTGCTGTCGACCTCTGCGGCCTGGATGCGGCGCTGCTTGCTGCCCCAGCCGAATTGCACCAGGCTGCCTTCGGTCAAACGACGGAAAGGAATGCCGCGCGCGACAGCCGCATCGACGATGGAACCGGTGGAGGGGCCCAAGCGGATGTCTTCATCGAGCTCATGCAATTGCTTGACAGCACTTTCGAGGTCGAAGGCTTGGTCATGCAAAGCGGCTTGGCACAATTTTTCTGCCAACGACAGCGCCAGGATGCCCACTTGCTCTTCGGTGTATTCCACCACGACCTGAAACAGATCGGTCTCAGGCGTGGGGTTGCTGCGGCTGAAGGTGACGGGGCAACCTGCCTCGGTTTGCAAGTGCAGGGTCGCGGCTTCCAGGGCGTGCGCCATGCTGACTTTGGCGCCGCGCTCGCTGGCACGCAAATGACCAATGCCGGGGAACAGGTGACGCAAGCGGGCTTCAAAGCCGGCCAGCTTGGTCAAGTCGTTTTCATTGTCACCACAGCGCACCATGGCTTCGACGGCCGTGTGGCGCGTCCAGAGGTTGGGGCCGCGCAGCGCGCGGATACGTGACACTTCCATCAGGCAGGCGTCCTTGCAGAATCAGAGGGTGTGACCGAGGGTTTCTGGCCGAAATTTTTGAGCCCGGCGCGGATCAGCAGGGGCGGCACATCGAGCGCCCAACCGGTGGCGACAGCCGCCAGCAAGGTGCTCAAGTGCAAGCCGTCTTGCTTGAGGCGTTTGGCAATGGGCGCCAAGTCGAGGTGGAACAACTGGGTTTCCTGGTCGCCCCTGGCCAGCACCACATGACCTTCGCGGCAGTAGACAGCGCGGCGGCCTTGCTTGCGGTGCTCGCTCAAAGCTGGGGCGTCTGCCTGCGTGCTGTAGAAAATGACTTCACCGTCGCAGAGTTCGGCCAGGTCGGCCACCACCGCATCGTCGGCATTCAAGACGGCGACACCTTCGGGAACCACCACATCGACCTGGGTGCGCAAAACCTGGCGGACTTGGTCGGGTGTCAGGATATCGTGGTCTTCCAGCCCGCTCGCAGCGGGCAAATCGGTGACCACGCCCACCAGGCAGCGGTCGTAGGGCAGGCCATCTTCGATGATATTGCGCGTGGTGGTTTCAAACACGGCCGCATCGAGCGAACGGTTGATGAGCAAGCGCTCGGCGCGGTCAAACAAGCGGCCATCTTGCGCTTCCACTCGGCGCTGGTCCATGTACAGGCCCTCTTCGCAGGCCAGTCCGGTGCGGCGCCCGGACAAATGCAAGAGCCAGCTGATCAGCTGCGACAGTTGGTTGGTTTGTTGGCTGCCCGCCACGCCCACAATGGGAATGCGACCGTTGTCCGTGGGGCCAAAAAGATGCTCGACGATGGCGCGTCCGACGGGCCGCGGTTGGCCAGTGGCCGGTTTGAGGTGCATCAGCAGGCCAGGGCCGGCATTGACTTCCACAATGGCGCCGCCTTGCGCATGCAAGGGCTGAGAAATGTCCTGGGTGACCAAGTCGATGCCGGCAATGTCCAAGCCAACCACGCGCGTGGCCAGCGTCACCATGGCGGCGACCTCGGGGTGGACCTTGTCGGTCACATCGTTGTTCATGTTGCCATTGCGCTGAACAATGACGACGCGGTTTTTTTCCACCACCGACGATGCCGTCAGGCCTTGACGTTGCAGTTCCAACACCGCATGGGGCTGTCGGTCCAGGCGGATTTTGTCGAGCACGAATTCTTGCTCGATGCCGCGCCGCGGGTCGGAGTTGATCTGGCTTTCAATGAGTTCCAGCACGGTGGATTGGCCATCGCCAGTGATGGTGGCTGTTTCGCCACGCGACGCGGCCACCATGCGGTCACCCACGACCAGGAGGCGGTGTTCTTCGCCCTGGATGTAGCGCTCCACGATGACGTGGCTGCCTTTCTCCTTGGCGACCAGGAAGGCAGCTTCGATGTCGGGCTGTGTCTTGAGATTGAGTGACACGCCACGGCCATGGTTGGCGTCACTGGGCTTGACCACGACCGGCAGGCCGATGTCTTGGGCGGCTTCCCAGGCTTCTTCGGGGTTGGCAACGATTTGCCCCTCGGGAATGGGAATGCCGCACTGGCGCAACAGCTGCTTGGTGAGGTCTTTGTCGCTAGAAATGCTTTCTGCGATGGCGCTGGTGCGGTCGCTTTCCGCCGTCCAGATGCGACGCTGGCGCGCGCCGTAACCCAACTGAACCAGGTTGCCGTCGGTGAGGCGGATCGAAGGAATTTTGCGGGACTTGGCGGCTTCGACGATGCAGCCGGTGCTGGGGCCCAGGCAACGGGTGTCCACCATGTCTTTGAGTTCTTCGATGACCGCGTTCACGTCAAAGGGCTTGTCGTTCATGGCGGCCATGACGAGGTCGCGCGCCGCTTGCAAGCTGGTGATGCCGATTTGCTCCTCGGGGGCACTGACCACCACTTTGTAAATGCCGCGCTGGCTGGTTTCCCGCGCTTTGCCAAAGCCAGCATCGAGTCCGGCCAGGGATTGCAACTCCAGGCAGACATGCTCCATGACATGCCCAGCCCAGGTGCCGCCTTTGAGGCGCATGAGGAAGCCGCCGCGCTCGCCCACGCCACAACGGTGTTCGATCAGGCCGGGCAGCCAGCTGCTGAGGCGCTCGTAGTAACCCGGGATGGTGTTGGAGGGGTGATCCTCCAACTCGCCCAGGTCGACCCAGGATTCGATGATCGGGACGTAGGTCCAGACGTTGGGCCCGCGAACGTGGCGCATGCGGAGAAATTGGATGTCCTGGAATGACATGTTGACTTTGGTGTTATGTGGGGGAAGAGGCAGGGAAAGAAAAACCTGCACCGTTGTCGCCGCGGCTACAATCTGAAACGTTATGGAACCATGGTTTCAACCTGGTTCCTGTCTTTTTTTTCGGCCAGTGCGATCCATTTTGTTGCACAGGTTGCTATCCAAGAATGATTTCTTCTTACACGCCAGTTCCAGCTTTGGTAGATTTGCCTGAAGGCTGGCGATCGTCGGTCCAAACGCAGTTGTCCCCTCAGGAAAACGTTCTAGCCTGGCTAGAGGTTGACTTGAATGCTCAACTGCATTTTGACAGCAGTCTGCTGATTGTGACAGACCAGCGACTGTTCAATGGCAGCCGGGCCCCTGACGGCGCGGTCACCTGGACCGGATGGGCCCTGTTGCCGGGCCGAACCCTGACCCACCATGACCATGCGGGGGTCGGGCACCTGGCCTTGGTGGATGCGCAGCAAAGGCTGGCGCACTGGCGTTTCACGCTGCGCCACAACGTGCTGGCCATGCGCTTGCAAGAGGTCTGGAATGCCCGGGAGGCCCTGCTCAGCAGCGGCCAGCCCATGGTCGAACTGGAAACCCCGCGTTGTGCGCAATGCAAACTGCCTCTTGAAAACCCCGGCGACCCCTGCGCCGTGTGCACCCGTGAGGTTCACACACCGCCTTCTACCTGGGGCTTGTTTCGTTTGTGGCGTTTCGCCAAGCCTTATCAAAGCCGGCTGCTCCTCGGGTTCTTGCTGACTTTGGCTTCAACGGCGGCCACTTTGGTGCCGCCCTACATGACCATGCCGCTGATGGACGAGGTGCTCATCCCTTACCAGAATGGCAAGCAAATCGACACCCAGTTGGTCACCTTGTATTTGGGCGGCTTGCTGGTGGCCGCTTTGCTGGCCTGGGGCTTGGGTTGGCTGAAAACCTACATCCTGGCCCTGGTGTCCGAGCGCATCGGCGCTGACCTGCGCACCACCGCCTATGAGCACCTGATGAAGCTCTCGCTGGAGTATTTTGGCGGGCGTCGCACGGGCGACCTGATGACCCGCATCGGCGCCGAAACTGACCGCTTGTGCCTGTTCCTGTCCATGCACTTGCTGGACTTCGCTACCGATGTGCTGATGATCCTGATGACCGCCATCATCTTGTTCACCATCGATCCTGGCCTGGCCTTGGCCACCTTGCTGCCCTTGCCCTTCATCGCTTGGCTGATCCACCAGGTGCGGGACCGCTTGCGCACGGGCTTTGAAAAAATCGACCGCGTCTGGTCCGAATTGACCAATGTGCTGGCCGACACCATTCCCGGCATCCGCGTGGTCAAGGCCTTTGCCCAGGAAAAGCGCGAAGCCGCGCGTTTTCGCGAAGCCAACCGCCACAACCTGGCCGTGAACGACCGCATCAATTTGCTGTGGTCCCTGTTTTCGCCCACGGTGACCTTGATGACCGAGGTCGGCTTGTTGGTGGTGTGGGCGTTTGGCATTTGGCAAGTCGCCAACAACCAAGTCACCGTGGGTGTGCTGACCGCCTTTCTGGCGTACATCGGCCGCTTCTACACCCGTCTGGATTCCATGAGCCGCATTGTTTCGCACACGCAGAAAGCGGCGGCGGGTGCCAAGCGCATTTTTGAAATTCTTGACCATGTGTCCAGCGTGCCCGAGCCCACCCAGCCCGTGCACCTGCAGCATGTGGAGGGTCGCATCGACCTGGAAGACGCCGGATTCCGCTACGGCAACCGTGCTGTCATTCGCGGCCTCAACCTGCAAATCCAGCCCGGGGAAATGATTGGCTTGGTGGGGCAGAGCGGTTCGGGCAAAAGCACCCTGGTCAACCTGATCTGCCGCTTTTACGATTTGAGCGAAGGTGCCATTCGTGTCGACGGCGTTGACATTCGCAATTTGCCTTTGCAAGAGTTTCGGCGCCACATTGGGCTGGTGTTGCAAGAGCCCTTCCTGTTTTTCGGCACCATTGCCGACAACATTGCCTATGGCAAGCCTGAGGCCACGCGCGAGGAAATTGTGGCTGCTGCCCGAGCCGCACATGCGCATGATTTCATCTTGCGTTTGCCCCAAGGCTATGACTCCTTGGTGGGAGAGCGCGGTCAGGGGCTTTCGGGTGGCGAGCGGCAACGCATTTCCATTGCGCGCGCCTTGCTGATCAATCCTCGTATCTTGATCCTCGACGAGGCGACGTCCTCGGTCGACACCGAAACCGAGCAAGAAATTCAGCGCGCCCTGGACAACCTGGTTCAAGGGCGAACCACCATTGCCATTGCGCACCGTTTGTCCACCTTGCAACGCGCCGACCGCCTGGTGGTGATGGAGCAGGGCCAGCTGGTCGAAGAGGGACAGCACGACGATTTGATGCGCCGCCGCGGAGCTTACTGGCGCTTGTATGAAGCGCAAGCTCGGCAGGCCGAGGCCGACCGTGTGGCCCTCGCGGTCCCTGATGAGGAGGATGCATGAGTCCTTTGAAACAAGTCCCTCTTGCCACGCAAGCTGCGTCCGAAGACTTGAGCGCGAGCGAGCAAGCGCCACGTCGTGACTTCGAGTTGCGTTGCAGCCCCTTGGGTGTTTGGTCTGTCACGCTGGATGACGGCAGCGTTCACGAGCGTGTGGTGGTGGTGCGTGCTTTTCCGATTGCGGCCCCCACCGAGTCGGTGTCCATCCTCAGCGTGGAAGGGCGTGAGCTGGTCTGGGTTGACCGCTTGGACGCACTGCCTGCGGCACAGCGTGCCGTGCTGGAAGAGGCCTTGATGGGGCGCGAGTTCATGCCCGAAATTCTGCGACTCGACAGCGTCAGCAGTTTTGCCACGCCCAGCGTCTGGTCGGTGCAAACCGATCGCGGGCCGACAGATTTTGTGTTGAAGGGCGAGGAAGACATTCGACGCCTGAGTGCCAACACTTTGATCGTTGCCGATGCGCATGGTGTTCAGTTTTTGATTCGCCATTTGCCTTCAATGGACAGGCACACACGCAAGCTCTTGGATCGCTTTATGTGATGGCGTGGGGTCAGGTCTTGAGTTTTGCCTTTTTTCTGTGGATAACTACACAAGC
>CAINMN010000070.1 GCA_903850735.1 uncultured Burkholderiales bacterium | reverse complement strand
CCCAGGTACAGACCGTTTACAACAACTTGTTCCATGCGTGCCTTGCAATCAAGCCAAAATTGCGGCAAGCGCGGACAGTGCCGCGCTTGCCGCCTGTCGGGCGGAGTCAGTGATTAGTCAACGCTTGCTACGAACATCGTCTCAAACTTGCCGTCCTTGTACACATTGACCACCAGCGGCACCGAAACTTGGCGTTTCTGACCGAAGGAGGTGCTGCCCACGTACTTCAGCTTGGCATCACCCACCATATAGGGGTTGGGTGCGGAGAAGGAATCCATGGTCTTTTGGAATTCTTTAACGTTTGTCAGGCCTTTGGGGTTGGCCTTGAGGGTTTCAAGGATGTACTCCAGGGCGTAGACTTTGGTGTTGGACTCGTCGTTGTACTCACCGAATTTCTTGGTGTAGCGGGCGACGAATTCACGCATCTTGTCCGAGGCCAATTGGGGTGTGGAAGCACCGCCTACCGAGATAAAGCCGTCAGCCAGTTTGCCCGCGCCTTCTTTTAGGACGTTGGCGTCCTGGGCGGTTTCGGTGGAGATCAGGCCTGTGAAGCCTTGCTCACGCGCCGAGCGGATCAGCTGGGGTGCTTGCGCAGGTGCGACGCCAGATAAAACCAGCAGGTCGGGGTTGGTTTTGAGGACGGGCAGTAGCACGGGGGTGAAGTCCTTGGTGTCCACTTGGTAAGTCACATTGGCCGAAACCACTTGCAGGCCCAGGGCTTTGGCCGCCGCGGCGCCGCTGTCACGCTGGCTTAAGGGGTCGGACTCATTGGCGGCCACGAATGCGACCTTCTTGATGCCTTTTTCCTTCATGAGGTGCTTGTAGATAGCGGGGCCGGACTGGTAGTTGGCGACCATGCCCAAAATGGCATTGCTGGCAGGCTTGGTGTAGAGCTCTTTGGGGAATGCGTAGGGGAAGTACATGATGCCGCGGCTCTCTGCTACGGGGCGCACGGCGGCGGCGCCGTCATCGACGTTGGGGCCAACCACATAGTGGATGCCTTCCTGGGCCATTTTTTCCATGCCGGCGATAGCGCGCTTGGGGTCTTTCTGGTCGTCAAAGGCGACGATTTGCACGTTGTACGTAGTGCCTCCGATTTTTACGCCACCGGTTTCGTTGATCCAGTCCGCGCGGGTTTCCATGGAACGCTGGTTGGAGATGCCCCAACTGGCGGCCGGACCGGACGTGACACCGACGAAACCGATTTTGAGCACCGGGTTGGCCGCGAAGGCGGCGCTGCTAAAGCCCGCTGCAATCAGGGTAGAAAGCAGGCTGGCTGCGAGGAAATTGCGCTTTTGCATAAACAGAACTCCTTGGGGTAAATGGACAGGGAAACTTCCAAACCTGGTGGGTGATCCGGTCCAAGTTGGTGGCCGCATCTTCAATCGTGTTAACAATCCTGTCAACATATTTCGGCCATGACGGCGGGATTTGTGGGGGGCGTTAAGATGGCTTGCCAGGGCGCTTCGAACGCCCTGGCACGGATTTTTGAGGTGGCCTGCCTGGCCTACAAAGTCGTACCTCGGTATCCTTGTTAGGTACCTGTTACGTTGGAAATTAATAGTTAAAAACAAAGACTTAGGTCATTTATGCCCAGCACCATGACGCCCGATGATGCGCAAGAGGCGCATATCGTCGACCGTATTTACGAAGCGGTAATTGACCAGCGCTTAGCCCCCGGCGCCAAGCTCTCTGAGGCCAGCCTGTGTACGGCTTTTGGCGTAGGGCGCATGCGCATCCGGCGCAGTCTTTTGATCCTTGCCAGCCGCGAGGTGGTCCAGTTGCAACCCAACCGGGGCGCCTATGTAGCCCAGCCTAGCGCGCAGCAGGCGCGCGAGGTGTTTGAAGCGCGCTTGGCCATCGAACCCTCGCTGGCGCGCGTGGTCGCCCAACGTTTGCGTCGGGTTGACGCCAAGATGCTGACTGGACTTTTGCGCAAAGAAGCGCAGGCCCATAAGGCGGGCAACCGGCGCGAGGCCATTCGCTTGTCAGGCCAGTTCCATGTGGCGCTGGCCGAAGTGGCGGGCAACTCGGTGCTGCTGCGCATCGTCAAGGACTTGGTGACCCGCAGCTCGCTGATCATCGGCATGTATGGCGACCCCGGCTTTACCAATTGCCGCAATGATGACCACAGCGCCATCGTCACCGCCCTGGACGCGGGCGATGGCGCGGCCGCCGAAGCTTTGATGCGTGACCATTTGAGCCACATTACCGAGCATTTGCATCTTGAGCGGCCGGCGGTAGGGCAGGCTGATTTGCTCAGCCTCTTTGGCGACCTTGCCGCCAAAGGCAAGTAACACCCACCCGTCCGCCCTGGCGGCGTTGGGCGCTTAGGCTTTGATATCGACGTGCCGGCCTTTTTCGGCCGAGCGGGACGAGGCCACCTTGTGCTCCTGCTGCGCAGTGAGGTCTGCGTCGGCACGTTTGACCGGCTTGTCTTGCAATTTGGCCTGTAGGCGGTCCAGCGTGTCAGCGCGCATTTCCTTGGGCGGGCGGGGCACGTAATTGGTGGTGTTTACATTGGATATCGGCATGGCGAACTCCTTGTGCTGCAGCCCGTTGTCCGGCGCCTAGCTGCCTTTGCCCAGGTTAAGGACCGCATCGGCCACTTTGCCCGAGTCTTTTTCCAGCGCCAGGATGTCGGTTCCAAAGCGCACAAACTTGTACCCTGGATAAAAGCTGAGCTTGCCTAGTAGCGGCTCGGCAATCGGGAAGGTCTTGGCGCTGCTGGGCAGTGCCTCGCCAAACTTCCAGTTCACCGGACTCTTGCTCTCGCAGCCAGCGGTTTTGCTAAAGCTCAGTCCCTCGGGGCAATTGCCCGGCGAGATGGATTCCATGAAGAAATTGCGGATCATTTCGGCGCGCAATTTGCCAAAATAATTTTTCATCTGCGTGCCACGCTCGGGCGGGAAGGTGGGCTTGGGCTCGTTGTCCGCAGGGAGTTTGCGCGTCAAGTCTTCGGGCGGCGGGCCGCTCGCACCCAGAGAAATATTGATGCTTTGGCCTGGGGTCGGGGCTGGCGCTGGCGCACCGCCCACGGGTGCGGCAGTCGGGCCGGTGCTGACGGCCAAGGTCAGGTTGCCGGGGCCTGCCGGCGCAGCAGCGGCAGGGCTTGCGCTGGCGGAGGATTCGTCGGCTTTACGGCTGCCACCTGCGGCGGCAGCGCCTTCGGAGCCGTACATGTATTTGAGCGCGACGGGGTCGTTTTTGAGCTTGCCTTCAATGATTTTGTCAAACACGCCGGCAATACGCACATCATTGGAGGCTCCCAGCCACTGCGGCCGGTTGCTGCTGATGAGCAAAATTTGTTGTACCGAGCAGGCGTTGGCGTTGGCGCGCAGCCATTGGGTCGCCAATTCGGTGCGCTCCATCGGGTCGTGGGTACTTAAGGCCAGGGTACGGAACTCAGAAATCGAGCAGATGGGCGCATCGACCGGGTTGGGCAAGGTCGCGCGTCGGGTGGTTTGGGCTTGCACCGGCGTGCCGCCCAACGTGGCCACACACACCAAAAACACTAGCGCGCTGCCGCAGGCCCAAAAACTGCTGTTGTGCCGCGAACTCGATAAGCGCATGGTTTCCTTGGGGGTTGAGGGGCTGCTGGGTACCGGGGAAGTCTAACTGAATATCACGAAAAACTCGGATTTTGCACAAGGAACTGGTGTAAATGTGAGGCCGCAGCCGACTATCATCGGGCCCAGAGCGCGAGGGCTTGTCCCCAGTGCGCCGCTGGCCCTTCTGGAGACACCGTATGCAAAGACGCCACCTGATCGCCACCACCCTGGCCGCCACCTTGCCCACGCTGGGCTGGGGCCAGGCGCTGGAAAAGCCACAACTTACCATCGCTGTCGGCGGCAAAAATCTTTTTTACTACCTTCCACTGACCATTGCCGAGCAGCTCGGTTACTTCAAGGCCGAGGGGCTGGATGTCACTATCGTCGACTTTTCGGGTGGCGCACGGGCGCTGCAGGCGGTGGTGGGCGGCAGCGCCGACGTGGTCTCGGGTGCGTTTGAGCACACCGTCAATATGCACTACAAGGGCCAGCCGATGCGCGCTTTTGTGGTGCAGGGGGCGGCGCCGCAAATTACGCTGGGCTACAACCCCAAAGCGATTCCCAATTACCAAAGCGTGGCCGATTTGCGGGGCAAGAAAATTGGCGTGACCGCTCCGGGCAGTTCCACCAATGTGGTGGTCAATTTTGTGCTTGCCAAGGCCGGACTCAAGCCCAGCGATGTGAGCATCGTGGGCGTGGGCGCCGGCAATGGCGCAGTCGCTGCCATGCGCTCCGGGCAAGTCGATGCCATGAGTAACCTGGACCCGGTCAGCACCTTGCTTACGCGCTCAGGTGATATGAAGATCATCACCGACACACGCAACCTGGCCGAGGCGGAAAAGATCTTTGGCGGCCCCATGCCGGGCGCCTGCTTGTATTGCCCGCAGCCGTTTATTGACAAACATCCCAACACCGTCCAGGCCCTGGCCAACGCCATCGTACGTGCCGATAAATGGATACAGCGCGCCGGCCCCAGCGACATCGTCAAAGTGGTGCCTGAGAGCTATTTTCTGGGCGATCGGGCGGTTTACCTAGAGGCTTTCTTGTCCGCGCAAAAAGCCTTGTCGCCCGACGGCGTTTTCCCAGCCAAGGCACCCGAGACCGCGTTTCGGGCCCTGGCCAGCGTAGACGACAAGCTGGCCGCTACCAAGCTGGACCTCAGTCTGGTGTACACCAACGACTTTGTCGGCAAAGCCAACGCCAAATACCCCAAGGGCTAGGGCCATGGCAGCAGCCATCGAACTGCAGCAAGTCGATTGCACTTTCGCTGGCAAAGATGCCGCCAGCCCGTCCTACACGGCGGTGCAGGGCGTCTCGCTCACCGTGGCCGATGGCGAATTTGTGAGTGTCGTCGGGCCCACGGGCTGCGGTAAAAGCACGCTACTGAATGTCGCCGCAGGCTTGCTGGCGCCCAGCCGGGGCGCGGTGCACATCTTTGGTGAGCCCTTGCAGGGGCTGAACCGGCGCGCAGGCTATATGTTCCAGACCGAAAGTCTGATGCCCTGGCGCAGCGCCCGCGATAACGTGCTGGCCGGATTGCAGTTTCGGGGTATGGCGCTTGACCAAGCGCATTCCTTGGCCGATGACTGGCTGCGCCGCGTGGGCCTGGGCGGCTTTGGCGACCGCTACCCACACCAAATGAGCGGGGGCATGCGCAAGCGCGTGAGCCTGGCCCAGACACTGATTCTGGACCCGGACATCATTCTGATGGACGAGCCGTTTTCGGCCCTGGACATCCAAACCCGCCAACTGATGGAAAACGAGTTGCTGGCGCTGTGGCAGTCGCGCAAAAAAGCCGTGCTCTTTATTACGCACGACCTGGACGAGGCTATCGCCTTGAGCGACCGCGTGGTGATCCTCAGCGCCGGCCCGGCCTCGCGCCCGATTGGCGAGTTCGCCATCGACCTGCCGCGCCCGCGTGATGTCGCCGAGGTCAAGATGACGCCCGAATTCGCCCGCCTGCACCGGGCCATTTGGGAGGTGTTGCGCGATGAGGTGCTCAAGGGCTACCAGCAGCAGTTGCAAAAAATAGCCTAAAGCGTGCGGATGACTGATTCAAGCCTCGCTCACCGAACACCGCTGCCGCGCTGGCAACGCCAGTTGCGCCTGCGCTTGTGGCAGTTGGGCTTGCTCCTGGCGGTGCTGCTCTTTTGGTACGTCATGACCAAGCCCGGCTTGATACCGCCCATGATGTTTGACAACGAGCGCCAGGCCGCGTTTTTCTTCGGCGAGCCT
>CAINMN010000069.1 GCA_903850735.1 uncultured Burkholderiales bacterium | reverse complement strand
TGCATGCAACTGTGGGCTTCTGTTTTGGTGGCGCTTCACGGATTCGAACCGCGGACCTGTGGATTATGATTCCATCGCTCTAACCGACTGAGCTAAAGCGCCAGAGCTCTCCATTATAACGGGATTTCAAACAACCCCGCACCCTCGATCAAGCATTCTTGAACTGGGGCTTGCGCTTCTCCACAAAGGCGTTCATGCCTTCCTTCTGGTCGGCCGTGGCAAACAAGGCGTGGAACAGGCGGCGCTCGAACATGACGCCATCGGCCAGGCCGCTTTCAAAGGCGCGGTTGACCGATTCTTTGGCGGCCAAGACGGCCATTTGTGAGTACTCACAAATCATCAAGGCGGCGGCCAGCGTTTCTTCCATCAGCTTGTCCAGCGGCACCACGCGGCTGACCAGGCCCGCACGCTCGGCTTCGGTCACATCCATCATGCGGCCTGTGAGCGCCAGGTCCATGGCCTTGGCTTTGCCCACAGCGCGGGGCAGGCGCTGGGTGCCGCCGGCGCCGGGAATGACGCCCAGCTTGATTTCAGGTTGACCGAAACGTGCGTTCTCGGCTGCAATGATGAAGTCGCACATCAGGGCCAATTCGCAGCCGCCGCCCAGGGCGAAGCCGCTGACCGCGGCGATCACGGGCTTGCGCACGCTGCGAATGGTTTCCCAGTCGCGGGTGATGTAGTCCTCGCGGTAGACATCGGAAAAACCGTAGTTGGCCATGACGCCAATGTCGGCACCCGCCGCAAAGGATTTTTCGCTGCCGGTGATGATCATGCAGCCAATAGAGGGGTCGCTGTCGAAGGCTTTGAGGGCGGTGCCCAGTTCCACCATCAGGCCCGGATTGAGGGCATTCAACTGCTTGGGACGGTTCAGGGTGATCACGCCCACTTTGTCCGCCTCGGTGCGAACCTGGATAAATTCATAGCTCATGGTGTTTCCTCTGGCTGTAAAGTGTGTTGTTCCAGATGCAACTATAACCAAGGGAAAACATTGACCAACCGATTGGTCGGTGAATGTTAAATTGGGGCTTAGCCAGGAGATCCGCATGAGCGAAAGCAGCGTTTTGTACGAAGAGCGAGGGGCTGTGGCTCTCGTCACCCTCAACCGTCCTTCAGCTTTGAACAGTTTGAACCATGAGATGCACAGCACCTTGTGGGCATTGCTGGACAAAGCCGAAGCCAACAAAGCCATCCGCGCCATGGTGATCACGGGTGCGGGCCGAGGGTTTTGTGCGGGTGCCGACTTGTCCGAGTTTGATTTCAGCGACGGACCGGACCGCATTCAACGGGCCGATCCGGGCCCCGTCATTCAGCGCTCGTTCAACCCCACGACGCGGCGCTTGCAAGCCTTGCGCATGCCGGTCATTGCCGCCGTGAATGGCGTGGCCGCGGGGGCGGGCGCCTCTTTGGCCATGGCCTGCGACATTGCCATTGCCGCGCCGGGCGCGAGCTTCATTCAGGCTTTCAGCAAAATTGGCCTGATTCCCGATGCAGGCGGCAGTTGGCTTTTGGTGGAGCGCCTGGGCCTGGCACGCGCCATGACCTTGGCCATGACCGGCGACAAGCTGGGGGCACAGCAAGCCAAAGACTGGGGCATGATTTGGGACGTGGCCGACGATTGCGTTGCCGCCGCCCTGGCCATGGCCGAGCGACTGGCGGTGATGCCCACCCAAGCGCTGGTGGCCACACGCCATTTGTTGCGCGACGCCGGACAGCGCACGCTGGACCAACACCTCGATGCCGAGCGGGATGCCCAGTCGGCCTTGGGCAAGACCCATGATTATTTTGAAGGTGTCATGGCCTTCCTGGAAAAACGCCCCGCGCAATTCAAGGGAGAGTGAGCCATGGATGCACAAGAGCGGGCACGCAAAGTCGGCGAGACCATGTTCGCCGTGGACATTGCGTCCAAGGACACCATGGGCATGGAGTTGCTGTCGGTGGAACCGGGGCGCGCCAAGATCCGCATGGCGGTGAAGGCCTTGCACTTGAATGGTCACCAAATTTGCCATGGCGGCTTCATCTTCACGCTGGCCGATTCCACTTTTGCCTTTGCCTGCAACAGTTACAACAAGAGCGCCGTGGCCGCGGGTTGCAGCATTGAATTCTTGAAGCCCGCGCACGAAGGCGATGTGCTCACCTGCGAGGCGCAAGAGCAGGTGCTGTCGGGCCGCCACGGCATTTACGACATGCGCGTGACCAACCAGCGTGGCGAGGTGGTCGCGGTGTTCCGTGGCAAGAGTGCGCAAATTCAAGGGACGGTCTTTCCAGAATGAACACCTCACTGCCACTCGAACCGATAGAAAAGTGCAGCGTTGATGAGCTGCGCGCTTTGCAACTCAAGCGCTTGCAGGCCACGCTGCACCATGCATATGCCAACTCGCCGGTTTACCGCGCCAAGTTTGACGCTGCAGGCGTGCACCCCAGCGACTGCCGTTCGCTGGCCGATTTGGCCAAGTTCCCGTTCACCTCCAAGGCCGACCTGCGCAACAACTACCCGTTTGGCATGTTCGCCGTGCCGCGCAACCAAGTGGTGCGCATCCATGCGTCGAGCGGCACCACGGGCAAGCCCACAGTGGTGGGCTACACCCAAAACGACATCGACGTGTGGTCCAACGTGGTGGCGCGCAGCATTCGTGCTGCGGGTGCGCGTCGCGGCGACATGGTGCATGTGAGCTATGGCTACGGTTTGTTCACCGGCGGCCTGGGCGCGCACTATGGCGCAGAAAAACTGGGCCTGACCGTGGTGCCTTTTGGCGGCGGGCAAACCGAGCGCCAGGTGCAACTGATTCAAGACTTCCGGCCCGACATCATCCTGGTCACACCCAGCTACATGCTGGCGATTGCCGATGAGTTTGAGCGCCAAGGCCTGGACCCCGCCGCGTCAAGCTTGCGCATTGGCATTTTTGGTGCCGAGCCGTGGACCAATGACATGCGCCGTGCGATTGAAAAGCGCGCGGGCATCACGGCCGTCGACATTTATGGCCTGAGCGAAGTCATGGGCCCGGGTGTGGCCAGTGAATGCGCCGAAACCCAAGACGGCCCGACGATTTGGGAAGACCATTTTTACCCGGAGATCATTCACCCTGAAACGGGTGAACCGGTGGCCGATGGCGAGATGGGCGAGTTGGTGTTCACCAGCCTGACCAAGGAGGCCTTACCCATCATTCGCTACCGCACGCGCGACCTCACACGCTTGTTGCCGGGCACAGCCCGCACCATGCGGCGCATGGAAAAAATCACCGGCCGCAGCGACGACATGATGATCGTGCGCGGCGTCAACGTGTTCCCTTCGCAAATCGAAGAGTACATTTTGAAGCGCGCTGAACTGGCGCCGCACTACCAGTGCGTGCTGACCCGTGAAGGCCCGCTGGACAGTTTGTCGGTTCGCGTGGAAACACGCCCTGGCGTGGACCCGCAAAGCGAGGCGGCCAAAGCCGCCGCGCGACAATTGCAACACGATGTGAAGACCTTTGTGGGGACCTCCATCGGCGTTGAATTGCACGCCGAAGGCGGCGTCGAGCGCAGCCAGGGCAAAGCCAAACGTGTGGTGGATTTGCGCCCTAAATAAGGGCGCTCAATCCTGGAGCCAGCGCTTGACGGGTTCAGGCTGGCTCAACACCAGCCGTGCGGTGGTGACCTTGTCAAGTTGTTTCAAGGACAGTGGCAGGCGAAGCAACTGGCGGTCGCGTGACACCAGGGCCGTCACTTGCGTGGCGGTGCCCGCGTAAAGGGGCAGTTCGTCCAAGCGGTTCAGCCGCCAGGCGCTGGCCTTGCGGCCTTTGCTTGCAGGCACCTCGATGCCCAACCACTCATCGCCGGGCGCAAACCCAGCGGCCCTGGCCACACCGTCCCTCAAAACGGTTTTGACCTGGATGCCCTGGGTTTCTGTCACACGCAGACCCAAGCGTTGCGCCCATTGCGCGGGCTCTTCGATCAGGGCCACGCCACGGCGATGCAGCAAGCTGTCCAAGGGCAGTTCTTGCGTGCTGTGCACCCAGGCCTTCAACTCTTTCTGCCATGAGCGACCGGTGAGCTCGGCCAGCACCGCCAGCAAATCGCTTTCTTGCATGGGGCCGGCCTGGCAGCGCTTCCACAAGGCGCGCATCACCTTGTCCAGCGAGTGGCCTTCCGATCGCAAGCTCAGGTCCAGGCACAAGGCCACCAAGGCGCCCTTGGTGTAATAGCTCACCGTGAGGTTGGGGCTGTTTTCATCGGTGCGGTAATACTTGGTCCAGGCTTCAAAGCTGGACTGGGCTACCGTGTGCACTTGGCGCCCCGGGGTTTGCAGCACTTGGTTGATGGTTTTGTTCAGCAGTTTCAGGTACTGCGCTTCATCGATCAGGCCGGTGCGGCACAAAAACAAGTCGTCGTAGTAACTGGTGAAGCCTTCGAAGAACCACAACAGCTCGGTGTAGTTCTCTTGCTGGTAGTCGTAGCGCGCGAACGCGTGTGGGCGCAGGCGCTTGACATTCCAGGTGTGAAAGTATTCGTGGCTGATCAGACCCAGCAGGGTGGTGTAGCCTTCGCTGCCTTTTTGGCCCACGCGGGGCAGGTCGTTGCGATTGCAAATCAGGGCGGTCGAGTTGCGGTGCTCCAGGCCCCCGTAGCCATCGCCCACGGCCCAAAGCATGAAGACATAGCTTGTGTGCGGCGGCTTGCCTTTGCCGTGCCAAAACCGAATTTGGGCTTCGCATATTTTTTGGCTGTCGGCGATCAGGCGCGCGCCATCGAAGGCGGGCGTCGCACCGGCCACCACAAATTCATGGGTGATGCCGCCAGCCTTGAAAGTGGCAGACCAGAAGTCGCCCATTTCAACCGGGCAGTCGACCAGCTCATCGTAGTTGGCGGCGAGGTAGCTGCCAAAGCCGCGCTTGTCCACCTTCAGGGCTTGCAGGCCGGTGGCCAAACGCCAAGTTGGAGGCGCCACGCTGGCGGGCAAACTGATTTCGTGCGCTTGATCTTCTTGCCCCTGCACTTGAAGGAACAAGCTCGTGCCATTGAAGAAGCCGCGCAAGCTGTCGAGCCACGCAGTGCGCACCGAAGCGTCGTGCGCATGGACTTGCCAGCGCAGCGTGAGTGGGTGCTGGTCGCTGCAGTCGATGCGCCAACTGGCTTTGTCCAATTGCGTCACCGTACGGGCGCGGCCCGCTTGGCTCGCGTTCAAGCCGCTCAACTGTTTGGCAAATTCGCGCACCAGGTAACTGCCTGCAATCCAGACGGGGAGGCGAACCACTTGCTGGGCAGCCGGGCGGGCAAGGGTCAATTCAAGGTGGAATTGGTGGGCGTGGGTGTCCAGCTGTGTGACACGGTAGTGCAAACCACAAGCCATCAGGTGCCTCCGGCGCCAAACAGGCAAGCCAAGGTGGACACCACCGTGAGACGAAAGCGCAGCGTGAGCCAGTCGCGCAGGCCTGCATCCGGCCAGGTTTTGCGATCGACCAGGTAGCAGGCCAACAGCAGCAAGGCCAGCAATGGCAAGCCGGCATAGGCCGGCATGATGACCGCAATCCAGGCCAGGATAGAGGGCATCACCCCCCAGATCAGGTGCAGCTTGCGATGGGTCGCGCCTTGCCGCAAGCCAATGCCCCAATGGATACCGCCAAGAAACGAGGCGATGGTGGCGCCATAGCCCGCCAGCGCGATCGCGACCAAGGGGTGCACTTCGGGCGTGACCAGCCACATCAGCAAGGCACACAACACGAAGGGAATCAGCCCGGCATAGCCCAGGCGTTGAATCAGGCGGCCGGTGGCGCTGTCGGGAGTCAGTGGTTCGTGAAGCATGGCGTGAAACAAGTCTTATCGGCTGGCATCTGCCAGAAGCTTTTCAATTTGGGCGGTGCTGATGGCGCCGGGCACGCGGTTGCCATCGGTGGTGATCAGCGTCGGTGTGCCATTGATCTTGTACTTGCGGCCCAACTCCACATTGCGCTGCAAGGCCGAAATATCGCAATTGGCGCTGGCCAGGGCTTGATCGCGCAGCATGGCGTCTTGCCAGGCCTTGACGCGGTCTTTCGCGCACCAGATGTTGCGCGACTTGTCGACCGAGTCTTGCCCGAGGATGGGGTACAAAAACAAATACACGGTGATGTTGTCCACCTTTTGCAGGTCGCGCTCGAAGCGCTTGCAATAGCCGCAGTTCGGGTCTTCGAACACCGCAAGCTTGCGCTTGCCGTTGCCGCGCACGAGGGTGAAGGCGTCTTTCAAGGGCAGGCTTTGAAAGTCGATGGCCGTGAGCTTGTCGATGCGCTCTTCGGTCAGGTTGCGGCGGCTGCGGGTGTCGATCAGTTGGCCTTGGATCAAGAAATTGCCTTCGGCATCGGTGTAGTAAATCTCCGTGCCGTCGACGCGAATTTCGTAAAGCCCGGGCATTGGGGCTTTGGTGATTTCATCGATTTTTGGAAACTGTGGAATGCGCTCTTGCAGATTTTTGCGAATCAGGGCTTCCTGGCCTTGGGCCAGGGCCGTCAGGCTGCAGGCCAGGCAAAGCAGGCCCAGGAGCGCACGGCGCAGGGGTTGGAAAAAATCAGAGTGCATTGGGTGTCCTGGCGTCCATGGCTTGTTGGAGAGTCCAGCGCTTGAGGGGGCTGGCTTGGTTGAAAGCGGACAAGCCCCAGTTTCTCAGGGTTTGAACGGTGGTGTGGGGGTGGGCAAAGAGGCGCTGCAAGGCATCGCAGGCGATCCAGGTGGGCAGCATGTCGGCCTTGCGTGCGCGCTCATACTGGCGCAACAAGCGCCGATCGCCGACCGGTCGCCAGTAGGCTGTGTCGCGGCGCGTGGCCAGCACTTGCGCCAAGGCTTGCACATCGGCCAGGCCCAGGTTCAAGCCCAGGCCGGCCAGCGGGTGAATGGTGTGGGCGGCATCGCCGGCCAGGGCCCAGGCGCTGCCATCGTCGAATGTGCCGCTCCACTGGCGCGCTTGCGCCAGGCGCAAGGGCCAAATGGCGCGCTCGCTGGTCAAATGCAGCTTGCCTAAGACGCCTTGACTGGCTTCGTCCAGTTGGGCCTCAAACGCAGTGCTGTCCAGGGTTTGCAACTGGGCGGCTTGCTCGGGGGCCACCGACCAGACCAAGGAGGCTTCATGGCCATGGGCACCGCCCAAGGGCAAGAGCGCCAGAATTTCCAAGCCGCCGTGGGCTTGCCGAAACCATTGCAGGGCCTGTTGACGGTGCGGTGTGCTGCAGCGCACCCGCGCGGCCAGGGCATGTTGGTGGTAAGGCAGCACCTCGAAGTCGATGCCCAGGGCTTGGCGGGTGCTGCTGGCGCGGCCCTCGCAAATCACCGTCAAAGCAGAAGGGACAAGTGCCTCCAGCAAGGTGATGCGCGGCTCGGCTTGCACGCGCTGCGCCAACAAGCGCTCGAGTTCGGGCACATCGACGATCCAGGTCAAGCCCTCGGCACTGGGGGCCGGGAAATGCACAAAACCGCCTTCGTCGCCCCAGACCCGCATGTCCATGACCGGGGTGGCATGGGCTGCATCGGGCCAGGCGCCCAAGCCCTGCAACAACTGGCGCGAGGCGGCGTTCAGGGAATAGGCGCGCACATCGGTGCTGTGCGGCGGGGGTGCCACCAGACCCACCCGCAACTGCTGGGCGGCCAGCAGCAGTGCCAGACTGCGTCCCACCATGCCGCCACCGCGAATGCACACATCCAAATTTTGAGCCATGCGCAAGATTGTAGGAGGACGGCACAATCGGGGGGTTCATTTTTAGAAGACCTTTGACCATGTCCGACCTTCAAGCCCGCGTGTCCCAGCTCTGGATTTATCCGGTGAAATCTTGCGGCGGCGTTTCTGTGCTGTCTGCCAACCTGACCGAAACCGGCCTGGAATGGGACCGCGCCTGGATGGTGGTGGATGCCCAGGGCGATTTCGTGAGCCAGCGGGAAGCCCCGCGCATGGCCCTGATCGAGCCCAAAATGCGCCACCTCGAGATGGTGTTGCGCGCGCCCGGCATGCTGGCCTTGCATGTGTCCTTGCATGAAGCCGAAGAGCCGGTGCAAGTGACGGTGTGGGGCGAAACCGTCAAAGCCTATGACATGGGGGCGCTGGCGGGCCAATGGTTCACCGACTTTTTGAGCCAGACCGAAGAAGGCCGTGCCTTGGGGCCGTTGCGGCTGGTGCGGTTTGACCCGGAGTTCCAGCGTGCGTCCTCCACGAAATGGACCCAAGGCGTGCAGGCTTTGAACCAGTTCAGCGACGGCTACCCCCTGTTGGTGCTCAGCGCGGCTGCTTTGGCCGAATTCAATGAGCGCTTGACCGCGCAGGGCCTGTCGCCCGTGGACATGGCACGTTTCCGACCCAACCTGGTGTTGTCCGAGGTGGCGGCCCACACCGAAGACCATGCCAAGGCGCTCACCATCGTCACGGACCAACGATCGGTGACCCTGCGCCCTGTGAAGCCGTGTCCGCGTTGCAGCATTCCCAATGTGGACCCCCAAACCGCCGAACTTCAGCCGCAGGTCAGCGCGGTGCTGGCCAGTTACCGCCAGGACGCGCGCCTGGAGGGCGCCGTCACCTTTGGCATGAATGCCATCGTCACCGAGGGCTTGGTGCCTGCGGACAGTGACGAGCTTGAAGCGGTGCTGAAAGTGGGCCAGGCGGTGCAGGTTCAGGTGTTTTGAGCCGCAAATTACAATCGCAGGCTGTTCTAAGGAATTTTCATGAGTTTGAAATGCGGCATCGTGGGCTTGCCCAACGTTGGCAAATCCACCCTGTTCAACGCCCTGACCAAAGCGGGCATCGCGGCAGAAAACTACCCCTTTTGCACGATCGAGCCCAATGTGGGCATCGTCGAAGTGCCCGACCCGCGCCTGCAGCAACTGGCCGCCATCATCAGCCCGGAGCGCATTGTCCCGGCCATTGTGGAGTTTGTGGACATTGCCGGCCTGGTTGCGGGCGCGAGCCAAGGCGAAGGCCTGGGCAACCAGTTTTTGGCCCACATCCGCGAGACCGACGCCATCGTGAACGTGGTGCGCTGTTTTGAAGACGAGAACGTCATCCACGTGGCCGGCAAGGTCGACCCGATTTCCGACATTGAAGTGATCCAGACCGAGTTGTGCCTGGCCGATTTGGGCACGGTCGACAAAAGCCTGCAGCGCTACACCAAGGCGGCCAAGTCGGGCAATGACAAGGAAGCCACCAAGCTGGTGCAGTTGCTGACCAAGTGCCAGGCTGCCTTGAACGAAGGCAAGCCCGTGCGCACCCTGGACTTCAGCCAGGAAGAGCAAGCCTTGCTCAAACCCTTTTGCCTGATCACCGCCAAGCGCGCCATGTTTGTGGGCAATGTCAGCGAAGATGGCTTTGAAAACAACCCCTTCCTCGAGCGCTTGACGGCTTACGCCGAAAGCCAGAATGCGCCGGTGGTGGCGATTTGCGCCAAGATGGAAGCCGACATGGCTGACATGAGCGACGAAGACCGCGCCCTGTTCCTGTCGGAAATGGGACAAGACGAGCCCGGACTGAACCGCTTGATTCGCGCCGGCTTCAAGCTGCTGGGCTTGCAAACCTATTTCACGGCGGGCGTGAAAGAAGTGCGGGCCTGGACCATTCACATCGGTCACACGGCGCCGCAAGCCGCGGGCGTGATTCACGGCGACTTCGAGCGTGGCTTCATCCGCGCGCAAACCATCGCATTTGAAGACTTCATTGCTTTCAAAGGTGAGCAAGGCGCCAAGGATGCCGGCAAGATGCGCTCCGAAGGCAAGGAATACGTCGTCAAAGATGGCGATGTGATGAACTTCTTGTTCAACGTTTGATTCAGGTCAGTGACCAATCTTGGGGGAACACCCACAGCAAGCCAGCGGTCATGACCAGGTAGCGCAGAAACTTGCCGATGGCCATGTACATCAGGCAGGGCCAGAAGGCGAAGCGCAGCCAGCCTGCGACTGCGCACAAGGGGTCACCCACACCCGGCAGCCAGCTGAGCAAGCAGGCCTTGGGCCCGAGTTTTTCCAGCCAGCGCAAGGCGCGGGCATGCTGGCTGTCGGCAGAAGCGCCGCGGTATTTGTCGAGTGCGGATTTCGCACCATAGCCCATCCACCAATCAATGGCGCCGCCCAAGGTGTTGCCCAGGGTGGCCACCACCACTGCGGGCCAGAACAGTTCGGGGTTGAGCTTCACCAAACCAAAGACCACGGGCTCGGAGCCCATGGGCAACAAGGTGGCAGAAATCAGCGCGACCACAAACACCGTGCTCAAGCCAAATTCTGGCAAGGACAGGGTGTGCAGCAGTTGGTGAATCCAGGCTTCCATGGCGGCAGTATAGGCAGTCAGCGCATCGTCAGAAAAATTTTCGATTGCTGAAAATTTTGGCAGCTACAATCTGCTTCTTTTTTCAGCAACCCCATCTCCCTTCTCCCCATGCGCATCGGCCCTTACCTTCTGGCGAACAATTTGTTCGTCGCGCCGATGGCGGGTGTCACAGACCGGCCGTTTCGCAAGCTGTGCAAGCAGCTTGGCGCAGGCTACGCGGTCAGCGAGATGGTCACATCGCGGCGCGACCTGTGGCACACCTTGAAAACCTCGCGGCGTGCCGACCACCAAGGCGAGAGCGGGCCCATCGCCGTGCAGATCGCCGGCACCGAGGGCCCGATGATGGCCGAGGCTGCGCGTTACAACATCGAGCGTGGCGCGCAGATCATTGACATCAACATGGGTTGCCCAGCCAAAAAAGTCTGCAACAAGTGGGCCGGCTCGGCGCTGATGCAAGACGAGCCGCTTGCCCTGTCCATCGTCGAAGCCGTGGTGCAAGCCTGTGAGCCTTTCAAGGTTCCGGTGACTTTGAAAATGCGCACCGGTTGGTGTGACAGCCACAAGAACGCGGTGAGGCTGGCGCAAGCGGCGCAGTCGGTGGGCGTGCAAATGATCACGGTGCATGGCCGTACCCGCGAGCAAGGCTACAAAGGCGAGGCCGAGTACGACACGATTGCCGCGGTGAAAGCGGCGGTGTCGGTGCCGGTGGTGGCCAATGGCGACATTGATTCGCCGCACAAAGCTTTGCAAGTGTTGCAGCGCACCGGTGCCGATGCCCTGATGATCGGGCGCGCCGCGCAAGGCCGGCCCTGGATTTTTCGCGAGATCGCGCACTTCATGCAGACCGGCCAGTTGCTGGCGCCGCCCTTGGTGGAAGAAGTGCGGCGGCTGCTGCAAGAGCATTTGCAAGAGCATTACAGCCTGTATGGCGAATTCATTGGCGTGCGCAGCGCACGCAAGCACATTGCCTGGTACATCCGTGGCTTGCCCGGTGCCGATGCTTTCAGGGTGGCGATGAACCGCCTGGAAGATTGCGCAGCCCAGCAGCATGCGGTCGATGGCTATTTGGATCAGTTGGCGCAACTGGGGGACCGCTTGCCGGCCCCCGTGAACTCGCCTGTGTTGGAAATGTCGGTATGAGCAAGAAACAAATCGAAGAAGTCGTTCGCAACAGCCTGGAAACTTATTTTCGCGATTTGCGCGGCACCGAGCCCGACAATCTGCACGACATGCTGGTGGGCGTGGTGGAAAAACCTTTGCTGGAAATTGTCATGCGCCAAGCCGATGGCAACCAGTCGCGTGCGGCCTTGTGGCTGGGGCTGAACCGCAACACCTTGCGCAAGAAGCTGGTGGAACACAAGCTGCTGTGATCTTTTTTTAATCTCTCTTTTGAACGCTTCATGAACGCACTTATTTCGGTTTCAGACAAAACGGGCATCGTTGAGTTGGCGCGTGCCTTGCACGCTTTGAACATTGGTTTGATTTCCACGGGCGGCACCGCCAAACTGCTGGCAGAACAAG
Source organism: uncultured Burkholderiales bacterium (assembly GCA_903850735.1). Lineage (GTDB taxonomy): Bacteria > Pseudomonadota > Gammaproteobacteria > Burkholderiales > Burkholderiaceae_C > Limnohabitans. The sequence continues at coordinate 779 of CAINMN010000069.1, read as the reverse complement.
GCCTGCCGGTCACAGAGGTGGCCGAGGTCACCGGCTTTCCGGAGATGCTGGATGGCCGCGTGAAGACGCTGCACCCCAAGGTGCACGGCGGCTTGCTGGCGCGCCGCGATGTGCCCGAGCACATGGCCGCCTTGAAGGCCCACGGCATTGACACCATCGACCTGCTGGTGGTCAACCTCTACCCTTTTGAAGCCACCGTGGCCAAGCCGGGTTGCACGCTGGAAGACGCCATCGAGAACATCGACATCGGCGGCCCGGCCATGGTGCGCAGCGCGGCCAAGAACTGGAAAGATGTGGCGGTGTTGACCGATGCCGGCCAGTACCCTGCGGTACTCGATGAGTTGCGCCAAAGTGGCAAGCTCAGCGACGCCACGCGCTTTGCGCTGTCGGTGGCGGCCTTCAACCGCATCAGCAATTACGACGCGGCCATCAGCGATTACCTCTCGGGCATTCAAGCCGATGGCAGCCATGCGCAATTCCCCGGGCAGACCAATGGCCGCTTTGTGAAGCTGCAAGACCTGCGCTACGGCGAGAACCCGCACCAGCAAGCTGCCTTCTACCGCGACCTGCATCCCGCGGCGGGTTCTCTGGTGACCGCCGTGCAATTGCAGGGCAAGGAACTGTCCTACAACAACATCGCCGATGCCGATGCCGCCTGGGAGTGTGTGAAGAGTTTCGATGCCCCGGCCTGCGTGATCGTCAAACATGCGAATCCCTGCGGCGTGGCGGTGGGCGCAAACGCTCTCGAGTCCTACAGCAAGGCCTTCCAGACCGACCCG
>CAINMN010000068.1 GCA_903850735.1 uncultured Burkholderiales bacterium | reverse complement strand
TGAGTGGGACGGTCAAGCCGGAGGGCACGCTGCCCCCGTTGTCGTCCAACTCCTCGACCGAGAAGTCCACACGAAAGCTCGCGCAACAGGCGCCGCATTGTTGACAGGCCGACATGCGCGCGCTCCTCAGAGCTGGCCGAGCAGCAAATACTCCATCAAGGCCTTTTGCACATGCAAGCGGTTTTCGGCTTCGTCCCAGACCACCGATTGCGGGCCATCGATGACCTCGGCTTGCACTTCCTCGCCACGGTGGGCCGGCAGGCAATGCATGAACAGGGCCTGGGGCTTGGCCACGGCCATCATGTCAATATCGACGCACCAGTCGGCAAAAGGCCAGTCGGCGCGCCTCGTTTTCGGCTTCGTAGCCCATGCTGGCCCACACATCGGTGGTGACCAGGTCGGCACCCTGGCAAGCCGCCATCGGGTCTGTGAACACTTTGTAGCTGTCGTTGGAGCGCAGGCCGGCCACCGACTGGTCAATTTCATAGCCACTGGGGGTGCTGACATGCACGGTAAAGCCCAGCAACTCCGCAGCCTGCAGCCAGGTGTTGGCCATGTTGTTGCCATCGCCCACCCAGGCCACCACTTTGCCGCGCAGGCAGGCCAGCGGGTCTTGCGTGTTGCCGCGATGCTCGATGAAGGTGAACAGGTCGGCCAGAATCTGACAAGGATGAAACTCGTTGGTCAAGCCGTTGATGACAGGCACCCGCGAGTGCTCGGCAAAACGCACGATCTTGTCCTGGCCGTAGGTGCGAATCATCACCAGGTCCACCATGCGGCTGATCACCTTGGCGCTGTCCTCAATAGGCTCGGCGCGGCCCAGTTGGCTGTCGCCCGTGGTCAGGTGCACCACCGAGCCGCCCAATTGGTACATGCCGGCCTCGAAGCTGACGCGGGTGCGTGTCGAGGCTTTTTCGAAAATCATCGCCAGCGTGCGGTCCGACAAGGGCTGATGCTTTTCGTAGGCCTTGAACTTCTGCTTGATCAGGGCCGCACGCTTGAAGAGGTAGGCGTACTCCCCGGCCGTGAGGTCGCTGAATTGCAAGTAGTGTTTCATGCGCTGGCCAGAAATTTTTTCACGATGGGCGTCAGGATGGCCACAATTTCATCGGCTTCGGCGGTCGTGATGATCAGCGGCGGTACCAGGCGGATCACGCTGTCGGCGGTCACGCTCAGCAGCAAACCAGCCTCGAGGGCTTGGTTCATGATGACGCCACAGGGGCGGTCAAGTTCAATGCCCAGCATCAAGCCCTGGCCGCGCACCTCGACAAAGCCAGGCAGATTGTGCAGTTCACGGTGGAGGGCGGCGCGCAAATGCTCGCCCACACGGGCGGCGTTATCGAGCAGGCCATCTTCTTCCATGATGCGCAGGGTTTCCACGCCAGCGCGGGTGGCCAGCGGGTTGCCGCCAAAGGTCGTGCCATGGTTGCCTGGCTGGAAAATCTGGGCGGCCTTGGGGCCTGCGACCACGGCGCCAATGGGCACGCCCGAGCCCAGGCCTTTGGCCAAGGGCATGACGTCGGGCACGATGCCCGCCCATTGGTGAGCGAACCATTTGCCGGTGCGGCCCATGCCGCATTGAACTTCGTCAATCATCATCAGCCAGTCTTGCTGGTCACACAGCGCACGCACTTCCTTGAGGTAGTCGGTGCGCATGGGGTTGATGCCGCCTTCGCCTTGAATGGTTTCGAAGAACACGGCCACCACATTGGGGTTGCCCTGCGTGGCTTTTTTGAGGGCTTCGATGTCGTTCAAAGGGACGCGCAAAAAGCCTTCCACCAGCGGGCCGAAACCCTTTTGAATTTTTTCGTTGCCAGTAGCACTCAGGGTCGCGATAGAGCGGCCATGGAAGGATTTTTCATAGACCACGATGACCGGCTTGTCGATGCCCTTGTCATGGCCAAACTTGCGTGCCAGCTTGAGGGCGGCCTCGTTGGCCTCCAGGCCGGTGGAGCAAAAGAACACATTGGTCATGCCCGACAACTCGACCAGCTTGGCCGCCAGGCGCTCTTGGTCGGGCACGTGGTAATAGTTGCAGCAATGGATCATGCGCGCCACTTGGTCTTGCAGGGCGGGCACCAATTTGGGATGGCCATGGCCCAAGGTGTTCACCGCAATGCCGGCCAGGCCATCCAGGTAACACTTGCCGTTCGTGTCCCAGACGCGCAAGCCTTTCCCATGGGACATTGCCACTGGCAGGCGGCCATAGGTGTTCATGGTGTGGGGTGAGCTGGGTACGGGCGAGGTCATCACATCTCCTGAAAAGTCAGAAAAGAAAGCGGCTCAACAACGATGATCGAAAGTTGAGCCGTTGAAGCGTGATTTTAGGCGCAGACTTTGCGTCCTGGATGACGAAAATGTCTTCTTTGTCATGGCATGATGGCAGCCAGTTGCTGTTGCGCAAGTCTTATATAAGATACAATACTTCAACGCTGCCGCGCCGGGCGATCCTCGGCGCACCGCACGTCTCAACCGCCAGGTATCCAATGGTTTCTCCCTCTGTCAAAGAAGTGTTCATCTTGGGTGTCACCCAAAACGGTCGCCCCTTTCGCCCCAGCGATTGGGCGGAACGCCTTGCCGGCGTGATGAGCTCATTCCGTCCCGGCGGTGCCGTGCCTGGCAGCCACCTCAGCTATTCCCCCTGGTGCATTCCCAATACCATCGATGGCAACAAGTGCGTGATCATCCACACCGATTTGCGCGAAGCCGAGCCCATGGCATGGGATTTCGTCATGAATTTCGCCCGTGACAACGAGCTCAAAGTCGTCGAAGCCTGAAGCAACAAAAAAGCCGCTCATCTGAGCGGCTTTTTTGCTTTGCGGACAGCGCACCCGGTCAAACGGCGGCCTGAAGAACAGGCCGGGCTGTTTGCCTGAAGATCAGGCGGCGGTGGCCAGGGCTTTCACCTTGGCAGACAGGCGGCTCTTGTCGCGAGCGGCTTTGTTCTTGTGGAAGATGCCTTTGTCGGCCACGGTGTCCACCACGGCTTGCATCTTGGCAAAGAGGTCGGTGGCCTTGGCCTTGTCGCCAGAGGCAACAGCTTTCTCGACGTTCTTCACAGCGGTACGGTATTTGGAGCGCAAAGACGTGTTGGCTGCGTTCAGCTTGACGTCTTGACGTGCGCGTTTGCGGCCCGACGCCAGGCGCGGGTTCTTTTTCTTGGGCTTTCCAGAGGCCATGTTGGTTTCCTTGTGTCTGTGGATGATGTCAGCAAAGCCCACGATTGTAGCAAATTCTGGCTACACTCCCTGCGTGAGCCTTTTTAAATCCGCCTCGATCGTCTCTTTGCTGACCCTGGCCTCGCGCATCACCGGCCTGGCTCGCGAGTTGCTGAT
>CAINMN010000067.1 GCA_903850735.1 uncultured Burkholderiales bacterium | reverse complement strand
TGTTGATCTCGCGCAGGATGTCTTCCGGCACGGGTTCGTCCATGCCCTTGACCTTCTGCATCTTGTAGTTCTTCGACAGTTCCTTGGCGAAGCCCAGCTTCTCGGCCAGCTGGTGCATGATCATGTGGTCGCTGCGGCTCTCCCACAAGGGGTCGATGACCTTCTCGCGCCACTGCAGCGAGCGGTTGGACGCCGTGCAGGAACCACTGGTTTCAAACTGCGTGGCCGCGGGCAACAAATACACCGCGCGGTTGGGGTTCAGGTCTTCGGGCTTGCCGGGCATGGCCGCCATGGCGGCTGTGGCCGAGGGATAGGGGTCGACCACGACCAGCAAATCTAGCTTGTCCATGGCGCGTTTCATTTCCAGGCCACGGGTCTGCGAGTTGGGCGCATGGCCCCAGTAGAAAACGCCACGCAGGTTGCTGTCCTGGTCGATCAACTCGTTTTTCTCGAGCACGCCGTCGATCCAGCGTGACACCGTGATGCCAGGCTTGCTCATCATGGCGGGCGCAGAGAAGCGGCCCTTGATCCATTCGAAGTCGACGCCCCAGGCCTTGGCGAAATGCTTCCAGGAGCCTTCCACGATGCCGTAGTAGCCGGGCAGCGAGTCAGGGTTGGGGCCCACATCGGTGGCGCCTTGCACGTTGTCGTGGCCGCGGAAAATATTGGTGCCGCCGCCCGACTTGCCCACGTTGCCCAAGGCCAATTGCAAGATGCAGGAGGCGCGCACCATGGCGTTGCCAATGGTGTGCTGGGTCTGGCCCATGCACCAGACGATGGTGCCAGGACGGTTTTCATGCAGCCAGGTGGCCACTTTGAGCATTTGCTCGGGCTTCACGCCACAGGCCTCTTCCACCGCCTCGGGGGTCCACTTCTTGAGCACTTCTTCCTTGACGGCTTCCATGCCGAAGACGCGGTCGTTGATGTACTTTTTGTCTTCCCAGCCGTTCTTGAAAATGATGTGCAACAGGCCGAACAGGAACGGGATGTCGGAGCCGGAGCGAATGCGCACAAACTCATCGGCCTTGGCCGCTGTGCGGGTGAAGCGCGGATCGACCACGATCATCTTGCAGCCGTTTTCTTTGGCGTGCAGCATGTGCAGCAAGCTCACCGGGTGGGCTTCGGCGGCGTTGGAGCCGATGTACAACGCGACCTTGCTGTTTTGCATGTCGTTGTACGAGTTGGTCATGGCGCCATAGCCCCAGGTGTTGGCCACGCCGGCCACCGTGGTGGAATGGCAAATGCGCGCCTGGTGGTCGCAGTTGTTGCTGCCCCAGAAGCTCACAAACTTGCGCATCAGGTAGGCCTGCTCGTTGCTGTGTTTGGAGGAGCCCACCCAGTAAATCGAGTCGGGGCCACTGGCTTTGCGCAGGTCTTGCAGCTTGGCGGTGATTTCGTTCAGGGCCTGGTCCCAGCTGATGCGCTGGTACTTGCCGTTGACCAGCTTCATCGGGTAGCGCAGGCGGAACTCGCCATGGCCGTGTTCGCGAATGGCCGCGCCCTTGGCGCAATGCGCGCCCAAGTTGATGGGCGAATCGAACACCGGCTCTTGGCGCACCCACACGCCGTTCTCCACCACCGCGTCAATCGCGCAGCCCACCGAGCAGTGGGTGCAAACTGTGCGCTTGACTTCGATTTTCCCGCTGCCATCGGCCGCTGCTGCGTTGGCAGCACGGGCCTTTTTCACCAGGGTGAGTTGGGTGGCGGCCAAACCGACGCCCACGCCCAGGCCGGAGCGGCGCAGAAAACCGCGGCGGTCCACGGTGGGCAGCGCATGCGACAAGCCTCGGTGCAAGCGATCCACCAAAGGGGATGCGGTACGCGCCGTGGCATCAGATTTACGGGTCAATAACATGGTGTGACTCCTGTGTCGCCTGTCTCAGGCGCAAGGGAAAAACTGTGGGAACACATGCAGGCTCAAACGCGGGTGGTTTGGTAGTAGCGCTTCACATGCTCGCTGAGGCTGTAGCCGCCGCCTTTTTCGGGCTTGGCCTGTGGCTCAGGCGCAGCCTCGGTCAAGGGGTTGTTGGGCAGCGTGGTCACCGCCGCTGCGGCAGCGCCAGCAGCCACGGCCCCCATGAAAAAGCCACGGCGTGAAGGTGCGGGTTGGTCGTTTTTCAAGGCTCTCTCCTGCAGATTCAGGGTATGAATCATATTGCATAGTTGTAGCCCACACGGGTGCGCTTGGCAACAGAAAAAACCCTTCAAAAGTCTTCAAAACTCCGGGTTATCCCTGAAATCTGACGCGCTCAGGACAACAAGTCAAAGCCTTGCTGTTCCACACCGATGAAGGCGCGAGTGAGCTGTGACAGTGCGGCATAAAAGCGGGCGCGCGGATGCGCCTCGAGGGCATCGCACAGGCCGTCCATCCAGGGTTGCACATGTTGCGCAAAAAATGCTGCTTGCTGCGTCAGGTTGGACACGGCCACATCGTCGCCGGCGATCAAAAAGCGCATGACCTCCATCAGGTAGGCCACATGGTCTTCGGTTTCCGGCATGGTGGCAGGGTCGCGCGCCAACCCCAAGGCGGCGAGGTCGTTGCGCAACTGCGCCAGCGGCTTTTCATTCAAAAAGCCCGTGAGGTAGTGCGAGGCAAACACGTACACCTCGGGCTTGCCCACGCCGCCAAACAAGGCCTCGTGCTCGCGCTGAATGCTGGCGTCGTCCATGTCGCGCGCCACACCCACCAGGGCGCGCCAGGGCTCCTCCAAAAAGCCGCCGGCCGTGGGCGCCTCGGTCGGGGCCACACGCAACTGGGCCAGCAAGGCCGCCTCGGGCGGCGCATAGAACAAGGTGGCCAACAGGCCATACAGTTCGGCGCGGGCGGTTTCTTCGTCCAGGGCGGAGGAGGATGGGGGCGGGTTCATGGTCATCACTGAATTTTCTGCTCGTCACCCGACGAGTAAATGTCGATCACACGGCAGTCGCCACACATTTTGAGCCGATCGGCGGCGGCGCCCTGGAACATCGGGTGGCCCCCCAAACGTTCCAGCATGGCCTCAATGGCCTTGAGCGTGCCGAAGGGCTTGCTGCAGCGAATGCAGGCATAGGGCTGGGTCTGGTTGAGCACCTGCGTTTGCCCGCGCTGCGGCCCCGCGAGCCAACGCGGCGTGAGGGCAATGGCTTTCTCGGGGCAGGTGGTCGCACACAGGCCACACTGCACACAGTTCTGCTCCAGAAAACGCAGTTGCGGCAGCTCGGGGTTGTCTTGTAAAGCCTGGGCCGGACAGGCGCTGACGCAACTCATGCACAGCGTGCAAGCTTGGGTGTCGATGGCCAAGGTACCGAACAAGGCGCCTTCTTTGGGCAGAGGAATGGCCAGGCCTTGGGGCGCTGGCGCTGTTTTCAGTGCGGGCGCGTGGGCCATGAGGTGATTCAGCGCCAAGTTCAGCGTGCTGCGTTTTTCCGCGGCCAGGGCGAAGGTGGCGGCCGGCAGGGCCGCAGCGCGCGGCAAGGCCTTGCGCGCAGCCAGGCCGCGTTGCAAAGCCTCGTCCAGGCCCATGGCATCGCGCACTGGGAGCAGCTTGACCTCGAGACGCTCAAAACCCAGCCCCGTCAGCAACGCCTGGGCCTGGGCCATTTGCTCTTGCAAGACCTGCAGATACTGCGGCGCTTCCTCGGAAGTGCACATCACCCAGACCGCAGAGGCGCCATAAGCCAAGGCCGAGAGCCACACATCCAGCCCGGCACTGGCACTGTGCCAGAGGGCATGGGGTATGACGCGCGCGGGCAGGCCCTGGGCAATGCCGAGTTGGGCGGCCCGCCCCAGTTCGTTGACCATCGCCAAGCCGCCCTGCTGGCTGTGCAGCAGCAACACGGCGTCGGTGCCACCGGCCTGGGCATAGGTCGACAACAAGGTTTTCAGCCGCAGGCCTTGCTCGGACGCCTTGGGATAGGCGTAGCTCAAAGCGCCGCTGGGACACACCGTGGTACAGGCACCGCAACCCACACACAGGTGCGGGTTGACCTTGATTTGCTGGCGCTCTTTTTCCGAGCTGATGGCCTCGGCGGAGCACACGTCCACACAGGCATTGCAGCCTACTTTTTCGTTGCGGCTGTGGGCACAGAGTTTTTGCTTGTAGGTGAAAAAACGGGGCTTCTCGAATTCGCCCACTTGCTCGCGCAAGTTCAGCAAGGCTTGGGGCAAAGGCTGACGTGCGGTCGCAAAATAACCTTGCGGCAGGGCATGCGAGCTCAGCAGCGCTTGTGCGCCCAGGTCGAGCACCAGATCGAAGGTCTGCGCCTCTTCTTCGGCCGACCGCTGAAAATCAATGGCGCCTGCCGCCCCACACACTTTGACGCAGGTGCGGTGCGATTGGCAACGGCTCAGGTCCACCTGGTAATCAAGGCCAATGGCCTGCTCCGGGCAGGCGGCCACGCAGGCGTTGCAGCGGGTGCACAGGTCCAGGTCGATGGGGTTGTTGCGTTGCCAGGTGAGCTCAAAGGCGCCCAACCAACCGCGCAGGCTTTGGATGCGGCCAGACAGCACCGGATACTTGCGCTGTTGCGCCCCGCCGGCCTCTCCTGGGCCTTGGGCAAACAAGCTGATGTCCAGGCCGGGCCCCAACAGCTCGGCAGCCTGCTGCGCCTGGTCCAGGGGTCCGATGATGAGCACACGCCCCTGGCTGCGGTAACTCACCGTGGGCACAGGCTCCGGCTCGGGCAAGCGCGCCGCCGCCAGCAAGGCGGCGATTTTGGGCGTGGCCTGCTCGGCCTCCCGGCTCCAGCCGGCGGTTTCGCGAATGTTGACGAATTGAATCGGCGCCCAGCCACTGCGACCGGCGGCCTCGGCACTTTGCTGCGCCAACTCGCCAAACAAGCGCTGCTCTTGTGTGCACGCCACCACCAGGGGCTCGTTGCCTTGCAAGGCTTTGACAAATGCGCCCGCCTCGCGCCGGCACAGGGTGGTGTGCAGGCTCAGGGTTTCATTGAGGCTTTGGCCCAAGGCCTTGGGATTCAGCGGCTGGGTCTGGTTGCAATCGCAAATGAGGGTTGTCACGCGGGCTCTCGGCAATCAAAGGAGGGGTCTGGGCAGATGGCGCCTCGCCATCCCTGGGTTCGGACTGTGCCACGTTTGGTCCTGGGTCTGGATGAGCATCTTCCCCACCCTGCCCTGCGCCGGGGTTTTCCGCTTGCTCTGGCGGCACCAGTTGCATGAACTGCGCGCTGCGCATCTTTTGCAACATCCCCACCGGCAAGGGATCGGGTTGCCCATAGTCGTCAATGTAAATGTCCATGCGGTCCATCACATTGAAATGGGGGTCAGAGAACAATTTGCGCATGGCGGCATTGCGCACTTCAGGCGCCACTTGGCGCGAGACAAAGGGCTGGAAATCGGCGTCGGGCGTGAGGTTCTGCACATCCTCCAGGGTGGGCAGGGGTGCGGGTTCGGTCTTGGCCAACGAGGCCTTTGCGGGTGGCGAGGCCGGTGCTTCGCTTTCTGGCTTGGCCACAGGCGCCTGGGTTTTCTTCGCCCCCCAGCGGCTGAAAAAATCACTCGCCGCCACGATGCTTGCCCGTGCTGACCGAGGCCGGTTGGCCAAAGCGGTCTTGCAGCCCCTTGAAACTTTCCGGTCGCTTGCGCCGCTTGGGCTCTTCCACCCAATGGGTTTGCGCAAACTCGGCCATCCATGCCGTGACGTCGGCGGGCGCCGGCACCTGCTCCACGGTTTCTTGCGCATCCAGCCAGCGGCCGGCGTCGTGGTAACTCACGCTCACCATGACCGGCACGGCCATGGGCTCCTGTGCCAACAAGGCTTCTTCTTCCATGCGCCACAGCACAAACCAACAGGGCGCTGGCGTGGTGGCGTTGAGGTAATAGCCTTCGGCATCGTCCTTGAACAACTCGACCGTGAAGCCGGGATGCAGCCACAGGGCTTGGTGGTCATCCTCGCGCAGCAAGCGGGGCGCGGTGCCGAGGCTGCCATCGTCCAGCAAGACATCGTGCAGCACCCAACGCCAGGGCTGCCAGCGGCTCATGGGGCCGGTGATGCGCTCGCGACGCATCACCACGGCGGTTTGCAAAGAGGGGCGTGTGCTCATGCCGCCATCTTAGGCGTTTTAAGCCGCAGGCAAGACTTGAACGGCGCAGTACTTGAGTTCGGGAATTTTGCCCACCGGGTCCAGCGCCGCATTGGTCAACAGGTTGGCCGCGGCCTCGCGGTAGGCGAAAGGAATGAACACCGTGTGGTCCGGCGTGCCATCGTCACGGCGCACTTGCAGGCGGACCTCGCCGCGGCGCGAGCGCACTTGCACCCAGTCGCCCGGCACCAGGCCGAGTTGCGCCATCGAGTGCCCGCTCATGGACACCGTGGCTTGCGGCTCCAGGGCATCCAGCACGCGGGTGCGGCGCGTCATGCTGCCGGTGTGCCAGTGCTCCAGTTGACGCCCGGTGATGAGCACCCAGGGGTAGTCGGCATCGGGCACTTCGTTGGCGGACACCAGGCCCGCAGGCACCAGCCGCACGCGGCCAGTCGCGGTGGGAAAGCCTTGCTGAAACACGATGGGCTGGCCCGGGTCGTCTTCGCTCAAGCAGGGATAGGTGACGCTGGAATGGGCCAACAGGCGCGACCATGAAATGCCCGCGATGGCCCCCGCCATGGCCTGGCGCATTTCCTCGTACACCGCCGCCACGCCGGCTTGCTCGCCGGGGTAATGCCACGGCAGCCCGATGCGTTGTGCCATCTGCTGAATGATCCACAAGTCCAGTTGCGCCTCGCCCGGGGGCTGCAAGGCCTGGTGGCCGAGTTGCACCATGCGATCGGTGTTGCTGACGGTGCCGGTTTTTTCCGGCCAGGCGCTGGCCGGCAAGACCACATCGGCCATCCAGGCAGTTTCGGTCATGAAGATGTCTTGCACCACCAGATGGTCCAGCGCGGCCAAGGCAGCGCGTGCATGGTTCAGGTCGGGGTCGCTCATGGCCGGGTTTTCGCCCATGATGTACATGCCCCGCACCTTGTGCGGGTCCTGGTCATCGGCCAAGGCCTTGTCCATGATCTCCACCACGGTGTAGCCTGGCTCGGCATCCAGGGGCTGGCCCCAGAACTGTTCGAACCAGCGGTGCGCCGCGGGGTCGCTCACGCGCTGGTAGTTGGGGAACATCATGGGAATGAGGCCGGCGTCGCTGGCCCCTTGCACATTGTTCTGGCCGCGCAGCGGATGCAAGCCGGTGCCGGGGCGGCCAATCTGCCCGGTGACACTGGCCAAGGCAATCAGGCATCTCACGTTGTCGGTGCCGTGCACGTGTTGGCTGACCCCCATGCCCCACAAAATCATGGCCGCAGGCGAGGTCGCATAGGCGCGCGCCACTTCGCGAATCGTTTCGGCGGGAATGCCGCACAGCGCGGCCATTTTTTCGGGCGCAAAGTCTTGGACATGGGCACGCAAAGCTTCGAAATCTTGTGTGCGTTCCTGGACAAAGGTCGGATTTACCAGGCCTTCGTCGAAGATGGTGAACAGCATGGCATTGAGCAAGGCCACGTCGGTGTCCGGCTTGAATTGCAGGCTGCGCCAGGCGTGCGTGCTGATGTCGGTGCGCCGCGGGTCCATGTGCACCAGCCGCGCGCCGCGCTGCACCGCATTCTTCATCCACGTCGCCGCCACGGGGTGATTGGCCGTGGGGTTGGAGCCAATGACCACGATCATCTCGGCTTGCGCCACATCGCGCACCGGGTTGCTCACCGCACCCGAGCCCACGCCCTCCAACAGGGCGGCCACGCTGGAGGCATGGCACAGGCGGGTGCAGTGGTCCACGTTGTTGGAGCCGAAGCCGGTGCGCACCAGTTTTTGAAACAGATAGGCCTCTTCGTTGCTGCCCTTGGCAGAGCCTAGGCCTGCCAGCGATTTGGCGCCGTGGGTGTCGCGCAGCTTTTTCAGCGTGCCAGCGGCCACGTCCAGCGCTTCTTCCCAGGTGGCGGTGCGAAACACGGCGGACGGGTCGGCGCTGTGGCGGTTCAGGCTTTGCAGCGCCTGTGGGTC
>CAINMN010000066.1 GCA_903850735.1 uncultured Burkholderiales bacterium | reverse complement strand
GCTGCTGTCTGCACAGGCCGCCGTCGGCTGGCGCCCCGCTGGCCAGGGTGGATCTTGGCAGGCGCTGGCGGTGGAGCCAGAGCGCGCCGCCACACTGCTGGCACAAGTGCCGGAGGACTTGTGGTTGCAGGCCCGCGCCGAGGGCGTGACCGTCGGCACGGCGCCAGGCGGGACCAACCGGCTGGGACTGGCCTGCCTGCGCATCCAGGAAGCGCGCGAGATTTGTCTGGTGTGTCTTCTGCCGGGCAGCGCGCAACACCTGGCACGTGAGATGGCCAGCTTATCAGCACTGGCCTGGCTGCCACGCCTGTTCGAACGGGACCGGCAGGCGCGGCAGGGCGAGCGCGACGCGACACGGCTGGCCCAGGTGCTCGAGACAGTCGGCCGCCTGCTGCCTGCCGGCCACTTTGATCGAGCCGCGCTGATTCTGGCCAATGACCTGGCTGAACGCTTTGCCTGCGAGTCGGTGGCGGTGTGTTGGCGCGCCGGCGAAGGCCTCAAACTGCGCGCCCTGAGCCACACCGAAAAACTCGATCGCCGCAGCGATCTGTCGGCTTTGCTTGAAGAAGCCGGCCAAGAGGCCCTGAGCCAGGGCCTGGAGATCGCCTGGCCCGGTCCATCGGTTCAGCGAGCCCATGAGCGTTACGCCGTACTTCAGCAACCTGGTCACCTCTACACCCTGCCGCTGAGCGAGCCGGGCGTCAGCGGTGAGAGCGACACACCCTGGGGCAGCATCACCGTTGAGCGACAAAAAATGGCCTTCACGCAAGCCGAGCGCTGGGCGCTGCGTCTATATGCCGACATGGCCCTGCAGCCCCTGCAGCATTGGCATCAGCGCAGCCGGGCGCTGCCGATTCGCCTGGGCCGGGAGATCGGCCACAGCCTGCCCCAGGCGCTGCGACCGCGCACCCCCATGGGCCGCCGGCTTGGCTGGGGCATCGCAGCCACTCTGGTCTTGATTTGCGCGATGCCCTGGCCCTACTCGGTCACAGCGGGTGCGACCGTCAAGACCGAAACCATGGCCTTCGTTGGCGCGCCCTTTGACGGTTATCTGGAGTCCAGCGCGGTGCAGCCCGGTAGCCAGGTGCGCGCCGGCGATACGCTATTTACGGTGGGCACCAGAGAGCTCATGCTCGAGCGGGCCAACATTCAGGCCGAGATCGCCCAAGCCAGCCGCGATGCCGAGAAGCGCCGTGCGGTCAATCAACTGCCTGAAATGCAGATGGCCGAGTCCCAGGTGGCGCAAGGCCAGGCCAAACTCGAGCAGATACTGCAGCGCGTCAAAGCCGCCGCCGTGGTGGCGCCCATGGACGGCGTGGTGATCGAGGGCGAGCCCGGCAAGAACCTGGGTGGTGCGGTTCGTCGCGGCGACACCGTGATCAAGATCGCGGCCCTGTCGGCCCTCTATGTGGAAGCAGCCGTTTCAGAAAAAGACCTTAGCCGCGTGGCTATCGGCCAAGACACCCGACTGACCCTGCTGGCCGAGCCTGCACTCACGCACCAACTCAAGGTGCAGCGCATCATCCCGCAAGCGGCAGTGGTTGACGGCGACAACACCTTCCCGGTGCGCCTGTCGCTCGACGGTCAACCCGGCACCTGGTGGCGCCCAGGCATGACCGGCGTGGCCAAAATCGCCATCGGCTGGCGTCCACTGGCCTGGATCGCCACCCACCGCCTGATCGACTACCTGCGCATCACCTTCTGGCTCTGACAGACGCGCCGCATCGCAGTGAGGCTCCACGGGTCTGAGTTGTCTCAGTCATCGCACCACGCCCACCCTTGCCCTCGAAAAAATGTCCTGCAATCGCAGCGTTGCCACCGGCCCGCTCCGTGCGAAGCAGGCGCCAGAGGAACAAGGCGTTGCACGCAGAACTAGTTTTTCAGGTCAATCAAACCCATGGTTTGCTTGAGCTGCTGACTTTCCTTGATCCAGGTTTTTTGAAATTCGGGGCCATCCTCATACGCCAAGGTCAGGCTTTGCTTGCGAACACTTTCTTGCATTTGAGGATCATTGGCTGCTTTGGAAGCCAATTGACGCAAGGCATCGACCGCTTCTTTTGGGGTATTTTTGGCCACAGCCAAGCCACGCCAGACATCCACCGTCAAGTCGATTCCCTTTTCACGCAAGGTTGGCACACGGTCTAGGTTTGGATACCGCCTCTCTGACATCGAGGCCAGCACGCGCACCTTACCGCTGGTGATGTGCGCATTCAAAGCCGCAAAATTCACCGCCGTCGCGTCGACTTGCCCCCCCAACAAGCCCAATACCGCCGGCCCAGAACCTTGGTAAGGCACATGGGTGAATTGCAATCCAGTTTTTTGAGCCAGTGAGGCGGCCGCGATATGAGAAATCGAGCCATTGCCTGCATTTGAAAACGTCAGCTTGCCTGGGTTGGCTTTGGCATGAGCCATGAAATCTTCCAGGTTCTGCCACGGTGCATCTGCGCGCACAGCCACGGTGGATGGGTCTGCAGCCAGTTTTGCAATGGGCACAAAGTCCTCGTGTTGCACTTTGGAAATTCCCATCAAGGGGATGGTCAGCAATTCGATGAACACCATGGCCACCTTGTAGCCATCGGCGGGCGCTTGAGCCACATGCGATAACCCCAAAGAGCCGCTGGCACCGGGCCTGTTCACCACCACAAACGGTTGCGCAAAATGAGGGCGTGCTACCTCGGCAAAGACGCGTGCCATGGTGTCAACACCACCACCTGGCGCAAAAGACACCACCAGTTCAACTGGTTTGTTGGGATATCCAGAGCTGGTGACTTGAGCCCCAGTTGGCCCCCAAAGTAAGCCGAACATCAGTGCCGACAAAGAAGTTAAAAACCGTTTCATATGAGATCCTTTGAGGTAGAGACCTTGACGCTGAGCGCCATATCGTCACTTGTGTTGGGTGGCTATGAGCAACGCAGCTTTTGACGTGTTATGGGGTGACATGAAATGAGGCTTTGGCCTGCCCGGAGGGGATCGAACCCCCGACCCACAGCTTAGAAGGCTGTTGCTCTATCCAACTGAGCTACGGGCAGACGGATGAAAAAAAGGCCCTGTGAAGGGCCTTTTGCTCAATGGTCGGGGCGATAGGATTCGAACCTACGACCCTCTGGTCCCAAACCAGATGCGCTACCAGACTGCGCTACGCCCCGAT
>CAINMN010000065.1 GCA_903850735.1 uncultured Burkholderiales bacterium | reverse complement strand
GAACCCGCGTCATTAGCTTGGAAGGCTAAGGTTCTACCATTGAACTACTCCCGCATCGGACCGGACACCCGGTCGTCACAGTTGCAGGTCACCAAGCAACACACTGTTCTCGCTGGTGGAGGAGGCTGGATTCGAACCAGCGTAGGCGTAAGCCAACAGATTTACAGTCTGCCCCCTTTAGCCACTCGGGCACCCCTCCGGCGAACCTCGAAATATAGCACAATTATTTTGCAAAAGCACCCAGCCCCGCCAGAAATCACCTCTCCCGTCGTTGCGAGGCCCCAACGGGGCCGCGACAACCTCTTGGCGCTGAGGAGGGGTGCAGGGGAAAGATCGCCGTGCTGCGGTCGCGATGACGGGAGGGGGTTAGAGGCGGGACCAGTCGATGGGGAAGCTGCGCTCGGCCAGCCAGTCCTGGGCTTGTGAAAAGTGGCCACAACCGATGAAGGGCGTCGGCGGGCGCAAAGCCGACAAGGGCGAAGGGTGATTGGCCGCCAGGATCAGGGCCTGCCCACCCCGCTTTGCCGAAGCCGCTTGAATCAGGGACGCCTTGGCTTGAGCGTGCGCACCCCAGAGCAGATACACGCAGGCTGGCGCCTGGAGCGCCACGGCCGTCAGCAAGGCATCGGTCAACACCTCCCAGCCTCGTTTGGCATGGCTGGCGGGCAAACCCTGCTCCACCGTCAAACAGGTGTTGAGCAACAACACCCCTTGACGCGCCCACCCCACCAGGGAGCCCCCAGCGGGCGGCGCCATGCCCAGGTCACGCTGCAACTCTTTGTAGATGTTGCGCAACGAGGGCGGCACTTTGACGCCAGGCGCCACCGAAAACGCCAAGCCTTCGGCCTGTCCGGGGCCATGGTAAGGGTCTTGACCCAAAATCACGACCCGCACCTGCGACAAAGGCGTGAGGGTCAGGGCGCGCAAAGGCTCTGGCGGAAAAACACAGGCCCCCTGCGCCAAGCGCTGAGTCAAATGGGCGCTCAAGCCCTGGCCCGTGGGGCTGGCCCAAAAGGCGGCCAGCACGTCTTGCCAGCTTGCATCCGCTGCCCATTGGCACGGGTCGGCCGTGGCCAAGGCCGGCGCCGCTTCGCTCAGCGCAAACAAATCGGCCGTGCCGGGCGCGCGCGCCATGCTCAGGGTTTGAACAGGTCGGCCAGGGCGGCGCCCGGGTCCGGGGCGCGCATGAAAGCCTCACCGACCAAGAAGGCATGAACTTGTGCGGCGCGCATGCGCTCGACATCGGCGCGCGACAGGATGCCGCTTTCGGTGATCAACAGCTTGTCCGCCGGGACGGTGGGCAGCATGCCCAGCGTGGTGTCCAGGCTGACCTCGAAGGTGCGCAGGTTGCGGTTGTTGATGCCCAGCAAGGCCGTTTTGAGCTTCAAGGCCCGGTGCAACTCGGGCTCGTCGTGGACTTCGACCAGCACCGCCATGCCCAAGCCATGGGCCACGGCCTCGAGGTCGGCCATTTGCGCATCGTGCAGGCAAGCCGCGATCAACAGAATGCAATCGGCCCCCATGGCGCGCGCTTCATAGACCTGATAAGGGTCGACCATGAAGTCTTTGCGCAGCACGGGCAACTGACAGGATGCTCGCGCTTGCTTGAGGTAATCCACACTGCCCTGGAAAAACTGTTTGTCGGTCAGCACCGACAAGCAGGCCGCCCCATGCTCTGCATAGGATTGGGCAATGTCGGCCGGGATGAAGTCTTCGCGCAGCACGCCTTTGGAGGGGCTGGCTTTTTTGATTTCGGCAATCACCGCGGCCTGGCCCGCGGCGATCTTGGCACGCAAAGCAGCTTCAAAGTCACGGGTGAGCACCCGGCTTTCGGCATCGGCCCGCATGGCCGCCAAAGACTTTTTGCGCAAGCCCTCTGCGATTTCTTCGTGTTTGACCGCAACGATTTTTTTCAGAATGTCGGACATGCGTCTTCCTCAAACGGCTTGCTGGGTGTAAGCCACCCATTGGTTCAGTCGCGCCTTGGCGCTGCCGTCTTTCAACACGGCATCGGCACGGCGAAGGCCATCGGCGATGCTGTCGGCCACATTGGCGGCGTACAAGGCCACGCCGGCGTTGAGCATCACGATGTCGCGCGCAG
>CAINMN010000064.1 GCA_903850735.1 uncultured Burkholderiales bacterium | reverse complement strand
CGGCGGCAGCCTGAGCACCCGCAGCTTCATTCCGCATGTGTGCCATGACGCCATTGGCGTGATGGCCGCCGTCACCGTGGCCACGGCCTGTGTGCTCGAAGGCTCGGTGACGCAGGGCATCGCGGTCATGCCTTCGGGCCACACCCAGACCGTCTCGGTCGAGCATCCGACCGGCGAGTTCAGCGTGGCGTTGGGCCTGGACCCCGCCAACCCGCAAAACGTCACACGTGCCGCTTTGCTGCGCACCGCCCGCGTGCTGATGCGCGGCGAGGTCATGGTGCCGGCCAGCGTCTGGCACAAGGACTGATTTTTTAAACACGCTTCCGATTCAAGCAAGGACACCCGATGAGCCAATCCAACCCCCTGATCATTGACGTGCATGGCCACTACACCACGGCCCCCAAGGCCCTGGAGACTTGGCGCAACCAGCAAATTGCAGGCATCCAAGATCCCGCGCGCATGCCCAAGGTCAGTGACCTGAAAATCAGCGACGATGAGTTGCGCGAGACCATCGAGAACAACCAGCTCAAGCTGATGAAAGAGCGGGGCAGTGACCTGACCATCTTCAGCCCGCGTGCCAGCTTCATGGCCCACCACATTGGTGACTTTCAAATTTCGGCCACCTGGGCCGCGATTTGCAATGAGTTGTGCTACCGCGTGTCGCAACTGTTTCCGAACAACTTCATTGCGGCCGCGATGTTGCCGCAGTCACCCGGCGTGGACCCCAAGACCTGCATCCCCGAGCTGGAGAAGTGCGTCAAGGAATATGGCAACGTGGGCATCAACCTGAACCCCGACCCGTCGGGCGGCCACTGGACCTCGCCGCCCTTGAGCGACCGCCACTGGTACCCCATTTACGAAAAGATGGTGGAGTACGACATCCCCGCCATGATTCACGTGTCCACCAGCTGCAACAGCTGCTTTCACACCACCGGGGCGCATTACCTGAATGCCGACACCACAGCCTTCATGCAGTGCCTGACCTCTGACTTGTTCAAGGACTTTCCGACGCTGAAGTTTTTGATTCCGCACGGCGGCGGCGCCGTGCCCTACCACTGGGGCCGTTTCCGGGGCCTGGCCCAGGAGCTGAAGAAGCCGCTGTTGCAAGAGCATTTGCTGAACAACATCTTCTTTGACACCTGTGTGTACCACCAGCCCGGCATCGACCTGCTGACCAAGGTGATTCCGGTGGACAACATTTTGTTTGCCAGCGAAATGATTGGCGCGGTGCGCGGCATCGATCCTGAGACCGGTCATTATTTCGACGACACCAAGCGCTACGTCGAAGGCACGTCCAACCTGAACGCCGAGCAGCGCTACAAAGTGTATGAAGGCAACGCCCGCCGCGTGTTCTCGCGCCTGGACACCGCCCTCAAGGCGCAAGGCCGCTGAAACTGTTTGATTGGCACGGAGCAACACATGAGCATGAACAACCTGGGCATCGTCAAGCGCAACATCGTGCGCGCCGACAAAGCCGCTGTCGACAAACTGAGCCGTTTCGGCGTGGCCACCATCCATGAGGCCATGGGTCGTGTGGGCTTGATGAAGCCTTACATGCGCCCGATTTATTCGGGAGCCCACATCGCAGGCACTGCCGTGACGGTGTTGCTGCATCCTGGCGACAACTGGATGATGCACGTCGTGGCCGAGCAATTGCAGCCCGGCGATGTGGTGGTGGCCGCGATCACGGCCGACAACTGCGATGGTTTTTTTGGCGACTTGCTCGCGACCTCGTTCATGGCCCGCGGCGCCCGTGCGCTGATCATCGACGCCGGCGTGCGCGATGTGGCCGAACTGACCAAGATGGGCTTTCCTGTGTGGAGCAAAGGCATCAGCGCCAAGGGCACCATCAAGGCTACTTTGGGCTCGGTGAACATTCCGGTGGTGTGCGCGGGCGCGCAAGTGAACCCCGGCGACGTGGTGGTGGCCGATGACGACGGCGTGGTGATCGTGCCGGCCGCGGTGGCCCAGCAAGCAGCAGACGCCGCCGAGGCGCGCGAAGCCAATGAGGGCGAAAAGCGCGCCAAACTGGCCGCCGGTGTGCTCGGCCTGGACATGTACAAGATGCGTGAGCCGCTGGAAAAAGCCGGCCTCAAGTACATCGATTGAGCTTGCGCGTGAGTTTGCTGCGCCGCCACGCCCTCCTGGGCTTGCTCTTTGCCACCCTGGCATGGGCCGGATGCGCCCCTGTGCCTGCTGCGCCAGACGCACAGGTGCGCCAAGCGCTGGCACCGACAGGCCCGTTGCGTGTGGGCGTGTATGCGGGCAGCCCGACCTCTCTCGTGCGACAGCCTGAGACCCAGGTGCGTGCGGGCGTGGCATTGGATTTGGGCGAGGCCATGGGCCGTGAATTGCAAGTGCCTGTGCGGGTGGTGGAGTTCAGCCGCGTGGCGCAGGTGTTGGAAGCTTTGAAGTCTGTCGAGGTGGATGTGACCTTCACCAATGCCACCGAAGCGCGCGCCCGTGATGTGGATTTCACGCCACCCTTGGTTCGCCTGGAGTTGGGTTACCTGGTCCCTGCGGGCAGCGCACTGCAAACGGCAGATGAGATCGACATGCCCAAAGTCAGCGTGGGCGTGAGCCAAGGCAGTTCTTCTCAAGGGGTGTTGTCGCAGCGTTTCAAACAAGCCGCTGTGGTGCCTGTGCCTGACTTGAAAGCGGCACAGCAACGCCTGGCCAATGGTGAATTGCAAGCGTTCGCCACCAACAAAGGCATTTTGTTTGAGCTCTCAGCCGCATTGCCCGGCGCGCGGGTCTTGCCTGGTCGCTGGGGCTTGGAGCATCTGGCGTTGGCCATTCCCAAAGGGCGCGATGCGGGCATGCCCTGGTTTCGTGAGTTTGCAAAAGCCAGCCAGCACAATGGCGTGCTCGCTGCGGCCGTGGCACGCTCTGGCCTGCGTGGCATGGCCGCCGATTGATTTTGTACAAAGGCAACAAGACGATGAAACAAATTGATTTTCGACGCTGGGGCCTGGGCCTGTGCCTGGCCTGGGTCAGTGCCCTGTGTGGCGCCCAAACCTATCCCTCCAAGCCCATCAAGGTGGTGGTGGGTTATGCCCCGGGCGGCGCGGTCGACATCGTCGCGCGCACCGTGGGACAAAGCTTGTCCAGCAGCATGGGGCAGCCTGTGGTGGTGGAGAACAAGCCGGGCGCTGGCACCAACATCGCCGTGAAGTCGGTGATTGCCTCAGACCCGGATGGCTACACCTTGATGATGGCGGCCAATGCCTTGGCGGCCAACATGTCCTTGTACAAGCCCGCGCCCTTCGATGCCGAGCGCGACCTCGTGCCGGTGTCGATGATTGGCCGTGTGCCGGTGGTGATTGCCACGGGCGCGCAGTCTGGCATTGGCAGCCTGGCCAAGTTGCTGGAAATGGGCAAGAACAAAGCCACACCGCTTTCATTCGCCAGTCCCGGCAATGGCTCGACACCCCACATGGCCGTGGAGTTGTTTGCGCGCGCGGCCGGCATCAGCTTGCAACATGTGCCTTACCGCGGTGGCTCACCGGCCATCACCGACACGATTGGCGGGCAAGTGCCGCTGGTGGCCGTGAACGCCTTGGAGGTCTTGCCCCATGCACGCAGCGGCAAGCTGAAGGTTCTGGCGGTGCTCAGCGCCAACCGCACCAGCAATTTTCCCGATGTGCCCACCATTGCCGAATCCGGTTTTCCGGGCTTTGAAGCCTCGGTCTGGTACGGCTTGGTTGCACCTGCCGCGACGCCCAAACCCATTGCTCAAAAACTCCATGCCGAGGTACAGAAAGCCTTGCAGGGCCAGGAAGTGCGTGAGCGCATGACCTCCGTGGGCGGCGAGGTGGTGCCAGCCTCGGCAGAGCAGTTTGGCGCGCTGATTCGAAGCGAGCGCCTGCGTTACGAGAAGCTCGTGCGCGAGGCCAACATCCAACCCGATTGAAGAAGGAAGATCCATGGAATTTCAAAAAACGCCTGGCTGGCTGGACTGGTACAGCGGCCCGAGCCAACCCCGTTTTCAAGTGCCTGCCGGCGCGGTGGACGCGCATTGCCATGTGTTTGGCCCGGGCGCCGAGTTTCCCTATGCGCCTGAACGCAAATACACCCCCTGCGATGCTTCCAAGCACCAGTTGTACGCCTTGCGTGACCACCTGGGCTTTGCCCGCAATGTGGTGGTGCAGGCCACCTGCCATGGCGCGGACAACCGGGCGATGGTCGATGCCTTGGCGAATTCCAACGGCAAAGCGCGCGGTGTGGCCACCGTCAAACGCAGCGTCAGCGATGCCGAATTGCAAGCCATGCACGATGCTGGCGTGCGCGGCGTGCGCTTCAACTTTGTCAAGCGCCTGGTGGATTTCACGCCCAAAGACGAATTGATGGAGATCGCGGGCCGCATCGCCCAATGGGGCTGGCATGTGGTGATCTACTTCGAGGCGGTGGACTTGCCTGAGTTGTGGGACTTTTTCACGGCCTTGCCTACCACGGTGGTGGTGGACCACATGGGCCGCCCCGACGTCAGCAAGCCTGTGGACGGTCCAGAGTTTGCGCTCTTTGTGAAATTCATGCGCGAGCACAGCAATGTGTGGAGCAAGGTCAGTTGCCCGGAGCGGCTCTCGCTGACCGGCCCCAAGGCCTTGAACGGCGAGGCCGCGGCCTACCGCGATGTCGTGCCGTTTGCGCGCCGCATTGTCGAGTTGTTCCCGGACCGCGTGTTGTGGGGCACCGATTGGCCGCATCCCAACTTGAAAGACCACATGCCCGATGACGGCCTGCTGGTGGATTTCATTCCGCACATTGCACCGACCGCAGAAGCGCAGCGCAAGCTGTTGGTGGACAATCCGATGCGGCTTTATTGGCCCGAAGAAGTGAAAGCTTGACCATGGCACTTGAAAAACCTTACCAGGACGTTCCTGGCACCACCATCTTTGACGCGGAGCAGTCTCGCAAGGGCTATTACCTCAATCAATTTTGCATGTCCCTCATGAAGGCGGACAACCGTACCCGCTTCAAGGCCGACGAGCGCGCCTATTTGAACGAATGGGCCATGACCGAGCCACAGAAGCAGGCCGTGCTGGACCGCGACTTGAACCGTTGCATTGCGTTGGGCGGCAACATTTATTTCCTGGCCAAGATCGGCGCCACCGATGGCAAGAGCTTTCAGCAAATGGCGGGCAGCATGACGGGCATGACCGAAGAGGAATACCGCAACATGATGATCGCCGGCGGCCGCTCGGTCGAAGGCAACCGCCGCATTGGCGAAGACGGCGACGCGCAAGCGCATCGCCAGCCCCAAGGACAATCTCATCTCAAAGCGAGCAACTGACATGGCCCGTATCACCGCCAGCGTTTACACCTCTCACGTGCCCGCCATTGGTGCCGCACTCGATCTGAAAAAAGACCACGAGCCTTACTGGCAGCCCTTGTTCAAGGGGTACGAATACTCCAAGCAGTGGCTCAAGGACAACAAGCCCGACGTGATCTTTTTGGTTTACAACGACCACGCCACGGCGTTCAGCCTGGAGATGATTCCCACTTTTGCGATTGGCACGGCCGCCGAATTCCAGCCTGCCGATGAGGGCTGGGGCCCGCGCCCCGTGCCCAAAGTGATGGGCCACCCCGAGTTGGCCGCGCACATTGCGCAATCGGTGATTCAGCAAGACTTTGACCTCACCATCGTCAACAAAATGGACGTTGACCATGGCCTGACCGTGCCCTTGTCGCTGATGTGCGGCCAGCCCGAGGCCTGGCCCTGCCCAGTGATCCCTTTTGCGGTGAACGTGGTGCAATACCCCGTGCCCAGCGGCCAGCGTTGCTACAACCTGGGCAAGGCGATTCGCAAAGCCATCGATAGCTTTGACCAGGACCTGAAGGTCCAGATCTGGGGCACGGGTGGCATGAGCCATCAGCTTCAAGGCCCGCGTGCTGGCCTGATCAACCGTTCGTTCGACAACGACTTCCTCGACAAATTGATCAGCAACCCCCAAGCCGCTGCCGACATTCCCCATATTGACTATGTGCGCGAAGCCGGCAGCGAGGGCATCGAGTTGGTGATGTGGCTGATCGCGCGCGGCGCCATGGCCGATGTGGCCGGCGGCGCAGCACCCAAGCTGGCCCATCGCTTCTACCATGTGCCGGCATCGAACACGGCCGTGGGTCACGCGATTCTGGAAAATTCAATCTGAAGGACTGCTCATGAAAACCATCAAAGTCGCGCTGGCCGGTGCCGGCGCATTCGGCATCAAGCATTTGGACGGTATCAAGAACATCGACGGCGTGGAAGTGGTGTCATTGATCGGCCGAGAGCTGGACAAAACCCGCGAAGTGGCAACCAAGTCCGGCATTGCACACGTCACCACCGATTTGGCCGACAGCTTGGCTTTGCCCGAAGTGGACGCGGTGATTCTGTGTACGCCCACCCAAATGCATGCGTCGCAATCCATTCAATGTTTGAAGGCGGGCAAGCACGTGCAAGTGGAAATCCCGCTGGCCGACAGCTGGAAGGACGCTGACGAAGTGGTGGCCCTGCAAAAGCAGACCGGCTTGGTCGCCATGTGTGGCCACACCCGCCGCTTCAACCCCAGCCATCAGTGGGTGAATCAGAAAATCAAGGCCGGCGAGTTCAACATTCAGCAGATGGATGTGCAGACCTATTTCTTCCGCCGCACCAACATGAACGCCTTGGGCCAGCCCCGCAGCTGGACCGACCACTTGCTGTGGCACCACGCTGCGCACACGGTCGACCTGTTTGCCTACCAGTGCGGCAGCCCGATTGTGAAGGCCAACGCGGTGCAAGGCCCCATCCATCCCAGCTTGGGCATCGCCATGGACATGAGCATTCAGTTGAAGGCTGCCAATGGCGCCATTTGCACCTTGTCGCTGTCGTTCAACAACGATGGCCCGCTGGGCACCTTCTTCCGTTACATCGGTGACAGCGGAACTTACATCGCACGCTACGATGACCTGTTCTCTGGCAAAGAAGAAAAGATCGATGTGTCCAAGGTGGCGGTCAGCATGAATGGCATCGAGCTTCAGGACCGCGAATTCTTTGCCGCCATTCGCGAAGGTCGTGAACCCAATTCCAGCGTGGCGCAGGTGTTGCCTTGCTACAAGGTTTTGCACGACCTGGAACAGCAACTTTCTTGAGGCCAACGCCATGACCACACGCTCACTGGGCCCGTTCAACGTTCACCCCATTGGGCTGGGGTGCATGAACCTCAATCACGCCTACGGCAAGCCGCCCAGCCCGGAGGTGGCGCGCGACCTGTTGCACAAGGCGCTGGACCTGGGCGTGACGCTGTTCGACACGGCCGCCCTGTATGGTTTTGGCGCCAATGAGTCCTTGATCGGGCCGGTGCTCAAGCCGTACCGCGATCGCATCACCCTGTGTTCCAAAGGTGGCATGGCGGGCGTGAATTTTCCCGATGGCTTGAAGCGCGTGATCAATGGCCGGCCGGAAGCCATCCGCCTGAACTGTGAAGACAGTTTGCGGCGTCTGGGCACGGACGTCATTGACCTCTACTATTTGCACCGCTGGGACAAGCAAGTGCCGATCGAAGAGAGCGTGGGGGCCATGAGCGACCTGGTGCGTGCCGGCAAAGTGCGCACCCTGGGGCTGAGCGAAGTTTCCGCGACCACCCTGCGCAAAGCCCATGCGGTCCATCCCATCACGGCGGTGCAGACCGAGTATTCCCTGTGGACCCGCAACCCCGAGATTGCGGTCTTGAAGGCCTGCGACGAGTTGGGCGTGACCTTTGTCGCCTTCAGCCCTGTGGCGCGTGGCTTTTTGTGTGGTCAGCCGATTGACCTGGCGGGGCTGGATGCCAAAGATATTCGCCGTTCGATGCCGCGCTTCACCCCGGAGAACTACGCTGCCAATGAAAGACTGCTACCGGCCTACCATGAGATTGCGAAATCGGTAGGCTGCACGCCGGCGCAACTGGCCTTGGCATGGCTGCTGCACAAGCACCCTGGCGTGATTCCCATTCCGGGCACGGCGAACATTGCGCACCTGGAGGAGAACATGGGGGCGGTGAATGTTGCTTTGTCCGATGAGCACATGGCGGCGCTGGAAGCGCTGATCAATGCTCGCACGGTGATTGGCGCACGGTACAACCCGCAGAATTCGCTTGAGGTCGATACGGAGGCTTGAAAAGAAGGGGTCAGGTCTTGCCTTTTGCCTTTTTTCTGTGGATAACTAAAACAGCTTTCGAACCAAAGTAGTTATCCACAGAAAAAAGGCAAAAGGCAAGACCTGACCCCATTCTCTTTAAAGGGAGTCGATGAAGCTGCGAAGCTTGTCGGAGCGGGAAGGGTGCTTGAGTTTGCGCAGGGCCTTGG
>CAINMN010000063.1 GCA_903850735.1 uncultured Burkholderiales bacterium | reverse complement strand
GCCATTGTTGGCAGAGGTGCCCAGCAGCACCGCCAAGGTTTTGGTGATGTCCAGCCCAAAGCGCTGAGACAGCGCCAAGGCCTCGGCGTTGACTTGGGTCAGCGTCACCGCCACATAGTTGTTGACCAATTTGGTTCGCCCGCCCGTGCCCACCGGCCCGCAATGAAACACGGTGGTGCCCATGGCATCCAGCAAGGGCTTGACGCGCGCAAAGTCGGCATCGCTTGCGCCCACCATGAACAGCGACTCACCGCGGTCGGCGTGCTCGGCCAGGCGACCCACCGGCGCGTCCACCAGCGACATGCCTTTGACCAGGGCGGCCGCTTGCAAGCGATCTGTGGCCAGCGGGTCGATGGTGCTCATGTCCACCACCACCGTGCCCGGCGCGGCATGGGCCAGCACCCCGTCGGCGCCGGCCACCACTTGTTCCACCTCGGTCGCGGTGGGCAGCATGGTGATCACGATGGCACATTGCTTGGCCATTTGGGCAACGCTCTGTGCGGCGGTGGCGCCCAAGGCCAAGAGCTCAGCCACGGGCTGAGGATTGACGTCCAGCACCGTCAACTGGAAGCCCTTTTTTTGCAAGTTGCTGGCCATGCCCTTGCCCATGCGGCCCAGGCCAATGAATCCGATGTTGCTCATGTTGTCTCCTTGTGTGTCATGTTTCTGCTTCAGGCTGGAGTCTATCCACCCCTTGGCATTCATGCAGATGGCCTGCTGGCCACGTGGGCTTCAGGGCTTCACTGTGCCAGCCATGAACGCATCCAGCTGCTTGGCAACTTCCTCGCCAGCGCCAAAGTACATGTGAAAGCCGCTGCGGCAGGGGTCGCGCGGCTCTGCCTGCCCCCCTTCGATGGTCACGAAGGCGAGCGGGGCTGTGCTGAACGCTTTGACTTTTTCAAAATTTTGCATGGACGCTGCATGCGTGGTGTTCGCACAACCGTCCTGCTGATGGTGCATGAACAGCATCGGAAAATCGATGGGCGCTTCAAAGTAAGACTCGTTGCGCACCGCGCTGACCACCATGCCGCTGATCAAGTCCATGCGCTGGTTCTTGCGGGCATATTTCAGGAACTCGGTCAGGCTGATGCCGCCGTTGCTGTGCCCCATGAGCCACACCGGCAGCCCGGTTTTGGCTTTGTAAAAACGCACAGCACTCTCGATGCGAATCATGTGATCGCTGCTACCCCTGGCGGCAGGATAGCGCTGATTGGGCGAGAGCGGGGCTGGGCTGTCGAGCAAGACCACATCGAATTGACCGCTGGTCAGCGCAGGATCCGTCAACCTTTTCAAGGTTTGAAACTGATGGCTTCGGTGGTCTGTCTGTTGCGGGCGAAGGCCAACATGCCCTTCGCCGCCTGGAATCAGCAGCAAAAGCGCTTTGGCATTTTTGCCCTGCCAATACAGGGTCAAGGAGGGTTCGGTGCTGCACAGGAAGCACTTTTCGATCGGCTCAACAGGAAAGACCTCGGCAGCTTGCGTTGCAAAAGACAGCCAGAGGCCGAGCGATATCCACCATTTCATGTCAAACACCTGGCGTCCGCAAAACCGAAACTTGATTTAAGTCGTGCTTTTCAGCCGCTCATTCTGCGGAAACAGAAACTTGCGGGCTTCGGCGTCCAACTCGGCCTTGAAGACGTGGCGGCTTTTCAGCGCCTCGGCATTTTGAGCGGCCGGCCTGGCGCTGATGACATCCAGCAAGCGCTTCACATGGGGGTAGTTTGTCCAGGTGGCGTCTCCTGTGCCCAACACAAAGGGAACCAGGCGGGCCCAACCCCAGAAAGCCATGTCCACGATGCTGTATTGGCCACCCACCATGAACTCATGCTTGGCCAGGTGCTGCTCGATCACGCCCCAATGGCGGTTGGCCTCGTAGTCATAGCGGTTGAGCGCATAGTCTTTGGGCTCAGGCGCCACGTTGCGGAAGTGAACCGACTGGCCTGAGAAGGGGCCAATGCCGCTGGCGATGAACATCAGCCAAGAGAGCGTCTCGGCCCGTTCAGCGCTGTGAAGATCGGTGGCCACGAATTGCTTTGCGCGGTCGGCCAAAAAAAGCAGGATGGCATTGCTGTCAAAAATGGTCACGTTGCCATCCACCACAGCCGGCACTTTGGCATTGGGATTGACTGCCAGGAAATCAGGCGCGAATTGCTCACCTTTGCGGGTGTCTACTGGAATGGCTTCGTAGGCCAAGCCCAATTCTTCGAGCAAGAGGGCGACCTTCATGGGGTTGGGGGCAGCGTTGTAAAAAAACTTGAGCATGGGGTCTCCGATGGGTGAGGGTCTTGAGAGCGTTTTCAATCATTTTAGGAAACTTGGCGAATGGATGCTTGCCGGGACAATAATCTTTCCAGCCTTTTGACCATTGGAGCTTTTCTATGAAAGAGTCAAGCCATTCTCCTGGAAAAATTGCAGCAGTCGTCGCTGTATGTTTGGGTTCATTTCTTTCGCCGTTGACTTACGCTCAAACCCTGCCGCAAAAAGACGGCAGACCACTGGTGCCAGATGAGTGGCTCTTCAGCCCGGGCCAGTCCTTTCACTACCGTTTTCCTGCAACCAACAATGGCCGCCGGTTATTGGAAAGAGCCCCTTCCCTGAGGGAGGCAAAAGCAATAGAAAAAATAGAAAGATATTTCTCTGACATTCCAAGCAAGGCGTATTTGCTAGGCGATGGCGACAACATCATCAAAGTGTCGTTCAAGGCGCCGGCAAGTTCGACGACAACATTGCTGAGCGCCAGTATTGACAAAACCGTCACGGCGATGAGCGCGGGTATTGCTGTGTGCGACGGAAAAATAAAAATGGAGACAAAAGCGAAAGAGCTTTTGCCAGAACTGGCTGGCACTCACATAGGAGAAAGCACCTTAAGAGATAACTTGATGATGGCGTCTGGAACGGTCAACGCCTTGGATGACAGCCAAAGTCTGACTCGGGATGAATTGGCGGGTCTTGTCGCCGGCAAAATCAGTTTTATGGATCTCATGAGAGGGCGTCTAGGTCAGCAACAGGGGTGGCAAAAGCCCGGTGAGAATTTTTCTTACAAGACGCAAGACCCGACGCTGGTTGGCATGCTGGTTTCAGCGGCGTATGGCAAGAATGGCAAAGATTTTCGAGAGTGGCAGACGGATCACTTCTTTTCGAAAATGGGTCTCAATGACCGCCGATTTCAAGGGCGCGATCAATTTGGGTACGCTTGGGCTGAGGGAAACACACGTCTGACCCTTCATGACTGGGCAAGATTTGCTTTATTTGTCCAAGAGTCTAGAAAGAAAGACGATTGTTTTGGAAACTTTGTCAGGAAGGGAACGACTACCCAAATCAAAACAGATCGTCGATTTGCCAAAATGTATGGCGGCTATGGGTATCTGACTTGGACTGACAATGATGACATTCCGAATAGCTACTCAGCGCTAGGATACGGTGGACAAGCGATTGTCTGGAGCAGCAAGAGCGATAAATATTTCATTGTCTTCAGCAACAACATCAATCCACCGGAGGTTCACAAAATGGCACGACTGTGGCTTGACGCTGAAGATTAAAACCCATATTTTGACGGTCGATTTTCTATATCAATGCTGACTCAATTGCGACTTATCAAATTCACTTTATCTGTACTGATGATATTTTCGGGTGCATGTTTGGCTTTTGCCCAAGATGACTGCGTGCCGTTCAATCCGGAAGACACAAAAATTGTGGATAGAGGGCCGGTCAAAACTGTCCTGGGTCCGCTTTCCAGCTTCAACCCCTGTCATTCTTCCGTCCGGCTTGATACCCCCTCATTCTTTGCAAAGAAACGGGGCGAAAAGCCTCCGCTGGTGATCATTGCCCATGGTGGGGGCGGTCTAGGGAGCTATGAACGCGACTTTGTGCGATTGCTGAACCAGCAGGGTTTTGCGACCTTGACCTTCGACGCATTTCAAATGAATGGGTTGACTCCGTTCTCCGACTTATTGCTCTATCAAATGAGCAATGGTGGTCGGCAACGCATGATTTACAAAGCGACGCTGGGTGCCTTCCAGTGGGCGCTGAAGAGCACGAAGGTCGATACGACCAAGATATTCTTTCAGGGGCTGTCCAACGGTGCTTCAGTGTCAATCAACATGGCAGCCGCTGTGGATCCAGCCCATGTGCGTGGCGTGATCGCAGAGGGTGGTCCATCTACGGGTATTGGCTTTCCTGATGAAATCAAGGTGCCTTTGCTGTTGTTGTACGGAGGCGCCGACAACTATGGGGGCTCCCATAAGGAAGATTGGATGCACCTTCGCGCCATGCCCTGCGGATACAACGACTTTTATCCTGTGGCGCCAGTCGGATTTGCGCAGAACTGCAATCGGACCGTCAACCAGAGCAACCCTATGCCTTCACCCCAAGGCTGGTTCGAGAGCCTCAAAGCCAAGGGGTTCGACATACGACTCGAACTCATGGATGGGGCCGGACACGGGATGATGTTCAGTGACTTCTCCAGTACGGCCAAGCCACTGCCAGGTGGCCGCATTTATCACATTTCCCTTGGCGCTACTGCGGACACCAGAATCAAAGCACAAAGGCTTGTGCTGGAATTCCTTGAGACAAAGCTGCTCAACTGAGCCTTGTTGCTTGGGAAGCCGTTTCCCAGCACTTTGGGGTGGAACGTGTGTGCTTCAAGGGCTTGTATGCCTGCGCCTGTTTGAGCTCGAACCAGAAGACGCATCCGCATCCCCGCAACAAGGGAAAAGGTGTCCTGTGCCTGTTCTATCAAGCGGGCGCGGCGGCGGCCCGGCCGGCCCTGGAAGACGCGGTCAGAAGCCTTGAGAAAAAGTTCTGCTATACTTCACCCCCTTGGCCCGGTAGCTCAGTTGGTAGAGCAGCGGATTGAAAATCCGCGTGTCGGTGGTTCGATTCCGCCCCAGGCCACCAGTTTGACACCGCAGTTTCGCAAGAGACTGCGGTTTTTTACTTTCTGGCCACAGCCCGTGGCCCGATCTGTAAACTCAAGGTCAATTTCTGGAAGCACTGACATGAAGTCCCTCCCGCATTGGATGTCTGCCATCTGCGCCATGGCCTTGGCGATGCCCACCTGGGCGAAAGATGAAAAAGCCCCCCCAGTTGCCGCCAAACCCAGCTTGACCGTCACCACGGCCCAACCGACCCAAGCCGATTGGGCGCAAAAAATCAGCGCCAATGGTTCTCTGGCCGCCTGGCAAGAGGCCATCATCGGCGCTGAGGCGAACGGCCTGAAAATCACCGAGGTGCATGTCAATGTGGGCGATCGTGTGCAGCGCGGACAGGTGCTGGCAAGCTTGCAAGCCGAGACCCTGAAGGCCGAGCAGGCGCAAGCCGAAGGCAGCTTGGCCGAAGCCATGGCCAGTGCGCAAGAAGCCAAAGTGCAGGCAGACCGTGCGCGGGCCTTGCAGCAACAAGGCTTCATCAGTGCGGCG
>CAINMN010000062.1 GCA_903850735.1 uncultured Burkholderiales bacterium | reverse complement strand
TTGTTGTCCACAATGATGGGTTGGCCCAGCAGGCTGGCCATGGCTTTGGCCACCAGGCGCGAGCGGGTGTCGGCATTGCCTCCGGCGGCATAGGGGCAAATCCAGTTGATGCTTTTGCTGGGGTACTTGTCTTGCGCCCACACCAACGCGGGCGTCGCCAGGCCTGCAACACCCCATTGCAGCCAGTCTCTGCGGGTGATGTGACTCATCAGCGACCCGTCAAGCGTGTTGCTTGATTGACGCGGCCAGGGTGCTCACCAGCTGGTCGATGTGGCTTGTCTCGACAATGTAGGGCGGCGCCAACACCAGGTTGTCGCCCGCAGGGCGCACCAAACTGCCTTTTTGGTAACAGTCCAGAAAGATGTCATAGGCCCGCTTGCCTGGGGATCCCGCCAGCGGGGCGAGTTCCACCACGGCGGCCAGGCCCAGGCTTCGAATGCCAATCACATTGGGCAGGCCTTTCATGGCGCTGTGCATGGCGTCGCCCAGCACCGGCCCCATCTTGGCGGCACGCTCGAACAGCTTCTCCTCTTTCAGGAGGGTCATGGTGGCGATCGCGGCAGCGCAGGACACCGGGTGGCCGGAGTAGGTGTAGCCATGGAAAAACTCGATGCCATGCTCGGGGGCGCTGGTGTTCATCATGGCGTCGTAGATGAAGTCCCGGCAGACCACGCCGCCCAAGGGAATCACCCCGTTGGTCACGCATTTGGCAAAGTTCAGCATGTCGGGCACGACGCCATAAAAGTCGGCGGCGAACGGGGTGCCCATGCGGCCAAAGCCAGTGATGACCTCGTCAAAAATCAACAAGATGCCGTGCTTGTCGCAAATTTCGCGCAAGCGCTTCAGGTAGCCCTTGGGCGGCAGGTACCAGCCCGCACTGCCGGCCACCGGCTCGACGATGATGGCCGCCACATTGCTGGGGTCGTGCAGGGGCAGAATGCGCGTCTCCAGTTCGGCCAGCAAGTCTTCTTGCAGTTCTGGCTCGACGCCATGGATGTAGGCGTTCTTGGACGGGTCGTGAATGAAGCGCATGTGGTCCACGCGCGGCAGCATGGCGGTACCGAACACCTTGCGGTTGCCCGGAATGCCCCCGACGCTCATGCCGCCAAAGCCCACGCCGTGGTAGCCACGCTCGCGGCCAATGAACACGTTGCGGTGGCCTTCACCGCGTGCGCGGTGGTAAGCCAGCGCGAGCTTGAGCGAGGTGTCGGCCGCTTCAGAGCCGGAGTTGCAAAACAGCACCTTGTTCAAATCGCCCGGGGCCAACTCGGCAATCATTTCGGCCGCCAGAAAGGCCTTGTCGTTGCTGGCCTGGAAAGCGGTGGCGTAGTCCAGGGTGTCGAGCTGCTGCTTGATGGCTTCGTTGATCTCGCGCCGGTTGTGTCCGGCACCCACACACCACAAGCTGGAAATGCCGTCCACCACCTGGCGGCCGTCATGGGTGGTGAAGTTCATGCCATTGGCGGCCACGAACACGCGGGGCTCCTTGCGGAAGTGCCGGTTGGGCGTGAACGGCAACCATTGGTTGTCCATGTTGAAGTCTTTGTAAGCCATGCGCAACTCCATGAATTAAGGGCCTTGGCGGCCGTGAAAAAACATTGTGTCACCGAAATCTACAATCCGGTGATGACTGTCTACATTTTGAACCTGTCCTGCCCCGACCGCACGGGGATTGTCCATGCCGTCTCTGGCTTCTTGCTCGAGCGCGGTGGCAACATCGAGGAAGCCGCCCAGTACAACGACCGCGACACCGGTCTATTTTTCATGCGAGTGCAGTTTGCCTGTGACCTGGAGGCGACACCTCTGCGCACGGCGCTGGCTGCTTTTGCCCAAACTTTTGGCATGCAATGGACCTTGCACGACGCCTCCCAGCCCATGCGCATGGTGCTGCTGGTGAGCAAAGAAGGCCACTGCCTGAACGACTTGCTGTTCCGCTGGAAAAGCGGCCTGCTGCCGGTGGACATTCGCGCCATCATCAGCAACCACCGCGAGTTCTACCAATTGGCGGCCAGCTACAACGTGCCGTTTCACCATATCCCCGTGACCGCCGCCACCAAGGCGCAAGCCGAAGCGCGGCAGCTGGAAATCATCAACGGCGAAGATGCCGAATTGGTGGTG
>CAINMN010000061.1 GCA_903850735.1 uncultured Burkholderiales bacterium | reverse complement strand
TTTCGCGGAACAAGCGAGGCGGGTTATAATTTTCGGCTCGATGGCCTGGTAGCTCAGTTGGTAGAGCAGCGGATTGAAAATCCGCGTGTCGGTGGTTCGATTCCGCCCCAGGCCACCAACTTTCTAAAGCCTTGATTCGTCAAGGCTTTTTCGTTTCAGCACCACCCCCGGTGCACCAAGCAGGTGATCCACCTTTTTCAAGGTCTGATCATGCTACTTGCCTCTCACCTGCGCCGTTCCCGGCACGGTATCTACTACTTCCGCATCGTTTTGCCCGACCCCATCGCGGCGGTCTTGGGCCAGCGCGAGCTTGTTCGCTCGCTTGGTATTCGGTCGCCTAAACTAGCGAGGAAATCTGGCTACCAACTTTCAATCCAACTGACGCCAATTCTGGAAGGACTCCAACGCATCATGGCCATTGATCCGAACTCCATCAGTCCCAAGGACATCAAGAAGCTGGTCGTGGAGGGGATGGTGTTTCAGCCCGATGGTGGCATGCGAGTGGAGCGGGTCAAGACCAGTGACGACCCGGTGATTGCCAAGCAGGAAATGAAAGCGCTGGAAGATACGGCCACGGCTTGGCGCAAGGTGCACGATTTCACCAAAGGAATGGACGACGACACATATGCGCGTCGGCAGGTGGAAGCTACGAAGCTGCGCGACGAATTGTTGGCCATGGCTGCCAACACACAGCCAGCAGCCGGAGTTGCCCCGACGCAGGCCGCAGCGAGCCCTGCCGCCGCGAACGGGGTCATTGTTCCCTTGCGGCCCGATACCCTTGCAAATACCTTCGCGGATTACATGAATACCAAGGCAAACATTGCCGTGGCCACCAAAACGGCATACACCGGGAGCTTTGAGTTGTTTGCGACTTTGATGGGCGGCGCCCATCGTATGGCGCACGAGATCACCAAGTTGGAGTTTTTAGAGTTCAACGATGCTCTGTCCCACATACCGACACATGCCAAAAAGCGTGGTATCAAATTGGGAACGGCTGCGGAAATCTTGAAATCCCCGCCTGTCAAACTCGATAAGGATGGCACTCCCATCGACTACGACATCATCAGCGGTGACAGCGCCAACCTGCACTTGACGAATCTGCAAGGCTTTTTCGATTACGTGATCGGCTCCGGCAGGCGCGAGGGCGAAAACCCCTTCACCAAGATGACGCGCCATTCCGATGGAAATCAGGGCGGCGGAGCTGTGGGTTTTGAAGAAAACGAGCTACGCGCCATCTTCGATCCCGCATCGCTGATGCAAACCAAGCGACCGAGCCAATTCTGGGGGCCACTCCTGGCGCTTTACACCGGCGCACGCCTGAACGAGCTGGCCTGCCTCGATTTGGTGGACTTTGTTGAGGAAAAGGGTATCCCGTGCATCTCTGTGCGATTCGTGCCGAAGGCTAAGCCCGGCACCAAGAAACAAAAGCAATCGAAAAAGCAGGAGGCGGCTGCACGCTCGGCCAAGCAGGTGAAAAACGCAACCTCCCGGCGACAGGTGCCCCTGCATCCCGACCTTTGGGAAATTGGCTTGCAGGAATACATCGACGATGTGCGCAGCATTGGCGGGACACGGCTCTTTCCGACAATGCCGCTGGACAAGAAGGGCAAGCGCGAGCGGCGTATGTCCCACGACGGCAATGAATACCTGAAATTCGTCGGCGTTCACGTGAACCGCCAGAAGGTTATGCACAGCTTTCGCGACACAGTGAGCGACATGCTGGGTATCAGCGACATGGACGAGTTCAGTGCCGATCAGTGGACGGGACACACCACGCAAGGCATCAAGGCCAAGCACTACCGCAAGAAGGTTGCCATCGACATTCAGGCCATCAAGGGCTTCAAGGCGCTGGATTTTCCGTTCATCGATACGGAGGCAATCCAGTATCGGCCCGGTTGGTTCAACGATTACAACAAGACCAACATGGTGCCTTGAAAACTTTACCCCGTTGTGCGCTGCGCTTCGGGGGCTATCGTACTTAAACTAATTTGGTTGTCAGAGCCATCAACAGAAAAACGAGAACATGCCATTTTTAGACTGGGTGAACAAGAACCAAGCGAAGGAAGCCACCCGGGAGGTGCCCTATCACTTGCTCAAACAGGAGTCCGTCCACGGGGACGTGAGCGGCGCCAATGCCGACAACCTGCTGATACAGGGGGACAACCTGCTGGCCCTTAAAGCCTTGATTCCGTTCTACGCGGGCCGGGTCAAGTGCATTTTTATTGACCCGCCCTACAACACCCAAAGCGCGTTTGAGCATTACGACGACAAGCTGGAACATAGCCAATGGCTTTCAACGATGTATCCCCGGCTGGTGTTGCTGCGTGAGTTACTTGCCGAGGATGGCAGTATTTGGATCACCATTGATGACAACGAGGCCCACTACCTCAAAGTTTTGATGGACGAAGTTTTTGGACGTAAGCGGTTCATTGCCAATTGCGTATGGCAAAAGCGATACGCGCGTGACAACAATGCGGCTATCGGCAGCTCTCATGACCATTTGCTGGTCTATGCCATAAATCCGGATGGGTTTAGAAGCACCAGAAAACTTGTGGAAATTGACGATAAGACGAGAGCCGCTTATCGCAATTCCAACAATGATCCGAGAGGCCCTTGGCGTCTTGTCCCGATGAATGGAGCGGGGCTGCGTCCGAATCAGCAGTATCCAGTAACCACGCCGTCAGGGAAGGTAATTTACCCACCGGAAGGGCGCCATTGGTCTGTCTTGGAGGAAAAGTTCAACGCACTTGTCGCGGACGGCAAGGTCTTTTTTGGGAAGAACGGAGACTCAGCACCCGGCTTGATCCGATACATAAGTGAAGTGGAAGGACTGGTTCCGTGGTCTTGGTGGCCACACGATGAAGTCGGCAACAACGATCAAGCCAAGAAGGAGATTCATGAACTATTCGGGGCTAGCAACGCGTTTGATACACCAAAGCCAGAGCGGTTGATCCAGCGCATCCTGCACATTTCTACTTCTCCCACAGACTTAGTCCTTGATAGTTTCCTCGGCTCTGGCACTACCGCCGCAGTAGCTCACAAGATGCGCCGCCGTTACATTGGCATCGAAATGGGCGAGCATGCACAGACGCACTGTGCACCGCGCCTGCAAAAGGTCATTGAAGGGGAACAAGGCGGTATCAGCACCTCTGTTCAGTGGCAGGGTGGCGGTGGCTTCCGCTTTTGCACATTGGGAGAGCCAGCCTTTGATGACCATGGCCGCATCAGCGCCGATGTGAAGTTCGCCACGCTGGCCGCATACGTATGGCACTTCGAGACCGGCGAGCCCGGTAATCAGGTATTCGACAAGCCTCTGCTGGGTGTCCACAACGGCACGGCCTACTACCTGCTTTACAACGGCATTTTGGGCGACCGGCGTCCGGCAGGCGGCAACGTTCTGACCCACGCCGTGCTGCAAGCCATTAACGAGATATTCCCGCACGCCGGGCCAAAGGTGGTCTATGGGGAAATGTCTCGGTTGGGCGCCTCTCGCCTTGCTGCCGAAGGCATCACCTTCAAGCAAATACCCTATGACGTGAAGATGCGGTAGGGGTGCTGGCATGACCGACACCACCCAATACCGCAAGGCGCTAGCAGAGCGATCTTCCTATGTCGAAAACGTGCTGGTGCACCGCATGGTGGCCAGCCTTGCCGGTGAACTGTGGCGGCGCGACCCGACCATGCCGCTGCACATCTTTAATTCAGAGGTGGACGACTCGGGTTTTGACTTGGTGCTGGGTTGTGGCACCAAGCTGCGATACATACAGGTCAAGCAGGTGCATACCAAAGGCGCGGCCAGCAAGTTCTCCGTGCGACTGGACTTCACGCGCATGCCTGGCAGTTGCGTGGTGGTCGTTGTGCACACTGAGGACGAGTTGATGGTGGATCACTTCCTGTTTTACGGCGGTGCTGTCCACGAACCCATGCCCAGTGTCGAGGACAACAAAGCGTCGATCCTTCCGGGTAAGCGCGACATCGAGGGCAATCGCAAGACGCGTCCGCACTACCGCGACGTGAAGCGCAAGATGTTTAGGGGGCCGCTGACCACAGCGGGATTGCTCGATGCGCTCTTTGGAGTGGCGCACGAGGGACAAACAGAACAACACGCATGCTGACACTCAAAACCTACCAACAAAGCGCTCTCGCGGTGCTCACCCAATTCCTGACGGACACCCGCAGCCAACCCGTGGCAACTGCCTACGCTGCCACCCTCTCCGGGCAGAACCGCACGGGCGAGACATACCAACCCTTGTTTGGCGATGTGCCTTGCGTGTGCCTGCGCGTGCCGACCGGAGGCGGCAAGACCATCATGGCGGCGCACGCCGTGGCGATGGCTGGCAAGGCCGTGCTGGACAGCGACGCGCCCATTGCCTTGTGGCTCACACCCTCGGACACCATCCGCACACAGACCCTCGAAGCACTGGCTAATGCGCGCCACCCCTACCGGCAGGCACTGGCCCATTACTTTGGCGACCGGGTGCAGGTGTGCGACTTGGAGAGCTTGCAGACCATCAGCCCCCATGACGTTGGTAAGGCAGCCATCGTCATCGTGGCCACCATCCAGTCGTTCAACGTGACCGACACTGCAAAGCGCAACGTGTATTCGTTTTTCGAGGAACTGGCGCCGCACTTCGACAACCTGCCGCCGCACCTAACGGCTGGCTTGGAGAAGGTGGCCGAGGCTGACTTGCTGACCCAGCCCTATCTGACAGCCAAGGACGTGGGGCGCGTGAAGTATTCAGTAGCCAACTGGATGCACCTGCAACGCCCCATCGTCATCGTGGACGAGGCGCACAACAACCGCACCGACCGGTTTTTCAAGTCGCTGGGGCGCGTCAACCCGAGCTGTGTCATCGAGATGACCGCCACCCCGGTGCCGGGTAATAACGTGCTGTATCACGTCGCCGCTGCCGAGCTGAAAGCCGAGCAGATGATCAAACTGCCCATCGTGTTGGCTGAGCATCCGCAGGGCTGGCGCGAGTGCCTACGCGATGCGGTGCTGACCCGCGACCGATTGGAGCTGGCCGCGCAGCGCGAGCCCGATTACGTCCGACCCATCGTGCTGGTGCAAGCCCAGCCCAAGGGCGGGGAGGCCGTGGTGGACGTGGTGCGCCAACACCTGATCGAGCAGGAGCGTGTCCCGGAAAACCAGATCGCCATTGCCACAGGCACGCAGAAGGAGCTGGACGGCATCAACCTGTTCGACCCGGCTACCACCATTCGCTATGTAATCACCGTGGAGGCCCTGAAAGAGGGCTGGGACTGCTCGTTTGCCTACGTGCTGGCCAGCCTGCAATCGGTCAACTCGTCCAAGGACGTGGAGCAGTTGCTCGGGCGCGTGCTGCGTATGCCTTATGCCAAGAACCGGACGCAGGACTCGCTGAACCGGGCCTATGCCCACATCGTGGCCGACAACTTCGCCCAGGCAGCGGCCACGCTCAAAGACCGCATGGTGCAAAACATGGGCTTTGAGAAGCTGGAAACCGCATCACTCATCATCCCCCAGCAGCCATTGCCCCTGACGGGCGGCGAGGGCGGCACGGCACCCTTTGCGGGGCGGGCTGGTGGCGCGGCCACGCCAGCCATGCCGGAATGCCACATTGAGCTACCGCAGGCGCCCGACACCCAGCACTGGCCGGAGGAATTGAAGCAAGCCGTTCGGGTCATGCAGACCACACAGGGCGCGACCGTGTTGCTCCATGGTGAAGTCAGCAGCGAGATACTGGCGCAGGCCGAGGTGTTCATCAGCAACGCCATGCCCGCCAAGGCACGCGAGAAGATCAAGGAGCAGTTCGACGCACACCGAGCGGTGCGCCAAGCCATGCGAGCCCCGGCACAGTTGGGCCTGACCTTTGCCGCCGTTCCCCAGCTTTGCCTGAATCTGGGCGGCCACCTCGAAGTGGTAGAGCGTGAAACGCTGTCCAGCTTGGGCGATTGGAGCCTGTTGGACGAGCAGGTGCAGTTGGCAGGGTTCAGCATCACCGAGACCGTCAACTCGTTCGAGATTGATGTCAACGGCGCGAAGGTGACCTATCGCCACACCGATGCCCAGCAGCTACTGCTGAATGAGACTGTCAGCCACACCAGCCAGCAAGACCTGATTCGGTGGCTGGACGTGGAGGTGCGCCAGAGCGACATCGGGCAGGCACAGATGCAGGCGTATCTGGTCAAGATGGTTACCCACCTCACCGCCGAGCGTGGCTTTACCCTGACCGCCTTGGTTCGCGCCCGCTTTCAGTTGGCGCAGGCACTGGTCAAGGAAGTGGGGCGGCTGCGCCAGATCGCCATGGCCCGAGGCTTTCAAGGCCGACTCATGGACATGGCCGTGCCGGGCGTGGAGGAACTGGCGCATTACAGCTTCCACTACCAGCCGGGACAATACCCGGCGCGCCAGATGTATCAGGGCAGCTATGAGTTCAACAAACACTTTTACCCAGTGATTCATGACCTGCGCGAGAAAACGCAGGCCGGGGCCGTGGCCGAAGAGTTCCGCTGCGCCCAAGCCATCGACGCGCACGCCAAGGTCAAGCAGTGGGTGCGCAACATTGAGCGGCAGGAGAAGTTCTCGTTTTGGCTACCGACCGCCACCGACTACTTCTATCCCGACTTTGTGGCCGAGCTGACCGATGGCCGCTTGTTGGCCGTGGAATACAAGGGCGAGCCCTACAAGACCAATGACGATTCGCGCGAGAAGCAGCAGGTGGGACACCAGTGGGAGCAGTCCAGTGGTGGCCGCTGCCTGTTTCTGTTCGCGGTGGAGCGCGACACGCAGGGGCGGGATGTGTTCCAGCAGTTGGCACACAAGCTGGCGTAGTGTCTGGACGGTTCGGGGGGTCTTGTACTTGTAAACTAATTTTGTTTATAACAGTAGAGCCCTTGAATCAAACGGGCCACCAAAAATAGGGGGAAGAATGGACACTTGCGGCGCTAAGCAAATATTGGAAACTCAATATGTGCCGGATGGTTTGTGCCGAATTTTGACGCTCGATGGTGGAGGGGCAAAGGGGTTCTACACGCTCGGAGTTCTCAAAGAAATCGAAGCAATGATTGATTGCCCGCTGCATAAGCGGTTTGATCTAATCTTCGGAACTAGCACCGGCGCCATCATTGCCGCGCTGCTGGGATTGGGGTGCACCGTTGACGAAATTCATGAACTCTATCGGAAGCACGTCCCGACGGTAATGGCGGTAAAGAGTGCCAATGAAAAGACTGCGGCGCTTGAAAAACTTGCGAGAGAAATCTTTGGGACTCGAACGTTTGAAGATGTTAAAACGGGTATTGGCGTAGTCTCTACCCGATGGTTGACTGAAAGGCCAATGATCTTTAAGGGTAGTGTCCTCCAAGCCCATGGGCGCCAAGGCACCTTTAAGCCCGGGTTTGGTGTCTCAATTGCGGATGCAGTTCAGGCGTCATGTTCCGCTTATCCATTTTTCAATCGCAAGTTTGTAACTACTGCCGCCGGTGACAAGGTGGAGTTGGTGGACGGGGGCTATTGTGCGAACAATCCAACCCTCTATGCCATAGCGGACGCGATCCATGCGTTGAAACATGAACGGTCAAATATTCGTGTTGTCAGCGTTGGCGTTGGCATCTACCCTGAACCACCACAAGGATGGAAGATGTGGTTTGCAAAGAGATATTTGATAAGTGTCCAGCTCTTGCAGAAGACCTTGGAGATAAATACTCAATCCATGGATCAACTAAGAGAAATTCTGTTTAAGGACATTCCAACTATTCGAATCAGCGACACTTTCGAAAGACCCGAGATGGCAACTGATTTGATGGAGCACGATCTCGATAAATTGAATGTTTTGCGCCAAAGAGGTGGAGAATCATTTGCGACTCGTGAGTCGCGGCTGAAGGAATTTTTGCTTTAAGGGGTGTTAATGGCGATTCCAGAAACTCAACTAGAAACATGGTCGCATCAGGGAGCAATTCAAGGTTCAAGCAGCACCTACAACTCCATCAAAGATGTCTTGGAGAAATCTGGGACACCATTTGCTGCCAAGAGTTTTTCGGTGTTTTTGCAAGGCTCATACGGAAACAGCACAAATATCTACGCAGAGAGCGACGTAGATATCGTCATCTGTTTGGATGAGGTTTTCCAAAGCGACACCAACGACCTGAACGAGCAATCAAAAACTGCGTGGGATACGGCATACAAAAACGCCGAATACACGCACTTGGACTTTTCGGCAGATGTTCTTTCAGTTCTCGTGGACGCATACGGAAATTCGGTAACTGCTGGTCGCAAAGCGATCATGATTCCAGCTAACGGCGCTAGGAGAAAGGCTGATGTTATTGTTGCGACACAGTATCGGCGCTATTACAAATTCAACGGAGTAAACGACCAGACGTTTGATGAGGGTATCTGTTTCTACACCAGTGATGGCGTTCGTATTGCGAACTATCCTAAGCAACATCGGGAGAACATGGCGAAAAAGCATCAGGACTCTTCAAAGTGGTTGAAGCCAATGGTGCGTGTAATGAAGAATCTGCGTTCGAAGCTGGTCAATGACGGGTTGATAAAGGCGGGATTGGCTCCGTCCTATTTCATTGAGGGCCTGCTCTACAACGTTCCAAGTGAGAAATTTCACACGGATCACGAAACTTGTTTTGTCAACTCCATTAATTGGCTTAGACAGAGTGCTGAAAAGTCAAAATTGGTTTGCGCCAATGAACAATATTACCTGCTGCGGGACAACACGCCCACTTGCTGGTCGCAAGCTAATTGCGATGCCTTTCTTGACGCGGCAGTAGAGCTCTGGAACAACTGGTGACGCGCTGACAGCGGATAGTGGGACATGGAGGCCGAAATGCTCTGGCAGGACGCGTTCCAGCACTTGGCGCACAAGCTGGCGTAGTGTTTGAACACTTCGGGGCGAAACGTACTTAAACCACTTTGGTTTACCGAAAGTCTGCCCAAAGTGTTGTTTTTGCGGGATGTATATACGTTGCATTTGATTGGACGTAAGGCCCCCACTTTTTTTGTGGGCGCCGTAAAATTGATCCTGTTCGTGGCATCGAACCTGTGCACAGCGCGATAGCTCCAACGGCCGGAGTTAGCAGGTTCATGCGAGCGTCCCAGCGACTAAGCGATGCACGCAGAAGTCGGGGAATCGAACCGACATTGATACTGGTGGAATTGCGCCACCCGCGAAGCAGTTGACTCGAAGGGGTCAAGGAGGCTCTCACTAATCGGTGGGAGTTTGCACCTGTCCGGTCTGCCCGCGTTACCCGGAGGTAGGCATA
>CAINMN010000060.1 GCA_903850735.1 uncultured Burkholderiales bacterium | reverse complement strand
AGTTATCCACAGAAAAAAGGCAAAACTCAAGACCTGACCCCATTCAACATTCAATCCGGCTTGAAGCCCGAAGCGCGAATCGGCGGACCCCAGCGCTCGTAGTCTGCTTTCATGATGGCGGCCAGGCGATCGGGGCCGAAGCCTGTGGGCTCCAGGCCCATTTCCACCAAACGCTTGTTCATTTGGGGGTCAAGCACCGTCTCCATGGCGGCCTTGGCCAGGCGATCGATCACCGCAGGCGGCGTGCCCGAGGGTGCAAACAAACCGTACCAAGCAATCGCACTGAGGTCATAACCCAATTCCTTGAAGGTGGGCACTTCCGGAAAATTGGGGCTGCGCTTGTCGCCCGCAACGGCCAGCAAGCGCGCCTTGTTGGCTTGCACCAGCGACTGAATGTCTGCTGCCACGGTAGAGAGCGCAGCAATCTCCCCTGCTGCCAGTGCCTGCATGGATGCTGCCGTCCCACGGTAAGGCACATGCTGCAAATTCAAGCCGGCAGCCTTGCCAAACATCACCCCGAAAAAGTGCGGAATGCTGCCACTGGCAGCCGAGCCATAAAAACTGTTTTTGTTCGGATCCGACTTCACCCAAGCCACATAATCGGCCAGCTTTTGCGCAGGCACATTGGTGGCCACGCCCAAGCCAATTTGAAAATTCGTGAGGTGCGTCACCGGCGCAAAGTCTTTGAATGGGTCGTAGCTCAGTCGCCCCGCATAGCTGTGCGGAAAAATGGACATGGTGGCCACAGGCGTCATCAGCAAAGTCGTGCCATCGGCCGCAGCGGCCTTGACAGCTTGGTTGCCCAACTGCCCGCCCGCACCGGTCTTGTTCTCTACGACCACCGGTTGGTTCAGACGTTTCGACATGCCATCGGCCACCAGACGGGTCAAGGTGTCCGAAGTGGCGCCTGGCGGATAGCCCACGATGATCTTGATCGTGCCCGTTTGCGCCCAGGCTGCGCCCGACAACAGGCCTGCCACCAGCATCCCACCCAACCACTTCTTCAATTTGACTGCCATGTGAGGTCTCCTTTCACCACAGTCCCCCACTTTAACGGAGGAAAACCCAAGTTAAAACCATGGAGATCCCCAAGCTTTTTTATCGCGTCCCTCCCTAGAATCTTCGCAGGACTTCGGAGACACGCGTGGCCTCACCTCACCTGCTGGATTTGTTCATCCAAGAATCGCTTCCCAAGCTGGAAACGCCCGAAGCACTTGCTGAGTTTGAAAAAATTCCCTACCCCCAAAGAATCGCGGCACAAAGCACCTACGAGGCCATCTCGCTGGCCGCCCAACGCTTTCCAGATGCACCGGCCCTGATCTACCACCCGCAAGGCGACCCAGCGCATTTCGAGCGGCAACTGAGTTTTTCGCAACTGCGGGCCAAGGTCACGCAAATGGCCAACTTGCTGCACGATCTGGGGCTGCAAGCACACGATGTGGTGAGCTTGCTCATGCCCTTGTC
Source organism: uncultured Burkholderiales bacterium (assembly GCA_903850735.1). Lineage (GTDB taxonomy): Bacteria > Pseudomonadota > Gammaproteobacteria > Burkholderiales > Burkholderiaceae_C > Limnohabitans. The sequence continues at coordinate 7,506 of CAINMN010000060.1, read as the reverse complement.
GCCCGAAAGTTTTGTGGCGCTGCTGGGCGCACAGGCTGCGGGCATCGCCAGCCCCGTCAACCCCCTGCTTTCTGCGGCCCAAATTGGCGAGATCCTGCGTGCCTCCAACACCTGCGTGATCGCGCTGCAAAGCCGAGCGCGTGCGCCCGACATTTGGGACAAGGTGCAGCAAATCAAAGACCAGGTGCCGAGCTTGAAGACTTTGCTGGTCATGGATGGCGCCACACAGGACGATCCAAACGCCATCAGTTGTGCGCAACGCATCGAAACCTATCCCTCAGACCGGCTGCTGAGCCAAAGGCAGATCCGCTCGGAGGACACCGCCAGCTTCTTTCACACCGGCGGCACCACCGGCACGCCCAAGCTGGTGCGACACAGCCATGGCAACCAGGTCTACCAAGCCTGGGTGATCGGCTTGATGCTGCCCTCAGGTGCGCAACGGCATCTGCTGTTCGGCTTGCCCTTGTTCCATGTGGGCGGCGCCCTGACGCAAGGCTTGGGACCTTTGTGTTGTGGCACAGCGCTGGTGCTGGTCTCGTCACAAGGCTGGCGTGACCCGCAAGCGGTGAAAAACATTTGGCGCTTTGTAGAGAAATACCAACCCTCTGTTTGGGGGAGTGTGCCGACCGTGCTGGCCGCCGCCCTTCATGTCCCGGTTGAGCAGCATGATCGCTCCAGCATTGCCTGGGTTTCGGGCGGCGGTTCCGCCATTCCTGTGGCCGTGGCCCAGCACTACCAGGACACGCTGGGCGTGCCAGTGCTGGAGGTGTACGGCATGACCGAAACCGCCAGCGTGCACACCATTGGCTATGCGCACCGCCCCATCCGCTTGGGCTCGGTGGGACACCCCGTGCCCTACAGCCGCGTGCGCATTGTCAAAGTGGACAGCCAAGGGCAGGCCTTGGAAGATTGCAAACCTCAAGAGATTGGCGTGGTCGCCATGGCCGGCCCCGGCGTTTTTTCAGGCTACCTGAGCGAGGCGCACCAAAGCGGCAGTTTTGTCGCCCCCGGCTGGGTCAACTCCGGCGACCTGGGACGGCTGGACGCCGAAGGCTACTTGTGGATCACGGGCCGTGCCAAAGACTTGGTGATTCGGGGCGGCCACAACATCGACCCCATGGCGATCGAAGAAATTCTTTACCAGCATCCTGCGGTGGCCTTGGCGGCCATGGTGGGACAACCCGATGCCTATGCAGGCGAGTTGCCTGTGGCGTATGTTCAGCTCAAGCCGGGCGCCCAGGCTGAACCTTCTGAGCTGATTGATTTTGTGCGCGAGCGCACGCCCGAACGCGCGGCCGTGCCTGTGCAAATGTTCATCATCGATGCCATCCCGCTGACCGCTGTGGGCACGGTTTTCAAGCCGGCATTGCGCTGGGACGCGGCCCAACGCCTAGGAGAAACGCTGTTGCAACCCTTGGTGCAAGCGCCCGTTCGGTGCGAGGTCACAGTGCATGCACATGACACCCACGGCAGCATGATGAGCGTGACCTTCCACCACTGCCCGCCTGAGCAGCAAGCGGCCTTGCAAGAACGGGCCAGGGCATGGCTCGATCCCCTGACCCTGCGGCACACCATCGCCTTTGCTTGAGCGCTTTCAGGCGCTGGCTTGGGAGGTCCTCAGCTGGGTGATTTGCACCGTCTCCTGCGCCTGGCGAATCAACTCGCTGACCATATCCGCGGTCACTGCAGACAGCGTCCAGCCCAGGTGACCGTGGCCCGTGTTGTAGAAAACATTTTCCTGCTTGCCTCGGCCCACGCGCGGCATCATGTTGGGCATCATGGGACGCAAACCCGCCCATGGCACCACCTGGCGGGTGCTGACGCCAGGGAAACAAGCATTCACCCAATCCACCAGCGGTTTGATGCGATCGGCGCGAATGTCTTTGTTGACGCCATTGAATTCGGCGGTGCCCGCCACGCGGAAGCGGTCCACGCCCAAGCGGCTGGTGACCAGCTTGGTTTCATCGTCCAGCAAACTCACCTGGGGCGCCGCTTGCTGGCTGTGTGCATCCAGCAAATTCACGGTGATGGAATAGCCCTTGACTGGGTAGACATTGACACGGTCGCCCAACTGGCTCGCAAACTGTCTGCTGGCCACGCCGGCACACACCACCAAGCCGTCGAAGTGGTGCGCCTGCGCCATGCCGTTCTCTTGCGTGGTCACGGTCGCAGCATGTCCATCCGAGGCCAGGCTCACCACATCCTGCCCCATCATAAGCTTCACGCCCAAACGCTCACAGGCCTTGGCCAAGCCCGTGGTGAAGCGGTGAATGTCACCGGTCGAGTCGCTCTCGGTGTAGTAGCCACCATAAAACTTGCCCGTCAAGGTGGGCTCGATGGCCTGCATTTCCTGCGGTGTGACGGCACGGCGCGGCAAGCCGCCTTGGGCCAGCAGCTTGGACACCTTGCCAGCATGCTCAAAGCCCTTGGCATCGCGGTAAATGTGCAGGATGCCCTGTTTTTTCAGGTCGAACTCGATGCCTTCCTGATCGGCCCAGGCAAAGAGGTGCTCACGTGCCTGGACGGCCAAGCGCGCGGTTTCAATGGTGTTCTGTGTGTATTGGGGAATGCTGGCAATGAACTCGGCAAACCAAGACAGCTTGTGCCAGCTGGGTTTCGGGTTGACCAGCAAGGGCGCATCGCTTTTCAGCATCCATTTCAGGCCTTTGACCAAGGTGGAAGGATGGGTCCAGACTTCGGCGTTCGAGGCCGACAGTTGGCCACCGTTGGCAAACGAGGTCTCCATGGCAGCATAGCGCTGCTTTTCAAACAGCGTCACAGAAAAGCCTTTTTTGGCCAACGCATAAGCGGTCGTCACACCTGTGATGCCGCCACCAATCACTGCCATCGATTTCATCGTGTTCTCCAAACGTCATGGGGTTCAGCGCCGGGCACACCCTGTGCCTGACACGCCCCCTCTGTTTGGAACCTGAGAGATTCACTGGCCGGCCGGGGCCGTTCAGCTTGCTCCTGCGGTGGACCGGGTGACGAACACCGGCCGCTCTTCAGAGTGTGCCCATCGATCGGTCCTTTGGCCTGAGAGTTTCCGGGGCGGTTGCTCCTTCGGCGCTGCCACAAAGCAGTCTCTCCCGATCGACGGTGATGAAAAAGTTCAGGCGGGTGTCAAATAGGCACTCACCAGTTCTGACCAGAATGTTGCCGCAGGCGCAATCAGGTCGTCGTTGAAATCGTAGCTGGGGTTGTGGACCATGCAGGCGCCAGGAGTGCCTGGCCCGCCATTGCCCACAAAAAAATAACAGCCCGGCACTTTTTCCAGCATGAAGGCAAAGTCTTCGCTGGCCGTGAGGGGCGCGCCCTGCGCTTGCACCTTGTCTTTGCCAAACAGCTGCGTTGCAACGCGGGTGGCAAATTCGGTTTCTTTCGGGGCATTGATCAGCACGGCATAGCCTTCTTGCCAATCGATGCTGGCACGGACCTGGTAGCTTGCGGCTTGCGAATTCACCAAGTCCACAATGCGTTCTTTCAATTGCGTGCGCACCTGGGGGCTCAAGGCCCGGACGCTCAGCTTCAGGACGGCCTCGTCAGGGATCACGTTGTGGGCCTGGCCCGCATGGAAAGCGCCCACGGTGACGACGGCCGTTTCAAAGGGGTCGACGTTGCGCGCCACAATGGTTTGCAAGGCCATGACGATGGAAGCGCCCGCGACCACCGTGTCGATGGCCTTGTGCGGCATGGCGCCATGGCCGCCCATGCCTTGCAGGCGGATGGTCACGTCATCGCTTGAGGCCATGGTGGGGCCTTGGCGAAACACAAATTGGCCAGCAGGCACGCCAGGCATGTTGTGCAGCGCAAAGATGGCGTCACAGGGAAATTTCTCGAACAGGCCATCGGCCATCATGCGCACTGCGCCACCTGCGCCCTCTTCTGCCGGCTGAAAAATCAGGTGCAGCGTGCCATCGAATTCAAGGTCTTCGGCAATCCATTTCGCGGCGGCGAGCAAGGTGGCCGTGTGGCCATCGTGGCCACAGGCGTGCATCTTGCCGGGCGTGGTGCTCTTCCAATCGGCCGCACCATGCTCGGCAATGGGCAAGGCATCCATGTCTGCCCGGATGCCCAGGGTTTTGGAACCCTGGCCACGACGCAAGCTGCCCACCACGCCGGTGCCGCCCAGGCCGGTGGTGACTTCATAGCCCCAGGCCGCGAGCTTGTGCGCGACCAGGCTGGCCGTGCGATGCTCTTCAAACGCCAGTTCGGGGTGGGCATGCAGGTCCCGGCGAATTTGAATGAATTCACCCACCCTGTTCGCCAGCGATTGACCGAGATAAGCGGCTTGCACGTCGCGCTCCACCCTCACTGGGGTTGCAAATTCATGGCTTTGGCGATCGAGCGGTAACGCGATGTGTTGTCCGCATACACCTTGGTCATAGCACCCAGCGGTTGCGGGCGAGGAACCTGCATGGCTTGTGCTTCCAAGGCGGCGCGGATGGTGGGATCGTTGGCCACTTCGCTCAGAGCCTTGTGCAGCACTTGCACTACGGCGTCAGGGGTGTCCTTGTGCACGAAGAAGCCGGCCCACATGTCGAACACAAAGCCTTTCAGAGCCTTGGTGTCGTTCAGGGGTGTCGCACCTTTGAAATTGTCCTGACGCTCGGCCGAGAGCACGGCGGGCGCCTTGAGTTTGCCCTCTTCCACCATCTGCACATAGCTCTTGCCATACACGGTCATCATGATGTCCACCTGGCCTGCCATCAGGTCTTGAATGGCCGGTGCGCCGCCTTTGTAGGGCACGTGCGTCATTTCGATGCCGGTCAAACCCGAGAGATGCTCGCCCAGCAAGTGGTACATCGAGCCCGGGCCCACGCTGGCGTAAGTCACAGGCTTGTTGTCGGCCGCGGCTTTTTTGGCATAGGCCAGGAATTGATCCGCATTGGCCACGGGAAAGTCTTTGCGCGCCAGCATGACCAGGGGATTGACCGTGATCATTTGAACCAGGCGGAAATCTTCACTCTTGTATTTGATGGCTGCATTGGACAAGGGCGCCAGAATCAACTCGTTGGGCGAGCCTTGGAAAATGGTGTAACCGTCGGCGGGGCTGGCCAGAACTTTTTGGGCCGCAATGCCGCCGCTGGCACCGCCCAGGTTTTCCACGATCACCGGCTGGCCCAAATGCTTGGCCAGGGTGGTGTTCAGAGTGCGCGCAATCACATCGGACACACCGCCGGCGGGGTAAGGCACCATCAGGGTGACGGGCTTGCTGGGGAACGATTGGGCCAGCGTGGCACCCGCCAACAGCAGCCCGGACAGCATGCCGAAAAACGATTTCAAAGCTGATTTCATGGGAGTCTCCTGGGTCATGATTGTTCAAGGACAAACGGATGGTAGGAGCCCCCATGAATAACGTCCAATGCATTTTAAATTCATATATGATGATATGAATTGCATAGATCACCATGACGCTGACCCAACTCCGCCACTTCATTGGCCTGGTCAAGGCCGGCTCCTTTGTCAAAGCCTCTTCCCAGCTTTACATGACGCAGCCTGCGCTGAGTCGCAGCATCAAAGCGCTGGAGGAGGAGTTGGGGCAGCTGCTGTTCGACCGCATTGGCAAAAAAATCGAGCTCACCGCCTTTGGCCGCGTGGTGCTGCAGCGCAGCCAGGTCTTGATAGAGGAAGCCGCCCAGCTGAAAAATTCCGGCAAAGTGCTGGGTTCAGAAGATGTGGGTCATGTCCGCTTGGGGTTGAGCTCGGGGCCGGGCGCCATGCTGACGGCGCCCCTCATGATGCATTTCGCCAAGCACTTCCCCAACTTTCATGTGGACATCGTGCGCGCCAACACCAGCGCGTTGACACACATGCTGCGCGACAGAACGGTGGATGCCTTGATTGTGGACATCCGCTCGCTGCGCCCTTCGCCTGACTTGAGCGTCACCCAGGTTGCCGAAATGCCGGGCGCGTTCATGTGCAGAAAACGTCATCCCCTGGCGAAATTAACCAAGGTCAGTTTCGCGGATGTGTGTCGGTACCCCGTGGCCTCCACCCCTTTGAGCGACGAATTGGCCCGCATTCTCACGGAGCGTTACGGCGAAAAAGCCCACCCCGATGTGCTGGTGCGCTACAGCAGCGATGAAATCTCGCATCTGGTGCAAGTGGCCGAGCACAGTGACACGCTTTTGCTGGCCATCCGCGCCTGCGCGCCCGACTTGGTGGAATTGAAAATCCATCCCCCGCTGAAAGCCAATGCCCGCTTTGGCTTGGTGACCCTGGCGCAAAAAGCCGAAGCCTTGTACCTGCCGGAAATTCGCAAGCTCATGGCGGCGGTATTTCCAGCGGATTGAAACGCATTGGGGGTTGTTTGTCTGCCAGGCAACAACCCCGTGTACCCAAAGGTATGGCCGAGTTTCTAGAATGAGCCCATGTATGCAATCGTGAACGCACTGGGCTTTCAAGCGGGCTGGTGGGCCTGCGTGCTAGGTGTTGTGCACGGGTATGAAACAGCGGCTTTTTTGTTTTGTGGCTTGTTGGTGTTGGCGCACTTGGCCTGGGTGGGCCATGCGCGTCAAGAGATACAGCTGGCGGCTGTGGCCTTGTTGCTTGGCATCGCCGTTGACACCTTGCTGCAATCTTTTGCGGTGATTCATTTCGAAGGACGCGCATGGGGCTGGCTCAGCCCATTTTGGCTCTGGATGCTTTGGGTGTTGTTTGCTTTGACGCTGAATTCATCGATGGCGTTTTTGAAACGTCTGCCGCTGCTGATCTCTGCGGCGGCAGGCCTGGTGTTTGGGCCGCTGTCCTATCTGGCCGGCGCCGCATTGGGTGCGGCGTCCTTGCACCGTTCGTTGTTTGAGCTGTCCGTCCTGGCCTTGGCCTGGATGCTGGCGCTTCCCGTGCTGGTCTGGATGGCACAGAAAATTTCCACTGCCACAAAGGTTGCCCATGATGAACCGTAGACTCCTGCTGCTCAGCAGCCTCACTGGCACAGCGGGCCTGGCCGGCCTGAGCGGTTGCGCCAGTCCCAGCATCGAAGACTTCGCCAACCAAAAACCTGCCCTGGACTTGCCGTCTTACTTCAATGGCATGGTGGACGCTTGGGGAATCTTCACCGACCGCAATGGCAAAGTCGTCAAGCGCTTCACGGTGGAAATGAACTGCCAATGGGCGGATGGCAAAGGCGTTCTGGACGAGGACTTCGTCTATTCAGATGGCACCAAGGAAAAACGTGTCTGGAAATTGACCCATGAGGGCAACGGGGCGTACACCGGCACTGCAGGTGACGTGGTGGGCATCGCCCGTGGCCAAACCAAGGGCAATGCCTTCAACTGGCGCTACACCCTGGCCTTGCCTGTGGACGGCACCATCCTGCATGTCGACATGGACGACTGGATGTACCTCATGAACGACCGCGTGATGCTGAACAAAGCACGCATGAGCAAATGGGGCATTCATCTCGGCGACGTCACGCTGTCCTTTACGCGGCGTTGATGGGGGTGGGGTCAGGTCTTGAGTTTTGCCTTTTTTCTGTGGATAACTCATATGCTGGCTGACAGT
>CAINMN010000059.1 GCA_903850735.1 uncultured Burkholderiales bacterium | reverse complement strand
TGTGGTGAGCGGTGAAAAAGTGTTTATCACCTCGGGCATGCGCGCCGATTTTTTCACGGTGGCCGTGCGCACCAACCCGGAGAACAAAGGCGCGGGCGGCATCTCTGCGCTGGTGATCGATGGCGACACGCCGGGCCTTTCCCGCACCGAATTGAAAAAAATGGGCTGGTGGTCGTCTGACACCGCGCATTTGCGATTTGACCGCTGCCGCGTGCCCGTGCACAACCTGGTGGGGCAAGAAAACGCGGGCTTCAAAGTTTTCATGACCAACTTCAATTCGGAGCGTCTGGGCATGGCGATGCAGGCCTGTGGCTACGCCGAGGTGTGCTGGCAAGAGGCCTTGGAATGGGCGCAGCAGCGCCAGACCTTTGGCCAAGCCTTGTCCGAGCGCCAGGTGGTCCGGCACAAGCTGATGGACATGCGCATGAAGATCGACGCCGCCCGTGCCTTGATCGAAGAACTCTCTTACCGTTTGGAACACCAGCTGGGTGACCACAACACGCTGGTGGCCCGCATCTGCATGGCCAAAGTGTTGGCCACGCAGGCCATGCAGTTTTGCGCCGACCAGGCCATTCAAATTTTGGGCGGCATGGGCTTCATGCGTGGCACCCGCAGCGAGCGCATTTACCGCGAAGTCAAGGTGATGATGATTGGCGGCGGCTCGGAAGAAATCATGAAAGACCTGGCTGCAAGGCAATTGGGCATTTGATGGAACACCCCATGAACGACTTGTGCAATGACCTCTTGGCCGAGTACGACGAACTGGCCGATCTGTGCGACAGCCTGACAGACGCGCAATGGCAACAGGCCAGCCCGTTCTATGGCTGGGCGCCGTGGGACGAAGTGGCGCACCTGGCCTATTTTGACGAAGCCGCCACCGAGGCCATCACCGATGCGCAGGTGTTTCAAAAGAGCGCCCAGGCCTTGATGCAGTTGATGCTGCGAGGCGATGAAATCAGCGCCGTCGCGCGCGCGCACTACGCCGCGACGCCCGATCGCCGCTTGTTGTCCGTCTGGCGCACGCGTTACCAACACCTGGTGTCGCTGCTGCGCGAAAAAGACCCGAAAGACCGTTTGCCTTGGTATGGTCCCTCCATGAGTGCGCGCTCGTTTGCCACCGCCCGGCTGATGGAAACCTGGGCCCACGGCCAGGACATCTGGGACGTGGCAGGGCGCCGCCGCCCGCTGACCCCCCGCCTGCGCCACATCGCCCATTTGGGCGTGACCACCATGGGCTGGACTTATGTGAACCGCAAATTGCCCGCGCCCACCCACGCTGTGTCGGTGCTGTTGGATGCGCCGGATGGCAGCACTTGGACCTGGGGCGATGCCGATGCCAGCGATCGCGTCACGGGGCCGGCACTGGATTTTTGTCTGGTGGTCACACAGCGACGCCATGTGGATGACACGCAACTGAAAGTGCAGGGCGCCACCTCCCGTGAATGGCTGCTCATGGCCCAATGTTTTGCCGGCCCGCCTGCGGATGGCCCCGCACCCGGCGTGCGGGCCCAGCCGCAAGACCGGCTCTGAACGCCCGCATGCCAACGCTGGACTTGGCTTGGCGCGACGCGTGGGCGCAGCGCATCCAGGCGCTGCAAGCCAGCGCTGGCGAACACGCGCTGGCCGACCTGAGCGCGGACAATTTGTACCTGTTCCGGCAAGCCCATGGCTACCAGTTTGTCGAGGGTGAATGGCCCGTCGTGATCGGCCACACCTACGACGGCACCTCGCATGCCATTCCCTTGTTCGATGTGGCCAAGGTGCCCACACAAGCTTTGTCAAGTTTGCTTCAGCAGCATGGCTGCCTGTACCCTTTGTCAGCGTCCCAAAAGCAAGCCTGGGACAACGCCCACCCGGGCCTGCCCGTCCATTGGGCCTCGGTGCGTGACGATGCAGACTATGTTTACACCGGCGCAAGCTTTGAAACCTATGATGGCTTGCATGCCAAGCGCAATCTGGTGAAGCAACTCTTGGCGGCGCACACCGTACGGGCGCTGCCCTACAGTCAGGCCTTCGTGGGGGAGGCCTTGTCGATCCTGCAGGGTTGGCTGGCGGACAAACAAAAGCAAGCAGGTGACGCCGATAACCTGCCGTGCCGCGAGGCTTTGAAGCTGGCGCCTGCCTGGGGCTGGCAAGGCACAGTGTTCTGGGTGGATCAGCAGCCTGCGGGCTTTGTCCTGGCAGAGCTTGTTCAGCCCGGCGTTTGGGTCATGCGCTTCGCCAAAGCCAGCACCGCGTTCAAAGGTTTGCCGCAATACATGTTCCAGCATTTTTGCCAAGACCACGCCGCGCGAGAGGTGAGGTGGCTGAATTTCGAACAAGACCTGGGCCTGGCACGGTTTCGCCAAACCAAGATGTCCTACCGGCCCCGCCATTTGCTGACCAAATACCGGGCGGTGTTTCCTCTGGATACCCCGAATGGCTGAGCGTGTTGGCTTCCTCTAAACTGACCTGAAGCAACAAACAAGAGCATTGCATGAGTTTGATTGAGACCCAAATGGTGGCGGCCAGCGAAGCGTTCCAGCAGAACCGGCAGGCCATGCTGGATTTGATTGCCAAGGTGCGTACCATCGAGCAGCGCACACGCGACAAGTCGGAAGGCGCGCGTGCCCGGTTTGCCCAGCGTGGACAACTGCTGCCGCGCGAGCGCTTGTCCTTGTTGCTGGATCCCGGCGCCCCTTTTTTAGAGCTGTCCAGTTTGGCGGGCTTGGGACACGACAACCCAGATCACGACAAAAGCGTGCCGGGTGGCGGTGTGATCGCTGGGGTGGGCTTCATCCGTGGCACGCGCTGCATGGTGATGGTTTCCGATGCCGGCATCGATGCTGGCGCGCTGCAGCCCATGGGCCTGGACAAGGTCTTGCGTGTGCAAGAACTCGCGCTTGAAAACAAATTGCCCTATGTGCAATTGGTTGAAAGCGCAGGCGCCAACCTCATGGCCTACCGCGTGGAAGATTTCATTCGCGGCGGCAGCACCTTTCGCAACCTGGCACGCATGTCAGCGGCCGGCTTGCCGGTGATCACTGTCACTCACGGTTCTTCCACGGCAGGCGGCGCTTACCAAACGGGATTGTCCGATTACATCGTGCTGGTGCGTGGCCGCTCGCGCGCTTTCCTGGCGGGCCCACCGCTGTTGAAAGCCGCCACCGGCGAAATTGCCACCGAAGAAGCGTTGGGTGGCGCGGAAATGCACGCCACCGTGTCTGGCTTGGGTGATTACCTGGCCGAAGACGACCGCGATGGCATTCGCATTGCGCGCGACATTGTGGCCAGCCTCGATTGGGGCGGTGGCACGGCTGTGCGCGATTTTTTGCCACCCCGCTACGATGCCGAAGAGTTGCTGGGCATCATGCCCATGGACCCCAAGCGCCCGGTGGACATGCGCGAGGTCATTGCCCGCATCGTGGACGGCTCCGATTTCCTGGCTTTTGGCGAAAACTATGGCAGCGCCACGGTCTGTGGCCATGCCAAGATCGAAGGTCACCCAGTGGGCATCATCACCAACAACGGCCCCATCGACCCCGCGGGCGCCACCAAGGCCACACACTTCATTCAAGCCTGCTGTCAGTCGGGCACGCCCATTCTTTACCTGAACAACACCACGGGGTTCATGGTGGGCAAGGCTTATGAAGAAGGCGGCATCATCAAGCACGGCTCCAAAATGATTCAAGCCGTGACCAATGCCACCGTGCCGCAAATCACGCTGTACTGTGGCGCGTCTTACGGCGCTGGCAACTACGGCATGTGCGGCCGCGGCTTTCACCCGCGCTTTTGTTTTTCCTGGCCCAATGCCAAGACAGCCGTGATGGGCGGCGAGCAAGCGGCCGAAACCATGGCCATCGTCACCGAGGCCGCGATGAAACGCAAAGGCGGCGAAGTCGATGGCGCCAAGATTGCCGACCTCAAAGCCCGCATCATCGACCGCTTCGACCGGCAGATGAGCGTGTTTGTCACCAGCGCGCTGCTGCTCGACGATGGCGTGATCGACCCCCG
>CAINMN010000058.1 GCA_903850735.1 uncultured Burkholderiales bacterium | reverse complement strand
TTCTGCCCCGCATGGCCGCGGTGTATGCCGCCAAAGGGGTTGAAATGCGTTGCTGCCCAGAGGCCTTGGCCTGGGTGTCAGCCGTGCCCGGTGCCCATGCGGTGGCCGCCACCGAGCAAGATTGGTACGAGGAATACCTGGCGCCCATCATCAGCATCAAGGTGGTGGCCGGCGTGGATGAGGCCATTGCGCACATCAACCATTACGCCAGTCACCACACCGACGCCATTTTGACCACCGACCACACGCATGCGCAGAAATTTTTGCGCGAGGTAGATTCCTCGAGCGTTATGGTCAATGCGAGCACTCGCTTCGCAGACGGCTTTGAATATGGCCTGGGTGCAGAAATAGGCATTTCTACTGACAAATTTCATGCCCGCGGGCCCGTGGGCATTGAAGGCCTGACCTCCCTCAAGTACGTGGTCTTGGGCCAGGGCGAAATTCGCAGCTGAGTCTGCGGCACAACAGTTCGGGTGTTGATCCTGCCGTGAGCGCCCCAAAGTCCTAAAATCCATCCGACTGAAGCGAAGGCCACCATGGTTCCCCATCTCATCACTGCCTTGACTGGCCCCATCAACGAGCTCGAGCAGCGCATTCTCGATTCCATGCCCGCCATTGAGCGCTGGTTCCGTTTGGAATGGATGGAGCACACCCCGCCGTTTTACACCTCGGTGGACATTCGCAACGCCGGCTTCAAGCTCGCGCCGGTCGATACCAACTTGTACCCGGGCGGTTGGAACAACCTGACCCCTGAGATGCTGCCCCTGGCGGTGCAGGCCGCGATGGCGGCCATCGAAAAGATTTGTCCCGAAGCCCGCAACCTGCTGGTGATTCCGGAAAACCACACCCGCAACACCTTTTACCTGTCCAATGTGGCGCAATTGCAGCGCATTTTTCAGATGGCCGGGCTGAATGTGCGCATTGGCTCCATCAATCCGGAGGTGAAGGAAAACCTGACGGTGGACCTGCCCAATGGCGACAAAGTCACCCTGGAGCCGGTGATCCGCAGCAAACGCCGGCTGGGCTTGAAAGACTTCGACCCTTGCACCATTCTGCTCAACAACGACCTCAGCGCCGGCATCCCCGGCATTCTGGAAGACTTGCATGAGCAGTATTTGTTGCCGCCCCTGCATGCTGGCTGGAGCGTTCGCCGAAAAAGCCAGCACTTTGACAGCTATGAGGAGGTCGCCAAACGCTTTGGCAAGCTGCTGGGCATTGACCCCTGGCTGATCAACCCAATGTTTGGCAAATGCGGCGAGGTCAATTTTGCAGAGGGCACGGGCATGGATTGCCTGCGCAGCAATGTGGACGCCTTGCTCACCAAAATTCGCCGCAAGTACAAAGAATACGGCATTCAGGAAAAGCCCTTCGTGGTGGTGAAAGCCGACAACGGCACCTATGGCATGGGCATCATGACGGTGCGCGATGTCAAAGACCTGGATGTGCTGAACCGCAAGACCCGCAACAAGATGAGTGTCATCAAAGACGGGATGGAGGTCAGCGAAGTCATCATTCAAGAAGGTGTGCTCACCAATGAGCGCATCAACGATGCCGTCGCTGAACCGGTGGTCTACATGATGGACCGCTATGTGGTCGGTGGTGTCTACCGTGTTCATGCAGAACGCGGTATCGATGAAAATTTGAATGCGCCAGGCGCCAGCTTTGTCCCCTTGGCGTTTGAGCAAAGTGCGCACACCCCGCAACCTGGGGTCAAGGCGGGGGCCAGTGCGCCCAACCGTTTTTACATGTACGGCGTCATTGGCCGATTGGCCATGCTGGCGGCCAGCTACGAGCTGGAAGCCACTGACCCTGACGCTGAAATTTACGACTGACTTTCATTCACACGATGCAGCACTCAAAATCTTCCCTGGCTGGACTCACGCTGGGAGCCATTGGCGTTGTCTACGGTGACATCGGAACCAGCGTGCTGTATGCCTTGAAAGAGGTGTTTGGCTCAGGCCATGTGCCTTTCACGCCGGACAACGTCTACGGAATCCTCTCGATTTTCTTCTGGACCCTGACCACCATCGTGTCCATCAAGTATGTGTCCCTGGTGCTGCGCGCCGACAACAATGGCGAAGGTGGCCTGGTGGCGATGCTGGCGCTGGCGTCTTCGTCGGTGCGCGACAAGCCGCGTCTGCGCAGCGTCTTGCTGGTGGTGGGGATTTTTGGCACCTGTCTGTTTTATGGGGACGGCGTGATCACGCCGGCCATTTCGGTGCTGTCTGCGGTCGAGGGCCTGGAGGTGGTCTCGCCCGCTTTCGTGAAATTTGTGATTCCCCTGACGCTGGTCATTTTGTTTTGTTTGTTTGCGGTGCAAAAACGCGGTACCGGCGGCATTGGCAAATTTTTTGGCCCCATCACCCTGGTGTGGTTTGCCGCCATTTCCGTGCTGGGCGTCTACCACATTGCTTCGCAGCCCGCGATTTTGTGGGCCATCAGCCCGCACTATGCCGTGCAGTTCATCGTCAATGAGCCGGGCATCACCTTCATCATTCTGGGCGCCGTGGTGCTGTGCGTCACCGGGGGCGAGGCCTTGTATGCGGACATGGGCCATTTTGGCAAAAGGCCGATTCGCCTGGCCTGGTTTGCCGTCGTCATGCCTTCCTTGACGCTGAACTATTTCGGCCAGGGCGCTTTGCTGTTGAATGAGCCCGAGGCCGTGAAGAACCCCTTCTTCATGATGGCGCCCGATTGGGCCTTGTTGCCCCTGGTGATCTTGGCCACGGCGGCCACGGTGATTGCCTCACAAGCCCTGATTTCTGGCGCCTTCAGCGTCACCAAACAGGTGATACAGCTGGGCTTCTTGCCGCGTTTGCAAATTCAGCACACCAGTGTGCGTGACACCGGCCAAATCTACATTCCGTTTGTGAACTGGGGCTTGTTCGGCGCGATTGTGTTGGCGGTGGTGATGTTCAAGTCCTCCAGCAACCTGGCGGCCGCCTATGGCATTGCGGTGTGTACCGACATGCTGATCACGACCGTGCTGACGTTCTATGTGATTCGCTACAGCTGGCGCTATCCCCTGTGGCTGTGCATCTCGGCCACCGGCATCTTCTTTGTGGTGGATTTCGCCTTCTGGGCGTCCAACCTGATGAAGCTGGCCGATGGGGGGTGGTTCCCCTTGGTGATTGGCGGCATCATCCTCACCTTCATGCTGACCTGGCGCGACGGCCGCGAGCTGCTCAACGAAAAGCACCGCGAAGACGCGCTCGACCTGAAATCTTTCCTGGATGCCGTCTTTATCGCGCCGCCCGTGCGTGTGGATGGCACGGCCGTCTTTTTGACCACAGAAACTGGCGTCGTGCCCAACGCCATGCTGCACAACCTTAAGCACAACAAGGTGCTGCATGCGCACAATCTGTTTGTCACGGTGCGCAGCCATGAAGTTCCTTGGGTCGGCCTGGACAAACGACTGCAGGTTGAGCAGTTGGGCCATGATTGCTGGCAAGTGGTGATCAATTACGGCTTCAAGAACGACCCCGATGTGCCAGGCGCGCTGACCCAACTCAAGGGCCACGGTTGCCCGGTGGACCCGATGAGCACCAGCTATTTCCTGTCACGCGACAGCATTGTGCCCACCGTGGGCGGTGGCATGGCCACCTGGCGCGAAAAACTGTTTGCCCAGATGCACCTGAACGCCAGTGCCGCCGCCGACTTTTTGAACTTGCCCAGCAACTCCGTGGTGGAGATGGGCAGCAAGATCGAGATCTGAATGAAACTGCTGTTTGTCGCAGACCCGCTGCACACCTTCAAGATCTACAAGGACACCACCTTCGCCATGATGCGCGAGGCGCAGCGCCGGGGCCACACGGTCTATGCCTGTGAGCCGCAAGACATCACCTGGGTCAGTGGCAGCCAAGTGAGTGCCCCCTTGCGCCAGATTCAGTTGACCGGTGCGCCTGAGCGCTGGTTCGAAGAGGTGGCACGCCAAGACCAGGCCTTGCACACGATGGACGCCATCGTGATGCGCAAAGACCCGCCGTTCGACAGCGAATATTTTTACGCCACCCATCTGCTGGAACAAGCCGAACGCGAGGGCGCGCGCGTGTTCAACAAGCCGCGCGCCTTGCGCGACCATCCTGAAAAGCTGGCCATTTTGGAGTTTGCCAACTTCATCAGTCCCACGCTGGTGACGCGCGATGCGCAAGCCATCCGCGCCTTCCATGCCGAGCACCGCGACATCATCCTCAAGCCGCTGGACGGCATGGGCGGCATGGGCATTTTTCGCGTCAAAGACGATGCACTCAATTTGGGCGGCATCATCGAAACCCTGAACCGTGACGGCGCCCAAACCGTGATGGTGCAAAAGTTCATTCCAGCCATCGCGCAAGGTGACAAACGCGTGCTGGTCATCGGCGGCAAACCCGTGCCTTACTGTTTGGCACGTATTCCGCAAGGCGGTGAAGTGCGTGGCAATTTGGCGGCCGGCGGCAAGGGTGTGGCCCAAGCCTTGTCAGCGCGTGACCGCGAGATTGCAGAGGCTTTGGGCCCCACGCTTTTTGCGCGCGGCTTGCTGCTGGTCGGATTGGACGTGATTGGCGACTGCCTCACCGAGGTGAATGTCACCAGCCCCACCTGCTTTCAGGAAATCACCGACCAGACGGGCTGCGATGTGGCCCAGCTGTTTTTGGAAGCCCTGGAACAGGCCTGCGCTTAAACCGATTGCCCGTCGACAAACACCCGCAATTCACCGGGGGCCAAAGCCGACCAATCCTCGTTGGTGGTCAAGGGCGTGGTCACAATCACCGCCACCCGGTCATTGGGCTGCGCATGTTCTGCAAAGTTGATGCTCAGGTCCTGGTCGCTCAAGGTGGCGCTGGCAAACGGGTGTTTGCGCTCGACATAGCACAGGTGGGTGGAGGCATGCGCCCACAAGGCCTGCCCGTTGGAGAGCAAAAAATTGAAGGTCCCATGCCGTGAAATGGCGGGCGTGAGTTCTTTCAGCGTGAGGGTCAGCTCTGCCACCGAAGGCACGCTGGCATGCGACTTGGCCAGCTCTTGCATCAGCCAGCAAAACGCCCGCTCGCTGTCGGTTTGCCCCACGGGGCGGAAGCTTCCGTGCAAGCGCAGCTCAAAATTTTCCAGGTTGCCGTTGTGCGCAAACACCCAATAGCGGCCCCAAAGCTCGCGCACAAACGGGTGGCAGTTCTCCAGCGCCACCTGGCCTTGCGTGGCTTTGCGAATGTGGGAGATCACATTGCGGCTTTTGATGGGGTAGCGGCGCAGCAACTCGGCAAACGGCGAGGTGCTGGCGGGCAGGTGGTCCACAAAGTGGCGCAAGCCTCGGTCATTCTCTGTGCCCTCAAAAAAAGCAATGCCCCAGCCATCGGCATGGTGGTCGGTGACGCCTGCGCGTTGAGAGAAGCCGGTGAAACTGAAGGTGGCATCGGTGGGGTTGTTGCAGTTGAGTCCAAGCAATTGGCACATGGGGGCTCCTCTTTGGCGTCGGTCATGGCGGCGAATGGCCAGCGCTCGCGCATTGCTGGCAAATACAGGCCTTGCGCTGCGCCTGCGCTGGCACACGCGCCAGCAATTCAGCTGAGAAGCGCAGGGGCACGCACCAGCACGCGGTGTTTTCTGCCGAAGCCGGGTCGGCTTGCGCCATGGCACAACGGTTAGGCTGACCACACAAAGGGCAGCGGCATGGGTCAACCAGGGCTTGCGTCATTCTTCAGGCGCTGGGCGGACATCGACCACAAAATGCTCGGTGTCACCGAAGCAGGACGGCAGGCCGCGGTGCTGTGCATACTCCAGCACCACTTTCTTGCCAAGGTGGGCATTGATTTTGTCCACAACGGCGTCATCGCGCACGGTGAAAGAAAACTTCTCTGGCACCGCCGGCATGGTGGCCACGGCCCGCATTTGCTCGCCTTCCCAGGTTTTGCAGACCCAGCCTTTGTAGGACAGCTTTTGCACAAAGCCCACGCTTTCGCCACGCGAGTAGGCGAAGTTGTAGGTGAAGGCCAGGTACAAGCCCACCAGCGCGCTCACTGTCAGCAAGACAGCGAACAGGGCACGCCAGAGCCGACGCAGAAAATTTTGGAGAAAGGGAGGCGTGGACATGCTGCAATCACTTCAAGCGGAAGTCCATCATAACGTTCGCGTCCGCAAGGATGAAAAAAGGCCTCCGAAGAGGCCTTGTTGAAAATGACCCTGCCACTCAGGCTCAGGCTTCTTTCACTTTCAGGCGCCAGGCATGCAGCAGCGGCTCGGTGTAGCCGCTGGGCTGTGCCTTGCCCTTGAAAACCAAGTCCAATGCGGCCTGGTAGGCGGCCGAAGTGCTGAAGCGCCCCGACATTTTTTGGTACAGCGGGTCGCCGGCATTTTGCTTGTCGACCACGCCCGCCATGCGTTTGAAGGTGGCTTTCACTTCGGCCGGTGTCACCACACCATGGTGCAACCAATTGGCGATGTGCTGGCTGGAAATGCGCAAGGTCGCGCGGTCTTCCATCAGGCCCACGTTGTGGATGTCGGGCACTTTGGAGCAGCCCACGCCCTGGTCCACCCAGCGCACCACGTAGCCCAGAATGCCCTGCACGTTGTTGTCCAGCTCTTGCTGCTTGTCGGCGGCAGACCACTTGGGCTTGGCCACCACAGGCACTTGCAACAAATCGTTGAGCAGGGCGTCACGCACGCTGTCGGCGGGCGTTTTTTCCAGGTCCTTTTGCACATCGCTGACCTTGACCTGGTGGTAATGCAGGGCATGCAAGGTGGCGGCCGTCGGGCTGGGCACCCACGCGGTGTTGGCGCCGGCCTTGGGATGGGCGATTTTTTGCTGCATCATGGCCGCCATCAGGTCGGGCATGGCCCACATGCCCTTGCCAATTTGGGCGCGACCCCGCAGTCCGCAGGACAAGCCCACCAGCACGTTGTTGCGCTCATAGGCTTGAATCCAGGCGCTGGATTTCATGTCGCCCTTGCGCAACATGGGGCCAGCCAGCATGGCGGTGTGCATTTCATCGCCGGTGCGGTCCAGGAAGCCGGTGTTGATGAACGCCACGCGGCTCTTGGCGGCGGCAATGCAGGCCTTCAGGTTCACGCTGGTGCGACGCTCTTCGTCCATGATGCCCAGCTTGACGGTGCTGTCGGCCAGGCCCAGCACTTTTTCCACGCGGGTGAACAACTCGGCGGCAAAGGCCACTTCGGCGGGGCCGTGCATCTTGGGCTTGACGATGTACACCGAGCCGGTGCGCGAATTGCGAATGCCTTTGGCGCCATGTCCTTGCAAGTCGTGCAAGGCGATGGTGGTGGTGATCACGGCGTCCATGATGCCTTCGGGGATTTCATGGGTGATGCCATCGTTGCCGGTGTACAAAATGGCCGGGTTGGTCATCAGGTGGCCCACGTTGCGCACAAACAGGAGCGAGCGGCCATGCAGGGTCACGGGTTGGCCTTTGGCGCCGGTGTAGCTGCGGTCCAGGTTCAGGCCGCGGGTGAAAGTTTTGCCACCCTTGGCCACTTCTTCCGTCAAGGTGCCTTTCAGAATACCCAGCCAGTTGCGGTAGGCCAAGACTTTGTCGTCGGCATCCACGGCGGCCACGGAATCTTCCAGGTCGAGAATGGTCGACAAGGCGGCTTCCACCACCAGGTCGCAAACGCCGGCAGGGTCGGTTGCGCCAATCGGGGTGTTGCGGTTGATTTGCAGGTCCAGGTGCAGGCCGTTGTGCTCGAACAGCACCGAGGAGGGCTGGGCTGCTTTGCCCTGGAAGCCCACAAACTGCGAGCCCTTGGCCAGCTTAACGCGTTTGCCGTTCTTGAGCGTCACCACCAGTTCGCCGCTTTCCACGGCGTAGCCCGTGGAATCAATGTGCGAGCCGCTCTTCAAGGGCACGGTGCGGTCGAGCACGTAGCGTGCGTACTCGATCACTTTGGCGCCGCGCACAGGGTTGTAGCCCGTGCCTTTCGCCGCGCCGTCGGTTTCGGGCAACACGTCGGTGCCGTACAGGGCGTCGTACAGGGAGCCCCAACGCGCGTTGGCGGCGTTCAAGGCATAGCGCGCATTGAGGATGGGCACCACCAACTGCGGGCCGGCCTGGATGGCCAACTCGGCATCCACGTTGGACGTGGTGGTCTTGACCTTGCCGGGGTCCGGCACGAGGTAGCCGATTTTTTCCAGGAAAGCGCGGTAGGCCTTCATGTTTTTGATGGGGCCGGGGTGGGCTTGGTGCCAGGCATCCATTTCAGACTGAATGCGGTCCCGCTCTGCCAGCAGCGCCTGGTTCTTCGGGGCCAGGTCGGCAACGATGCCGTCAAAGCCCTTCCAGAAGCTGTCGCTGCTGACACCGGTGCCGGGCAGCACTTGGTCTTCAATGAAGTGGTACAGGTTGCTGGCAACTTCCAGGCGGTGAACAAGGGTGCGTGATGTCATGGCAAAGCTCTTCTAAAGTGAAAATGAAAATTCTGTAGACCCAATCTTAGGGGATTCCGGCGTGCGGATTGCCCGCACAGCCAAGCAAGGATTCTTGACTTTTGTGCGGGGAATCGCGGCCTCAGGCGTCCGGCACCAGCAGGCGCCCTTGGCGCAGTCCGCGCCAGGTGGACAAGGTCAGCCCCACAATGACCACCGAAGCCACGGCCAGAAAAGCGGTGGCGGGCAGGCTCAGCCACTCCCCGCCGGGGGTTTGGCTCAAGCGCAAACTCAAGGCGGCGAAGGCTGCCAAGGGAAAACTCATGCCCCAGTGCGGAATGCCAAACGGCTGCTGGCGCAGCACCCCCAACTGGGTCAGCGCCCACAAAATAGAAAACAGGGCAATGCCCCAGGCGCCCCAGGCTGTGGCAGGTGCCAACTCCCACTGCAAGAAGCACAGGCCGATCACCGAGGGCGGGGCCGCCATGATGAACAAAGTGCCCGTCATGCGGCCGGGCAAGGGGCCAGCCATGACCATGCGTGCCAGCAGCAGCACCAGCAAGGCGGGCCACAAAAACAGGCCAATCGCGAACTGCGCCGCCGACCAAGCCTCGTGCCCCAAGGGGATGCCCGCCAGGGGCACAATCACATTGCCCACGACCGGGATGAACAGCACGGGCGTGACGGCAGGCCATTGCAAGCCGCCTTGCTCTTTGGCGCGCAGCCAGCGCGCCAGCACCCAGACGGTGGCGGCCAATTCGCCCAAAGAACCCATCCACCACAGGATGGGGCCGAGGGCGGCTGTGGGGTCTACGGCGGTCACGGTCAGGGTGCCCAACAGCAGCAGGGAAATGGGCAGCGCCGCCACAAAAGCATGCTTCACCGGATGCCGCAGATCGGCTTGCACCGCTGCGCGGTAGCGCGACAGCCGCAAGGCCATGGCCACCACCAAGCTCAGAAAAATACCGGCCGCCACAGTGGCCGCAGCTTGGCCCAGCAGCGGCGCGTTGTCACCCAAAAGAGGCGCCGCACGGAACCAGGCCATGGCCAAGCCCGACCAACCCATGACCAGCACAAACCAACCTGGGCCCAAATGCTCCAGCGCTGCGGGGTGTGAAGAAGAAACAGACATGCGGGTCAACTCCGGTTCATCATTGTTTGAAGCGCTTGAGCGTCAACGCCAAGGCAATTCGGTAGGCCACGACGGCATAAGCCAGCAACACGCCGGCATGCCACAGCCCGTGCTCGGGCCAATGGTCCATGAACAAGGGGCGAATCAACTCGACGGCATGGGTCAGTGGCAACAACTCGGACAGCCCGTACACCAGGGGCGGCAATTGCTCGCGCGGAAAAAACACCCCGCTTAAAAAAGTCATGGGGGTGAGGAACAGTGTGAAGTAGTAGGTGAAAAAGTCATAGCCTTTGGCCAGCGCGTTGAAGATCAAGGCCAGGCAACTGAAGGTGATGCCAACGCCCCACAGCAAGGGCCAGGCCAGCAGCAGCTTCGGGCTGTGGCTGATGCCCAGGCCCAGCATCACCGCCAGAATGGCCGTGACCGCCAACAGCGACTTGAAGGCCGCCCACAGCATTTCCGCCAGCACGATGTCGCTCAGGCGAATCGGGGCGTTCATGATGCCATCCCAGGTTTTTTGCACATGCATGCGCGAAAACGCCGAATACAGGGCTTCAAAGGTGGCGGCGTTCATGGCACTCATGCACACCGAGCCACTGGCCAAAAACAGCAGGTAAGGCACTTTGTCCTCGCCCAGGCTGACCTCGCCCACCAAGGCGCCCAAGCCATAGCCAAAGGCCACCAACCACATCAAGGGCTCGGCAATGTTGCCCACCAAACTCGGTATGGCCAGCTTGCGCCAGACGCGCAGGTTGCGCAAAAACACCGGCCACCAGCGCATCATGCATCCTCCCGAATTTGGCGACCCGTCAGTTTCAAAAACAGGTCTTCCAGATTGGCGGGGCGGTGCAGCGTGCGCAAGCCCGGCAAGGCAGACAAGGCTTGCAACAAAGGCGCTGCCTCCGAGGTGTAGAAGAAAACAGTGTCGCCACTGCTCTCCACGCGATGGGCCAAGCTGGCCAGCGGCGCTTGCATCAAGGCCAAGGCGCCTGGGCCGAACACTTCCACCACGTCGGGCTCCAGGTGGGCATCGATCAAGGCGCGCGGCGTGCCTTCCACCATTTTCTTGCCATGGTCGAGCAACAGCAAGCGGTCGCACAAGCGTTCCGCTTCGTCCATGAAGTGGGTGGTCAGCAAAATCGATTTGCCCTGCTGCAACAACTGCTGCAAGCGCTCCCACATGAGGTGGCGTGCTTGCGGGTCCAGGCCGGTGGTGGGCTCGTCGAGCAAAAGCAATTCCGGGTTGTTGATCAGGGCCCGGGCCAGGCTGAGGCGGCGCTTCATGCCGCCCGACAACTCACCGGGTTTGGCCGTGGCCTTGTGCGACAAAGCCGCAAAGGACAACAGGGGGCCGACTCGCTCTTTCAGGGAGGCCTGGCTCAGGCCAAAGTAGCGACCATACACCTCGAGGTTTTCGGCGCAGGTGAAGTCGGGGTCCAGGGTGTCAAACTGGCTGACCACCCCCAGGCGTTGCTTGATGGCCAGGGCATCGGCCGGCATGCGCAGGCCAAAGGCCCGGACTTCGCCGCTGTCCGGTGCTGTCAGCCCCAGGCACATGCGCAGGGTGGTGGTCTTGCCGGCACCGTTGGGGCCAATCACGCCCAGGCATTCGCCCGGCGCGATGGAAAAAGACACATCGTCCACCACGCGCGCATCGCCATAGCTTTTCACCAGGTGCTCGCACACCAGGTAGGGGGCCGTCATTGGAAGGCCACCTCTGCAAAGCTGCGCAACTTGCGGCTGTGCAGTTCGCTCGTGCCTTTGTCGCGCAACAGCGCCAGCGTGCGCATGCCGATGCGCAAGTGCTGGTCGACCCGTTCGCGGTAGAAATGGTTGGCCATGCCCGGCAATTTGATTTCGCCGTGCAAGGGCTTGTCGCTCACGCACAGCAAGGTGCCATAAGGCACCCGAAAACGAAAGCCGTTGGCGGCGATGGTGGCGCTCTCCATGTCCAGCGCCACGGCACGGCTTTGGCTGAAGCGGCGCTGCGGCGTGTTGTCGG
Source organism: uncultured Burkholderiales bacterium (assembly GCA_903850735.1). Taxonomy (GTDB): domain Bacteria; phylum Pseudomonadota; class Gammaproteobacteria; order Burkholderiales; family Burkholderiaceae_C; genus Limnohabitans. Next base: position 168 of record CAINMN010000058.1, on the reverse strand, counting down.
GCAGCAGTTCCCAGTTGCGGTTGTCGGTGCTGGCCACGGTGCCGGTGCGCATGATGCGCTTCAAATCGGCGCCACTGCACTGGGTGACATCGGCCACGGCTTGTTCCAGTGCCACCTGAATTTCGGCCAGCGCGGGAATCGGCACCCACAAGGGGAGCTCTTCGTCCA
>CAINMN010000057.1 GCA_903850735.1 uncultured Burkholderiales bacterium | reverse complement strand
AGCTTTCCAGCCTGTTGCATCTCCACTGACATTGTCAAGTCGAATGCAGTCCACGGGGCAAACCGGAATGCAGAGCTCACAGCCCGTGCAATAGGGCTCAATGACGGTGTGCATGCGCTTGTGGGTTCCCACAATCGCATCGGTGGGACAAGCTTTGATGCACAGCGTGCAACCAATGCAAGTGTCTTCTTCGATCCAGGCCACGGTTCGAGGCACTTCCACACCATGGTCTGGATTCAGCGGCAAAACCGGTTGGCCGGTGATGCGGGCCAAGCGCTCAATGCCTTCCAGTCCACCTGGGGGGCATTGATTGAGGGGCGCCTGCTGTTCTGCGATGGCCTGGGCGTAAGCCGCGCAATCAGGAAAGCCGCATCGCGTGCACTGGGTTTGCGGCAGTGCCGCCAACACCAGGTCGCGAAGAGCTTGTGGGCGCATCAAGCCCTGCGACGCGCTACCGTCTTGCGAGCGGGCTTGGCAGCCACCGAGGCTTTTTTCGCTGCGACGCGCTTGGGCTTGACCACCGCTTTGGCGGGCTTGGAGGTTTTGCCTTCATGTTCCAGGATGAAAGCGCGAACGTGCGGGTACACCACCTCTCGCCAGCGACGGCCACTGAAAATGCCATAGTGACCCGCCCCCTTGGCTTCCAGGTGATGGTGCTCACGGCGCACAATGCCTGTGCACAGGCTGTGAGCGGCTTCCGTTTGACCAGAACCCGAGATGTCGTCCAATTCACCTTCCACCGTCAGCAGGGTGGTGCGGGTGATGTCTTGCGGGCGCACAAGCTCTAACTCACCTTCGGGGTTGCGAACCTCCCAGGTACCTTTGACCAGCTTGAACTCCTGGAAAACGGTTTGAATGGTTTCCAGGTAATAGTCGGCGTCCATGTCCAGCACGGCGTTGTACTCGTCGTAGAACTGTCGGTGCGATTCGGCGCTGGAGTTGTCGCCCTTGATCAGGTCTTTGAAGTAGTCGTAATGGCTCTTCAGGTGACGGTCCGGGTTCATGGCCACAAAACCGGTGTGCTGCAAGAAGCCAGGGTAGACGCGACGACCGGCCCCGGGGAAGTTCGAGGGCACGCGGTAAATCACATTGTTCTCAAACCAGCTGAAGCTCTTGTTCATGGCCAGGTTGTTGACCGCTGTGGGCGAGCGGGTGGCATCGATGGGGCCACCCATCATGGTCATGCTCAAAGGCGTTTGCTCGCCACGCGAAGCCATCAAGGACACGGCAGCCAGCACCGGCACCGTGGGCTGACAGACGCTCATCACATGGCAATGACCGTAGGTGGCTTGCAAATGGCGAATGAACTCTTGCACGTAGTTGACGTAGTCATCTAGGTGGAACTCGCCGTCGGTGAGCGGCACGAGCCGCGCATTTTTCCAGTCGGTGATGTAGACCTTGTGACCGGTCAGCATGGTTTTGACGGTGTCGCGCAACAAGGTCGCATAGTGGCCCGACAAAGGGGCCACGATCAGCACCACGGGCTGGCCTTTGAGCTTGTTCAGGGTGGCCGCATCGTCACAGAAGCGCTTGAAGCGGCGCAGCTCGCAAAAGGGCTTGTCAATTTCCACCCGCTCATGAATCGCCACATCCACACCGTCCACGGTCACGGACTGAATGCCGAAAGAGGGCTTTTCATAATCTTTGCCCAGGCGGTAAATCAGGTCGTAGGTGGCCGAAATGCGCTGCGAAATTTGCGACTGCCCCAAGGGCGACAGAGGGTTGCTGTACAGCTTGGCAGCTGCCTGTGCAAAGTCCGCGAAAGGCTCCATCAGTGAGCGTTGCGTTTCGTAGATCTGGTAAAGCATGGACGCGACCTTGGTTGATAGATGTTGCAGTGCAATATAACAGCAGACAGACGCGCAAATGGGAGTCCAGACACCAATTTGCGCGGGGCGATGGGCTTAGACGACCTTGGCAATCGAAGCGCAGACATGCGCAATGTTCTTGCTGTTCAGGGCCGCCACGCACATGCGCCCGGTATCGGTGCCGTACACCCCAAATTCGGTGCGCAGACGCACCATTTGGTCTTTGTTCAAGCCCGAGTAGCTGAACATGCCGATCTGGTCGGTGATGAAACTCATGTCCTGTTGAACACCTGCGGCTTTCAGCCCGTCCACCAGTTTTTGTCGCATGTCCTTGATGCGCACGCGCATCTCGCCCAGCTCTTTTTCCCACAGGGCACGCAACTCGGGGTTGCTCAGCACGGCGGCGACCACGGCGCCCCCATGGGTCGGTGGGTTGGAGTAGTTGGTGCGAATGACAATTTTCAGTTGAGACAGCACGCGGTCGGCCTCTTCTTTGTCGGCACACAAGACCGACAGGGCGCCGACGCGCTCGCCGTAAAGGCTGAAGCTCTTGGAGAAAGAGGTAGACACCAGGAAATTCAAACCAGCGGCGACGAATTTGGCCATCACGGCACCGTCTTCTTGAATGCCATGGCCAAAGCCTTGATAGGCCATGTCCAGGAAAGCGGTCAGGCCTTGCGCCTTCACCACTTGAACCACCTGGTCCCACTGCGCGGCGGTGATGTCATAGCCAGTGGGGTTGTGGCAGCAAGCATGCAAGACCACGATGGTGCCTGCGGGAGCCGCTTTCAAAGAGGCCAGCATGCCTTCAAAGTTGACGCCGCGTTTGTCAGCATCGTAGTAGGCATAGGTTTCCACGGTGAAGCCCGCCTGGGTGAACAGGGCGCGATGGTTTTCCCAGCTGGGGTCGCTGATCAGCACTTTGGCTGTGGGCAACAATTTTTTCAGGAAGTCGGCGCCAATTTTCAGGCCGCCTGTGCCGCCCAAGCCTTGGACGGTGGCCACACGGCCGCTTTTCACAGGTTCAGACTCCGGACCGAAGACCAGGCCTTTGACGGCGCTGTCGTAGGCTGCAATGCCGTCAATCGGCAGGTAACCGCGTGCCGTGGGCTTGTCCATCATGGCTTTTTCTGCTTGCTGAACGCATTGCAGCAAGGGCAATTTGCCGTTGTCATCAAAATAAACGCCGACACCCAGGTTCACTTTGTGGGGGTTGGTGTCTGCGGCAAATTGCTCATTCAGTCCCAGGATGGGATCGCGGGGCGCCATCTGGACGCCAGTAAACATAGACATCGTCGGTCCTTGGAGGAGGGTCTTGTGAAGAAAAAAAGCCGGGAAGGGCGCAGAGTGCGCTAGGCTACACGGTTCGCCATGAATTTTAAGTCATGGCGCAGCCTGTTTTCCCCCTGTTTTGTTTGAGCGCCCATGACCCTCGTGCCAGTTGAAGTTGAAGCGCCCGCTCAAGGGCAGTTTGTCTCCTATCCGGGCTCGCCGTTTGAGCTTTACCAGCCCTATCCACCGGCGGGTGACCAGCCTGCGGCCATCGACAAGCTGTCTGAAGGCTTACGCGACGGCGAAGTCTTTCAGACCTTGCTGGGGGTGACCGGGTCCGGCAAAACCTTCACCATGGCCAATGTGATCGCGCGCTTGGGCCGTCCCGCCATCGTCTTTGCCCCCAACAAAACCCTGGCAGCGCAGCTGTATTCGGAGTTCCGGGAGTTTTTTCCGAAGAACGCCGTGGAGTATTTCGTCAGCTACTACGACTATTACCAGCCAGAAGCCTATGTGCCGCAACGCGACCTGTTCATTGAAAAGGACAGCGCCATCAACGAGCACATTGAGCAAATGCGCTTGTCCTGCACCAAGAGCATTCTGGAGCGGCGTGACGTCATCATCGTGGCCACCGTGTCGGCCATCTACGGTATCGGTGAGCCGGAGAGCTACCACCGCATGGTCATGACCTTGCGCACCGGTGACAAGCCAGGCCAACGCGAGCTGATTGCGCAATTGGTGCGCATGCAATACGCGCGCAATGACACCGAGTTTGGCCGGGGTTGCTTTCGGGTGCGCGGAGACACCATTGACGTGTTTCCGGCCGAGCACAGTGAAATGGCCATTCGCATCGAGCTCTTTGACGATGAAATCGAGTCACTGCAATTGTTTGACCCGCTGACGGGGCGGGTGCGTCAAAAAATCCCGCGCTTCACGGTGTATCCCTCGAGCCACTACGTCACGCCGCGCGACCGTGTGCTTGCGGCAGTGGAAACCATCAAGGTGGAGCTCTCGGAACGGCTTAAAGAGCTGGTGGGCATGGGCAAGCTGGTGGAAGCGCAACGCCTGGAGCAGCGGACCCGCTTTGACCTGGAAATGCTGAGCGAGGTCGGACATTGCAAGGGCATTGAAAACTACACCCGGCACTTGTCGGGTGCGGCACCCGGCGATCCGCCCAGCACGTTGACGGACTACTTGCCCAAAGACGCCATCATGTTTCTGGACGAAAGCCATGTGCTGATGGGCCAGTTTGGCGGCATGTACAACGGCGACCGGGCCCGCAAAACCACCTTGGTCGAATATGGGTTCCGCTTGCCCAGTGCCTTGGACAACCGTCCCTTGAAGCTGGAAGAGTTTGAAAAGCGCATGCGCCAAGTGGTGTTTGTTTCGGCCACGCCCGCCGATTACGAAAAACGCCATGCCGGCCAGGTGGTCGAGCAATTGGTCAGGCCCACTGGCTTGGTCGATCCTGAGGTGGAAGTCCGCCCGGCCACGCACCAGGTCGACGATGTCTTGGGTGAAATACGCTTGCGTGTGGATCGCCATGAGCGCGTTCTGATCACCACCCTGACCAAGCGCATGGCCGAGCAATTGACGGACTATTTGGGTGACAACGGCGTCAAGGTGCGCTATTTGCACAGCGATGTCGACACCGTCGAGCGCGTTGAAATTTTGCGCGATTTGCGCTTGGGCACCTTTGATGTGCTGGTGGGCATCAACCTCTTGCGTGAAGGCATTGACTTGCCAGAAGTGACCCTTGTCGCCATCCTCGACGCCGATAAGGAAGGTTTCCTGCGCTCAGAGCGCAGCCTCATCCAGACCATTGGCCGCGCTGCACGCAATCAACATGGCAAAGCCATTTTGTATGCGGATGTGATGACCGAGTCGATGAAGAAAGCCATTGGCGAGACAGAACGGCGCCGCGCCAAGCAGATCGCCCACAACCTGGAGCGCGGCATCACCCCGCGCACCGTGGTCAAACAGGTGCGAGACCTGATTGACGGTGTGTACAGCGAGAAGGCCGGTCGCGAGGCCGAACGCTTGGAACAACAGCGCATCCGCTTCGAAGACATGAGCGAGAAAGACATTGCGCGCGAAATCAAGCGGCTGGAAAAGCAAATGATGGAGCACGCGCGCAATCTGGAATTCGAGCAAGCCGCGCGCACCCGTGACGAATTGGCCAAGCTCCGGCAACAGGCCTTTGGCGCCCCAGGCAAAGACAACCTGACCGCCGCCTGATCCCCCATAACCTTCATTGCGAGGTCCCAAAGAGGCCGCGGCTATCTCACGCCACTGAGGGATCGCTGCGCTTTGCTCGCAATGATGGTTGACTGGTGGAAACCCTAAGTTGATGTCTTGGACAAAATCGTTGTACAGTTCAGTACCCGAGCAATTTGTTTGGTCTTCTGCTATACTTGACTTAACTAGTCGACAAAGCTTGTCGACACAGCCCCAAAGGAGCTTGCCATGCGTCTTACCACCAAAGGTCGTTTTGCCGTTACCGCCATGATTGACCTGGCTTTGCGCCAAAACAATGGCCCCGTCACCCTGGCCGCCATCAGCCAGCGCCAGCAAATTTCCTTGTCCTATCTTGAGCAATTGTTCGGTAAGCTGCGCCGCCACGACCTGGTCGAATCCACTCGCGGCCCCGGCGGTGGTTACACCTTGGGCCGAAAAGCCACCGAGATCACTGTGGCAGACATCATTGTGTCGGTCGATGAGCCGATCGATGCCACCCATTGCGGTGGCAAAGAAAACTGCATGGGCGAAGCCGGCCGTTGCATGACCCATGAACTGTGGTCCTCCTTGAACCAGCGCATGGTGGAGTTCCTCGACTCGGTCACCCTGCAAAAGCTGGTGGACGAGCAGCTCGCCAAAGGCGTTCAAATTGAAGACAAGCCCGTCATCAAGCGCGCCATCTCCAGTGCGCCCGTGGTCAAGCCGATTCGCGTCAATGCACCGAATTCTGTGTTTGCCTTGGGCAATGCTTTTGCCAAAAGTTAATTTATGACCCCCCATTTCCCGATTTATCTTGACTATGGCTCTACCACGCCGGTCGACCCGCGTGTGGTGGAAGCCATGATTCCCTGGTTGCGCGAGCATTTTGGCAACCCGGCCTCACGCAGCCATGCCTGGGGCTGGGAGGCTGAAGAAGCCGTCGAAAAAGCCCGTGCCGATGTGGCTTCCTTGATTGGGGCGGACCCCCGTGAGATCGTTTGGACCTCGGGTGCGACCGAGTCCAACAACCTGGCGATCAAGGGCGCTGCTCACTTTTACAAGTCCAAAGGCAAGCACCTGATCACGGTGAAAACCGAGCACAAGGCCGTGTTGGACACCATGCGCGAACTCGAGCGCCAGGGCTTTGAAGTCACCTACCTGGATGTTCAGGAAGATGGCATGCTGGACATGGCTGCCGTTCAAGCCGCCATTCGGCCCGACACCATTCTTTTGAGCGTGATGTTCGTGAACAACGAAATCGGCGTGGTGCAAGACATCACGGCGTTGGGCAAACTGTGCCGGGAAAAAGGGATTGTGTTCCATACGGACGCCGCCCAAGCCACGGGCAAAATTGACATCGACCTGCAAACGCTGCCGGTTGACCTGATGAGCCTGGCTTCTCACAAAACCTATGGCCCCAAGGGCATTGGCGCCCTGTACGTGCGCCGTAAGCCTCGCATTCGTCTGGAAGCCCAGATGCATGGCGGCGGACACGAGCGCGGCATGCGCAGTGGCACGCTGCCTACCCATCAGTGCGTGGGCATGGGCGAGGCCTTCCGCCTGGCCAAGCTAGAAATGGCGCAAGACCTGGCCAAAGCCCAGCGCTTGCAAAAGCGCTTGTTGGATGGCTTGAAAGACATTGAACAGGTGTTTGTCAACGGCAACCTGGAACACCGCGTCCCCCACAACCTGAACATCAGCTTCAACTATGTGGAGGGCGAGTCGCTCATCATGGGCATCAAGGGCTTGGCGGTGTCCTCGGGTTCCGCATGCACCTCGGCCAGTCTGGAGCCCAGCTATGTGTTGCGTGCCTTGGGCCGCAGTGACGAGTTGGCCCACAGCAGCCTGCGCATGACCGTGGGCCGCTTCTCTACCGAAGAAGAAATCGACTACGCCGTTGCCACCATCCGCGAGAACGTGGCCAAGTTGCGCGAACTCAGCCCCCTGTGGGAAATGTACAAAGACGGCATTGACCTCAGCACCATCCAATGGGCTGCCCACTGAGCTTCCTACAAGACAAGAAGAAGAGAATACATCATGGCCTACAGCGAAAAAGTCATTGACCATTACGAAAACCCGCGCAACGTGGGTTCATTTGACAAAGGCGACGAAGACGTCGGTACCGGCATGGTCGGTGCGCCCGCCTGCGGCGACGTCATGAAACTGCAAATCAAGGTTAACCCGATGACTGGCGTGATTGAAGATGCGCGCTTCAAAACCTATGGCTGTGGCTCAGCCATTGCGTCGTCTTCTCTGGTGACCGAGTGGGTCAAGGGCAAAACCCTGGACGAAGCTGCGGCGCTCAAGAACAGCCAGATTGCCGAAGAGTTGGCGCTGCCGCCCGTCAAAATCCATTGCTCCATCCTGGCCGAAGATGCCATCAAGGCCGCTGTGGATGACTATAAAAAGAAGCACGCACACTGATTAGGATTCAGATGGCCGTCACACTGACAGAATCCGCCGCCAGGCACGTGACCCGTTACTTGTCCAAACGTGGCAAGGGCGTGGGCGTGCGCCTGGGCGTTAAAACCACAGGTTGTTCCGGCTTGGCCTACAAGCTGGAATATGTGGACGACGTGAGCCCAGAAGATGTGGTGTTTGAAGGCCATGGCGTGAAGGTCTTGATTGACCCCAAAAGCCTGGCTTACATCGACGGCACAGAGTTGGACTTTGTGCGCGAAGGCTTGAACGAAGGTTTCCGTTTCAACAATCCCAACGAGCGCGATCGCTGCGGCTGCGGCGAGTCGTTCCGGGTCTGACGTGGCCACCCCCGGCTTGACGCTGTCGCAACAGCTTGCGGCAGATGACTTCAGCTTGTTCCAATTGCCGCGCCAGTTTGTCTTGGACCGGTCCGAACTCGATGGCCGATGGAAAGACTTGCAGCGAGAAGCCCATCCCGACAAATTTGCCGCACAAGGTGCCGCGGCCCAGCGCGTGGCCATGCAGTGGTCTGTGCGCATCAATGAAGCCTACCAACGCCTGAAAGATCCTTTGAAGCGCGCGGCCTATCTCTGCGAATTGGGTGGCGCACCCATTCAGGCGGAAGTCAACACGGCCATGCCCTCCGCCTTTTTGATGCAACAAATGGCATGGCGCGAGGCCTTGGACGAAGCCCTGAGCATGCCGTCCTTGGAGACCTTGCACGAGGACGTCATTCGCGTTCGCCGTGAGCATCTCGCGCTGTGCGAGCGGCAACTTGACCTGGACCATGATTTTTCCCAGGCTGCCGCCACAGTGCGTGCCCTGATGTTCATCGAACGCTTTGCCAGCGACATTGAAACCCGCCTGGACAACATGGACGACGTCTAACGGCGACAATACAGCTTATGGCGTTGTTACAGATTTCCGAACCGGGCCAAGCCCCAGACCCTCACCAGCGACGCATTGCGGTGGGCATCGATTTAGGCACCACCCATTCTTTGGTGGCCGCCATGCGCAATGGCGTGGCCGAGTGCTTGCCAGACAACGATGGCAGGGTCATTCTGCCTTCGGCTGTTCGCTTTCTTGAAAATGGGGGGCGTCAAATTGGGCATGAGGCCCTGAAGAACCAGGCTGAAGACCCCCAAAACACCATTGTTTCCGTCAAGCGCTTCATGGGGCGCGGGGTCAAGGACATTGCTCAACCTGAAAAGCTGCCCTATGTCCTTTTGGACAAGCCCGGCATGCTTTCGTTGCAGACGCGCGTGGGCGAAAAGTCTCCCGTGGAAATCAGTGCGGAGATCCTGGCCACTTTGCGTTACCGCGCCGAGGACACCTTCAACGATGATTTGTATGGTGTGGTGATCACGGTCCCGGCCTATTTTGACGATGCCCAACGTCAAGCCACCAAAGACGCCGCCCAATTGGCGGGTCTGAATGTGCTGCGTCTGATCAATGAGCCCACTGCAGCCGCCATTGCGTATGGCCTGGACAATGCCAGCGAAGGCATTTATGCGGTGTACGACCTCGGTGGCGGCACCTTTGACATTTCCATCCTGCGTCTCTCTCGCGGCGTTTTTGAGGTCTTGGCCACTGGCGGCGACTCTGCCCTGGGCGGCGACGACTACGACCGTGCGCTGGCCGACTCGGTGTTAAGCCAGGCGGGCCGCCAACTGCACACGGCAGCAGACAAGTCGTCCAGCCAAGTGGCGGCGCGTGCTTGCAAAGAAGCTCTTTCTGAGAGCGACCAAGCCGCCTTTCGTTTGCAACTCTCGGATGGCTTGTTAGAGCAAACCGTGAGTCGCAGCCAATTCGAACTTGCCACCGCCAGCCTGACGCAACGCACACTGTCTGCGGTGCGCAAAGCCTTGCGCGACGCCAAAATTCAGCGAGACGATGTGCAAGGTGTGGTGATGGTGGGCGGCTCCACCCGCATGCCCCAAGTTCAGCATGCGGTGGCTGAATTTTTTGGCCGTGCCCCCCTGAACAATTTGAACCCCGATGAAGTGGTGGCTTTGGGCGCCGCGCTGCAAGCCAACCAACTGGCGGGCAACAACCCGAACGGCGAATTGCTTTTGCTGGACGTGATTCCCTTGTCTTTGGGCATCGAAACCATGGGTGGATTGGTCGAGCGCATTGTGCCGCGCAACCAGACGATTCCCACCGCCATGGCCCAAGACTTCACCACCTACAAAGACGGTCAAACAGCCTTGGCTTTGCATGTGGTGCAGGGCGAGCGCGACTTGGTCGCCGATTGCCGTAGCCTGGCCCGTTTTGAGTTGCGCGGGATTCCGCCCATGGCGGCGGGGGCAGCGCGCATCCGCGTCACCTTCACTGTGGATGCCGATGGCTTGCTCAGCGTGGCCGCCAAGGAGCAGGGCAGTGGGGTTGAGGCCCAGATCACCGTCAAACCCTCCTATGGCCTCTCCGACGATCAAATTGCGGCCATGCTGCAAGACAGTTTCTCCACCGCCGAGCAAGACATGAAGGCCAGGGCCGTGGTCGAGGCGCGGGTGGATGCCGACCGCATGTGGTTGGCCACGCAAAGCGCCCTGGATGCCGATGGCGACTTGCTGAGCGCAGATGAGCGCCAGCATGTGCAAGCCTTGATGGCGGCCACGCTGGCCGCCAAAAGCCTGGACAATGCGGCAGAGATCGAGGCCGCGACCGAGGCACTGGCCAAAGGCACGGAAGCTTTTGCGGCGCAGCGCATGAACCGCGGTATCCAGCATGCGCTGGCCGGAAAGAACATCGAGACATTGGAATGACAACGCTCAAGATATTGCCCCACCCTGAGTATTGCCCGCAAGGCAAGGAAATTCAAACACTGCCAGGCAACACCATTTGCGAGGCCTTGCTCGACAACGGCGTCGCCATTGAGCATGCTTGTGACATGAGTTGTGCTTGCACCACGTGCCATGTGATCGTGCGCGAGGGTTTCGCCTCCTTGAACGAGCAGGATGAAACCGAGGAAGATTTGCTGGACCGCGCCTGGGGCCTTGAGCCTCAGTCGCGCCTGAGTTGCCAGGCCATCGTGGGGCAAACGCCCTTGGTGATCGAGATTCCCAAGTACACCATCAACCACGCCAAAGAAAACCACTGAGGGCCGCCATGCGTCAGATCATCCTTGACACGGAGACCACGGGTCTTTCAGCCGAGACGGGTGACCGCATCATCGAGATTGGCTGCGTTGAGTTGCTCAACCGCAAGCTGACACGCAACAACTTTCATCACTATGTGAACCCTGAGCGTGACAGCCATGAGGATGCGCTCAAGGTCCATGGCATCAGCAACGAGTTTTTGCGTGACAAGCCGCTATTTGCCCACATCGCCGATGAGTTGCTGGCTTACATCGAAGGCGCTGAACTCATCATTCACAACGCGCCTTTTGACCTTGCTTTTTTGAACAAAGAGCTGGAGCGGTTGGGCAAAGGGCCCATCACCGAGTTTGTGGCGGGCATCACAGACACTTTGGCCATGGCCAAGGACATGTTTCCGGGCAAACGCAATTCACTGGATGCCTTGTGCGATCGCCTGGAGGTGGACAATTCCGGCCGCACCTTGCACGGCGCTTTGCTGGATGCGGAGTTGCTGGCCGACGTTTACATCAACATGACCCGTGGCCAGGATGCCTTGCTGATCGACGCGCATGCAACGGGTACCGCTGAAGAAGGTGGGGTCAGCCTGATCGATTTGCGCCAATTTGATTTGCCCGTGATTCAGGCCTCCGAGCAAGAATGCGCTGCCCACGACGAGGTCCTGAAGCAAATGGACAAAGCCAGCGGCGGAAAAGTCGTTTTCCGAAGCCTGGAAAATTCTGTGGCATAATATTGTTCTTTGCTGAATACAGCTTGCGTGGTTAGCTCAGTGGTAGAGCATCGCCTTCACACGGCGGGGGTCGGGGGTTCGAAACCCTCACCACGCACCACATCCCTCTTTCATGCCCGCCAGAATTGATTTGCGATCATCCGCAATGCGTCAATTCCTGTTCCCTTTTTTGCGCTGCCTCGATTGATTCTGGCTTCCCAGGTGATCGTCACGATCGCTTCTGCTCCCTGGACTGCGTTGGCTTTGGTGGAGCTGGGTGGGTGCCTTCTCCCCTGGCTTGTTATGTTGACTGGCATAGTCACCTGGCTTGTCTTGCGAAGTGTCGTGCGTGCTGTGTGATTTTTTATTCATCATGAAATCCTTGGGTAGAAGCAGAAGCCGGCGCCTTCATCACTGAAGCAAGCTCGAGGGTGAAACCACGCCATATCCGGGGCCCACGCCTCCAGAGTAACCCGCCTCACATTTCGTGCTCATTTGAACTTCAACGAACTTTGAGTTGCCGCCCAGGGCTCTCAGGATTCGCAGACAGGCAAACCCAGTAACGGGGCTGTGTACATGGCCGTTGATCAAGTTGGCGACGGGAACGGTCACGTACTCACAACTTTTGTTGCCTGCGGCGCTGCAGTCGTTGGCGTTGCCATAGTTTGAGGTTTTGATGCCCGTCTGAACCCAAACCGAATCACCAACGCTCATGGCCATGGGATTCCTGTTGGTGATCAGTTGTTTGATGTACGAAGCACTGTTGCTGTCCGTGTCCAGTGACGTCCACTGACCCTCGGGGCAGTTAGTGTTGGTCGAATTACCCAATTGAAAAATTTTTGGAGCCTGGGTGACAGGGTCAATTTGAGGGCCCGGGGGCACTGAATTGAAATTCCAGTAAGCATCAAAAATACACTGGCTCATCACAACGGGAAATAAGATGCCAGGTTCAACGGTGCCAGGGCTGACGCGTCCTGCAACCGAAGAGGCCGTCATGGGAACAGAAAAGATGTCTAGAAAATTGGCGAAAAAAACGCCAACTTCGCCGGCATTTTGCTGTGCGCTTTTGGACACCTTCACTTGGATGGCTGGAACATCGTGAATCGTTGGCGTCATGGGCAAGGCTTGCAATTGTCCTTTTTCAAGCGTCAGATTCCAATAGCCGGCAGTGACAGCGGCTTGGCTCAGCATGGCGCCGCCGGCACCATTCATGGCAATGGCTTCCTGCGCTTTTTGCACGGCCACGTCCCAGTTGGGTTGGCCGTTGCGATACAGATGGTTGGCACCCGCAAGTGCAGCAGCATCTGCGGCATTTTGAAGTTCATTTTTGACCGCGAGAAGGTGGGCAATGTCCACTGCGAGCGCCCCCAAGCCCAGGAGGATGGGAAATAACAGAGCAAAGAAAATCGAGGTCACGCCCCTTTGCCGCCGCAACAACATGCTTTTCCGAAAATTTTGTGGTGTGCTCATGCTTACTCATTGGCCATGGTTGTTGTTGAGCTCATCGTGATTGGCACATTGAAGGCGCTTAAAAGCGGACCCAACCCGAAGCCTGAATAGGTATAGGTCACCGTCACACTGAGAGGATTGGGAAACACGGCGGGTGAAGATTGGATGACCACGACTTCCGGCGTTGTCGCTGTCCCGATGGAGATCAAGGCATTTTCTGTGTAGTTCAAAACAATCGCCTTGATTTGCAACTCTGTCAGTTTGGGGTTGCGCAGAACAATGCCTGCCCTAGCACCCTCACGGCTGGCATTGATCAGAACCGCTTTGTCATACAACGCGATGCTGAGCTCAATCAAGCCACAGATCAAAAGCATGAGGATCGGGAGAATCAAGGCGAATTCCACAGAGGACGTTCCCCTTTGGCCATCTAATTGGATGCGTTTTTTCGTATTCATATGGAACGACTCTAAATGCGATTGAATGCAAGAAAGGTACGCCAAGCCACATTGAAATTGCGGTGCCGCTATGTGAGCCATCGCACGAAAAATACAGACAAAGCCCATTACCTTTCGCCCATGGCTGCAAGCAAGCAAATGCATGTTGCCATTGCAAAGCAAGGTGTCTAAGCCATTGGGTATGCCAAGGGCAGAGGGTCTAGCTTGAAGTTTCAACAACTCTTACGAAGGGAAACCTCATGAATATCTATCAATCCATTCAAAACTTCATCAAAGATGAGTCGGCCGTATCTTCCTTGGAGTACGGCCTGCTTGCCGCTTTGGTGGCCCTGGCACTTGTCACGGGTGCCGGCAGCTTGGGCACAAGCTTGAGTGATTTCTTTGGTGCTGTCGGCACCAAGATTGGCACTTACGCCCCTAAGTGATCATTGAAGCGATCGGAACGTCATGCATTTGCCAAACTGGAATACGGTCATGCAAGCATCGCTGCTGGCCATGCTGCTCGTGGCCAGTTGGCAGGACATGGCGTTTCGAATCGTTTCCAACCGGCTGGTTTTGGTGGGAGCTGTCCTGGGACTGTCTTTCTCGGCCTTGCCTGCGGGGCAGGGGATTGGGTCTGCATTGGCTTCATCCATTGTTTTGTTTCTCTCATTCTTTGTGCTGTACCTCGCAGGTTGGCTGGGTGCAGGCGACGTCAAATTGGCTGGGGCAACAGGAGCGTATTTTTCAGCGCATCAGGCCCTGGAGCTTGGTTTGGTCATCATGATCACCGGGGGGCTTGTTTGCCTGGCCTGGAGTTTGTGGAAGTCCCCGCAAGATCGCAGGGGGATTCCTTACGCACTTTGTATTTGCGCCGGTGTTTTTATCTATCTCTGGGCGAAAAATTGACATTCCTTGAAAAGCAAGCATGAACAGATACCGAACCCTTTTCGCCTTGTCCTTATCGATAGTCACGGGATTTCTGGCGGTGGCCATGTTTTATCTGTGGGCACAGAAAAAGTCCGAAATGGACGTTGTTTCTGTGGTCGTGGCAACACAGGATATTCCAGCGGGCACCAAGCTGTCGTCCGCGATGTTGAAAATGACAGCTTGGCCCAAAGCCGCAGTTTTCAAAGACCCTCTGTCATCTCTGGAGGAAACAGTTGATCGCGTCGTCAACATCACCGTTTTGCAGGGTGAGCCCTTGTTGCGATCGAAGTTGGCGCCCCAGGGAGAGAAGGGCGGATTGTCAGCCCAACTACAAAATGGCAAAAGAGCTGTGGCTGTCAAAGTGAATGAAATTGTGGGCGTTGCTGGATTTGCGTTGCCAGGTAATTTTGTGGATGTCATGGTCAACACCCAAGATGGGCAAAGCAATCTGATTTCCAAGATCGTGCTTGAGCGGATTCAGGTGCTTGCCGTCGCGCAAGACTTGTCGTCCACGGAGTACAAACCCAAGCTTGTGAATGCAGTCACGCTGGAAGTGACGCCTGCACAAGCTGAGGCCATCGACTTGGCGCGAAGCATTGGCACCTTGTCACTGGTGCTCAGGAACCAGCGCGATACAGAAACCATCGCCACGACTGGGGCCAGGAAAAATGACTTGTTGAGCCTCGCGTCCATGACGAACGTCATCAAAAAACAGGAT
Source organism: uncultured Burkholderiales bacterium (assembly GCA_903850735.1). Taxonomy (GTDB): domain Bacteria; phylum Pseudomonadota; class Gammaproteobacteria; order Burkholderiales; family Burkholderiaceae_C; genus Limnohabitans. The sequence goes on along the minus strand of CAINMN010000057.1, from coordinate 2,133 downwards.
GCCAAAGTCGTCACGTCGAAACCACAAACTGCGTCTTCAAAACCGATTGCCATTCAGAAAACAGTGGTGATTCGCGGATCGCTTGTCTCAAGCGAATAAGTTGACCTTACTCTCAAAAGAAAGAAATTCATGTTGAAGTCTTTGGCATCGCTGTGCATTGCTCGCCTATTGATGGTCCTTTGTGGCATGGCGCTGTGCTTTACCCCATCGTTTGCACAGCAGTCATCTTCCATGTCAACGGTCGAACTGACATCCGGCAAGTCAAAATTGCTCAAAGTCAACGACAACATTGCGAGGATTTCCATTGGCAACCCTGAGATTGCCGATGTGGTATTGATCAATCCCAAGGAAGTGTATTTGCTGGGAAAAAAGCAGGGGACAACCAATTTGTTCGTATGGTCGGCGCAAGGCGAAGCCTTGATGCATGAAATTTCGGTGACCATGGATCTGCAAGCATTTCACAGCAAGATCAAAAAACTCATGCCTGACATGGACGATGTTGGCATTGATGTGGTCTCTGAAAATGTGGTCCTGACCGGTCGTGTTCAGGACGCGATGAAAGCGAATCGCTTGGTCACCTTGAGCGAGGCATTTTCCGGAGGAAAAAAAATCATCAATCTCCTGCGCATTGAGGGCTCGCAGCAAGTGATGCTGGAAGTGAAGGTGGCAGAAGTTTCCAAAACACTTCTGGAAGATTTGGGGGTTGACATGAACCTCACCCGTACCGTGGGTGGAACTTCCATCAATGTGCTGTCGCAACTGCTGTCCAGCGGATCCAGTGCAGTGAGCTTTACAAGGGCCAACGGGAGAACCAATGTCACGATCACTGCGGACATGAAAAAGGGTCTGGTGAAAATATTGGCCGAACCCACCATCACTGCGGTGTCTGGACAAGAAGGGTCATTCCTTGCCGGGGGCAAGATCTTTATCCCTGTTCCTCAATCCAGCTCATCTGGTGCAACCGTCATCACCTTGGAAGAAAAAGAATTTGGGGTGGGTGTGCGGTTCTTGCCCACCGTTTTGGAGGATGGGCTGATCAATCTTCGGGTGACGCCGGAGGTTTCGGAGTTGTCGCAAACCGGTACGACCCTGACCAGCCTGTCTGGCCAATCCACATTGTTGCCTTCCATCACCACCAGGCGAGCTTCGACGACCGTGCAATTGCGGACAGGCGAAAGCTTTGCCATTGGCGGCTTGATCAAAAACAATGTTTCAGAATCGATTCGGGCTGTTCCACTTTTAGGTGAAATTCCAGTATTGGGGGCACTGTTCAGAAGTACGGCATTTCAAACCGAACGTTCCGAGTTGCTTTTCATTGTGACGCCCAGGTTGGCCCAGCCCGTCAATACCGCCATGGCCTTGCCAACAGACTCCTTCATTCCGCCGACACGACAGGATCGTTTTCTGAATGGCAGCCTTGAGGGGCGTGCAGCCGATGCTTCTGCAAATACCTCCCAGTCTAAAGTGCCTGACAGTCTCCAGCAGAACAAACCTTGAATTTCCAGAACTACAACCAGCATGTTGGATAAGACCATGAACCGCATCTCTTTGACGATTTGTCTATTTTTATGTTTGAAGTTGGTCGGGTGTGCTTCTGACCCCAGCCAGACCGACCGCCAATTTGGCTTGGCAAGCAGGGATTTTTTTAATCGCCAACAGAGCAGCCTCGATACCGCCAGCTTGGTCCCCACCGTACGAACCACTGATGGCGGTGCTATGAAGTCCGCCATTGATCGTTACCAAAAGAGCTTCGATACACCGCCGGTTCCTGTCAATATTTTCAACATTGGTGTGGGAACACCGATGGTTGGCACGCAACAGCGTTAAGGTGCCCTCCATGCTTGTCCGTATTCAGGCCGTTTCTCCAACATTGCATTCGCTCTGCAACCAATTTTGTCTTCGCCACGGCTTCGTCGTCGAGAAGGAGACGCGGGACGATTCCGTGATTGATTTGTTGCTTTTTGAATCGCAATCACACCGTCAAACAGAGGACTTTGACACGCTGCAAGCTTGGATGTCAAAGCATTCCGGTGCTGTGGTTATATTTTTTTCAAATGACTTTTCTCAAAATTTTCTCCTTCAAGCCATGCGCAATGGCCTGAGAGAAGTATTGCCAGTCGATGCCGCAGAGGT
>CAINMN010000056.1 GCA_903850735.1 uncultured Burkholderiales bacterium | reverse complement strand
GCTTGTTGCACATGGAAATTGTGCAAGAGCGCCTCGAGCGCGAGTTCGACCAGGACCTCATCACCACCGCCCCCAGCGTGGTCTACCAGGTGGTGCGCGGCGACGGGGAGGTCATCATGGTGGAGAACCCCTCCAAGATGCCCGACCAGGCCAAGATCGAGGAAATCCGCGAGCCCATCGTCACGGTGCACCTGTACATGCCGCAAGAGTATGTGGGCCCGGTGATGACCCTGGCCAACCAAAAGCGCGGCGTTCAGCTCAACATGTCCTACCACGGGCGCCAGGTCATGCTGACCTATGAGCTTCCCCTGGGCGAAATCGTGCTCGACTTCTTCGACAAGCTCAAGTCGGTCAGCCGCGGCTACGCCTCCATGGACTATGAGTTCAAGGAATACCGCGCCTCCGATGTGGTCAAGGTCGACATTTTGCTCAACGGCGAGAAGGTCGATGCCCTGTCCATCATCGTGCACCGCACCCAGGCCCAGTACCGCGGCCGCGCCGTGGCTGCCAAGATGCGCGAGATCATCAGCCGCCAAATGTTCGACGTGGCCATTCAAGCCGCCATTGGCGCCAACATCATCGCCCGCGAAACCATCAAGGCCCTGCGCAAGAACGTGCTGGCAAAATGCTATGGTGGTGACATCACCCGCAAACGCAAACTTTTGGAAAAGCAGAAAGCAGGCAAGAAGCGCATGAAACAAATCGGCTCGGTGGAAGTGCCCCAAGAGGCCTTCCTCGCCATCCTGCAGGTGGACGAATGATGTCCACCCTCACAGCGTTCGTGCTGGCCGCCTTTGCCAGCTATGTGGGCGCCTGGTATGTGGGCATGCTCGAAGGCAATTTTGCGCTGCTGCTGTTCATGGCCACCGTGGTCACCGGCGTTTACTGGGTGGCCGAGCGGCTGTACTTCCTGCCGCAGCGCCTGGCCGCGGCCGAGCTGCTGGCCCAGCGCGAGGCCGAGCGCCGTGCCGAGTTGCAAAAAATGGGCATCCAGCAAGTCGATGTCGACCTGTCGCAAGCGCGCGAAGAAGCCCTGCGCCAGCCCTGGTGGCTGGACTGGACCGCCGGCCTGTTCCCCGTGATCATCGTGGTCTTCATCCTGCGCTCGTTTCTGTTCGAGCCGTTCAAGATTCCCTCGGGCTCCATGATCCCCACCCTCCTGGTGGGCGACCTGATCCTGGTCAACAAGTTCCATTACGGCGTGCGCCTGCCCGTGATCAACACCAAGATCACCGACGGCAACCCAGTGCAGCGCGGCGACGTCATGGTGTTTCGCTACCCGCCCAAGCCCAGCCTGGACTACATCAAGCGCGTGGTCGGTGTGCCCGGCGACGAGGTGGCCTACCTGAACAAGCAACTCACGGTCAATGGCCAGCCGGTGGGCAAGCAAGGCTTGCCCGACTTCTTCGAAGAAGACAGCCTGCGCTACATCAAGCAGTTTGAGGAAACCATGCCCACGGGCAGCGGCCCGGCCGCACCGGGGCCGCTCAAAAAGCACCGCCTCTTGAACGACATCGACCGCCCGGCCTTCATTGCCGGCGCCGACGAGTTTCCCTTCAAGGACCAGTGCCGCTACAGCGTCGAGGGCGTGGTCTGCAAAGTGCCGCAAGGCCATTACTTCATGATGGGCGACAACCGCGACAACTCGCTGGACTCGCGCTACTGGGGCTTTGTGCCCGATAAAAACATCGTGGGCAAGGCCTTCTTTGTCTGGATGAACTTTGGCAACGTCAAGCGCATTGGCGCTTTTGACTGAGGCACCATGTCGGCTGACTCTCCTGCGCACCAAGCCTTGCAGCAACGGCTGCAATACAGCTTTCAAAACCCGAACTTGCTGGCGCAGGCCCTGACGCATCGCAGCTTCAGCGCCGACCACAACGAGCGGCTGGAGTTCCTGGGCGATTCGGTGCTCAACCTGGCGGTGTCGCGCCTGCTGTTCAAGGCCCTGGCCGATTTGCCCGAAGGCGATTTGTCGCGGGTGCGCGCCAACCTGGTCAAGCAAGAAACCCTGCACAAGCTCGCGCTCGACCTGGGCTTGTCGGGCCTGATGCGCTTGGGCGAAGGCGAGTTGCGCTCGGGCGGCCAAAAGCGTCCCTCCATTTTGGCGGACGCCCTGGAAGCCGTGATTGGCGCCGTGTTTCTGGATGCCGACTACAACCTGGCAGAGGCCTTGGTGCACCGCCTGTTTGATGCGGTGGAAATCAACCCCTCCATGCAAGCCGCGGCCAAAGACCCCAAGACCGAGCTGCAAGAGTGGCTGCAAGCGCGCCGCTTCAAGGTGCCCGCCTACCGTGTGGTGGGCACGCTGGGCGCGGCGCACCAACAAACCTTTGATGTCGAGTGCGAAATACCCGAGTTGGGTCGCAGCGAGCGTGGCATTGGTGGCTCGCGCCGTGCGGGCGAACAGGCTGCAGCGGCTGCCATGCTGCAAGCCCTCAAGGAGAGCAAGGCATGACGACCGATACCGCCCAACACTGTGGCCTGGTGGCCATTGTGGGCCGCCCCAACGTGGGCAAGTCGACCTTGCTCAATGCCCTGGTCGGGCAAAAAATCAGCATCACCTCGCGCAAGGCACAAACCACGCGCCACCGCATCACCGGCATCCGCACCGAAGGCGCCACGCAGTTCATTTTTGTGGACACGCCGGGCTTTCAAACCCAGCACAACAACGCGCTGAACCGCTCGCTCAACAAAACCGTGCTGGGCGCCGTGGGCGATGTGGACCTGGTGCTCTTTGTCGTGGAAGCCGGGCATTTCACCTTGGGCGATGCCAAGGTGCTGGCTTTGCTGAACGAGAAAACGCCGGTCTTGCTGATTGCCAACAAGCTCGACACCGTGCACCGCCGCGCCGAAATTGCCCCCTGGCTGCGCGACATGCAAAGCCGCCATGCCTTTGCCGAGTTTGTGCCCATGTCGGCCAAGAACGCCAAGGACATCGAGCGCTTGCTGGGCATTTGCGAAAAGTTTTTGCCCGAGCAGCCCTGGTGGTATGCCGAAGACGAGTTGACCGACCGCAGCGAGCGTTTCCTCGCCAGCGAGATCGTGCGCGAGAAGCTGTTTCGCCTGACCGGCGATGAGTTGCCCTACACCTCGACCGTGGTCATCGACAAATTCGAGGAAGAGCCCGGCAAGACCGTCAGCCGCATGGTGCGCATTGCCGCCACCATCGTGGTCGAGCGCGATGGCCACAAGGCCATGGTCATCGGTGACAAGGGCGAGCGCCTCAAACGCATTGGCACCGAGACGCGCCAGGAGCTGGAGCGGCTCATGGACGCCAAGGTGTTCATCGAGCTGTGGGTCAAGGTCCGCTCGGGCTGGGCGGACGACGAAGCGCGGGTGCGCAGCTTTGGCTACGAGTAAGTCCAGCGCAGCCGCCCACCGCATCCATGACGAACCCGCGTTCGTCCTGCACCGTTACCCCTGGAGCGAGTCCAGCCTGATTCTGGAAACCTTCACCCGCCACCGTGGGCGGGTGGTCATGATTGCCAAAGGGGCCAAGCGGCCCACGTCCAATTTCCGTCCGATTTTGCTGCCCCTGCAGCCGCTGCGGCTGGACTACAGCGGTGACGCCGAAATCCGAACCCTCAAAGGCGCCGAGTGGGTGGGCGGCCATGTGATGCCCACCGGCGAGGCCTTGCTCTCGGGCTATTACCTCAACGAATTGCTGTTGCGCCTACTGGCCCGTGACGACCCGCACCCGTCGCTGTTCGATGTGTACCGCCAGACCGTCCATGTGCTGGCCGGCGGCGTCAGCAGCACCACGGCGCCCGCGCTGCGCGCCTTCGAGCTGTTGCTGCTGCAAGATGTGGGCTTGCTGCCCGCACTGGACATGCAGACCATGAGCTTGCAACCCTTGGACGAAAACACCTTGTACGAGCTGGTGCCCGAAGGCGGCCTGCGCAGCCTGCCGCACGACGACGCGCACCAGCGCCACGCCTTGCCCGGTTTGCAGTGGCAGTCATTGCAAGCGGCCATGGACTCGAGCATGCCGTTCACCGCCACCTTGCGCATGTGCGCCGAATGGCCCGCCGAGTGGCGCAGCCAGCTGCAAGCCCAGCTGCGCGCCTTGCTGCATGTGCATTGCGGCGTCGGCAGCCTGCGCACCCGCCAAATCATGATGGACATCCAATCCCTTTAACCCTGCCAGGAGCGTTCGAATGCCCGACTTCTCCACCCTGCGCATCGCCGCCGACCCCGCGCACCCGCGCATTGCCCG
>CAINMN010000055.1 GCA_903850735.1 uncultured Burkholderiales bacterium | reverse complement strand
GTTGCCAATGTTGCCTGCTGCACCCGCTTTGTTTTCAATGACCACGGGTTGGCCCAAAGCGCGGGATAAAGGTTCCGCAATCAAGCGCGCTGAAAAGTCTGTGGTGCCGCCAGGTGCACTGGGAACCACGATGGTGATAGGTCTTTCGGGAAATTTGCTCTGAGCCATTGCGGGTGCAACCATGAACAACGAGCATGTCGCCAACCAAACTAAACTTTTCTTCATTTGTATCTCCTGTTTTGAAAATTTAAAGCATCACTGAAAGTTCAATCAGATTGAAATCTGGATCTCGAACGTAGACAGAATTTATTTTTCCAGTGGCACCCGTGCGAATAACTGGACCTTCCACAATCGGCCAATTGCGATCATTTAATTTGTTCACAACAGACTCGAGAGTGCCTTGAACAATGAAGCACAAGTCAAGCGCACCAGGGACGGGCAAATGGGCCTTGGGCTCAAATTCAGAGCCTTGCACATGGATGTTGATTTTTTGGTTACCGAATTTAAAGGCGCGGCGTTCTACTGGGGGGCTGCCGCCCACAAAGGTTTCAAGCTGCATGCCCAAGACGCGCGTGTAGAAATCAAGGCAGGCAGCTTCTATGGCTGTGGTTAAAACCAAATGATCGAGGTGGTCAATCATGCAAACTCCTTTTTCAAATCATGAACGTAGGCCGGTACGGGGTGTAAATCAAGCGTGCGTCCGCTCTTGGCTACTTGACCAGGCACGGTGTGCTGAACGATGTCTGGCAATTGGCGTGCAATGCCAAGCAGTTGAGACAAGTCGATACTGGTTTCATAGCCCATGGCATCGAGCATGTGGATGGCGTCTTCACTGCAGATGTTGCCGCTGGCGCCAGGGGCATAAGGGCACCCCCCCAAACCGCCTAATGAACCATCAAATCTTGTAATGCCCGATTGAACAGCGGCCAGCACGTTGGCAAGACCCATGCCCCTTGTGTTGTGAAAATGCAGTGTGAGCTGAAGCGATGGAAATCTGTGTTGCAAGACTTCGCACATCTGGGCCACTTGATTCGGCTGTGCCATCCCTGTGGTGTCACAGATAGTCAGACCCCGAACACCCAAGTCTGCAAATCTCTGTGACCACTGCAGAACTTCTTGTTGGCTGACATCGCCTTCCATGGGGCATCCAAAGCAAGCCGACAGGGAGACGTTGACGGGGACTTGATGGCCAAATTGACGGATGACTTCTTTCAGCGCAGCAAAGCTGTTTTCACGCGGCATGCGCAAATTAGAAAGATTGTGTGTTTCTGAAGTGGACATCACCAAATTGAATTCGTCTGGCTTGACTTCCATGGCGCGTTCTGCGCCGCGCACATTGGGAACCAGGACGGTGTACTCAACTGAAGGTACACGTTGAATTCGGCCCATCACTTCTTCTGCATCGCGAAGCATGGGGATGGCCTTGGCCGAAGTGAAGGATGTCACTTCAATCTTGGCATAACCGCAACGGCTCAAAGCATTGATCAATTCAACTTTGGTGTCGGTCGGTACAAACTCGGCCTCCATCTGGAAGCCATCACGTGTCACCACTTCGTTGAAATAAATTTGTTGTTTCATGCTTTGCCTTCCACGATGCCGCTTGCCTTGAGTTTTTGAATTTGCTCAGATGTCAATCCCATCTCTTTCAAGATGTCGTCGGTGTCCTGCCCTAAATCGGGCGCATTGCGGCGATGCTGCCCAGGTGTCACAGAGAGTTTGGGCACCACGCCAGGCACCTTCAGGTTGCTGCCATCAGTCATGGTGATTTCTTGCAGCATGCCGCGGGCGGCATAGTGCGGATCGTTGGCAATGTCTGCAATGTTGTAGATCTTGCCAGCCGGTACAGACACACTTTCTAAGGCTTGAAGCACATCGTCAACACTGTGATTGACCGTCCAGGCCTCAATGGCTTTGTCAATCTCCTCAACTCTGGCCACGCGCCCCGTGTTATCGCTCAGCATCGGGTCGTTGGCCAAATCAGTTCGATCAATGAGGGTCATCAAGCGTTTGAAAATACTGTCGCCATTGCCAGCAATTAGCGCATAGGCTCCTTCTTTGCATCGATAAGCGTTGGTGGGTGCAATGCCTGGCAAAGCACTGCCAGCTGGGCCGCGTACTGCGCCAAATGCGCTGTATTCAGGCAACAAGCTTTCCATGCAGTTAAACACCGATTCATACAAGGCAACGTCAATTACTTGGCCTTTGCCGGTGGCATGACGATGCTGAAGCGCAAGCAAGATACCAATGACACCATGCAATGCAGACAGGGTGTCGCCTATGCTGACTCCTACTCGAACAGGTACGCGGCCTGGTTCTGCTGTTAAGTGACGCAAGCCGCCCATGGCCTCACCGATGACACCAAAGCCTGGTCGGTTGCGATAAGGGCCCGTTTGGCCGTAACCGCTAATGCGCAAGACAATTAATTTAGGATTTTGGGCAATGAGATCGTCTGGTGCCAGACCCCAACCCTCCATGGCGCCGGGACGGAAATTCTCTATCAAGACATCTGCTTCATTGGCCAATTGCTTAACAATGTCTTGGCCTTCAGGCGTCCGAAGATTGAGCGCCAAGGATCGTTTGTTGCGCGATTGAGCTTGCCACCAAATCGACGTGCCATCTTTAAGCATTCGCCATTTGCGCAGGGGATCACCACTTTCTGGGGTTTCAACCTTAATGACCTCTGCACCAAAGTCGGCCAATGTTTTGGCTGCAAAGGGGCCTGCAATCAGTTGACCCAGTTCAAGAACTTTAAGGCCAGTTAGGGCTGAGGCTTGTAAAGAAGATTCTTGTGGTTTCATGGTCCGCAGTTTGCTGCGGATAAAGCGTGAAGTCTATTTCTTCTTCGAAGAGGCTGTCTTTGCATTTTGCGAAGGCAAGACCAGGAAGTCTCGCAGCGCTTTAACTTCCAAGTCAGCATCTTTGCGAATACCCACCATCAGCTTTCTGTGGGCCCAAGTGTCTTGAAGTGGCCGCCAGTTAAGTTGTGTGCTTTTGAGAATGGGCAACGCCAATGTTTTTGGTAATAAAGCAATGCCTAAGCCGGAAGCCACCATGTGGGTGATCGCATCAAAACTGTTCACTTGCATGCGTAATTTGAGCTGTTTACCAAGAGCTGAAGCTGCACTCATTTGTTGTTGCAGCATGGCTGCGCCTGGATTCAAGCTGATCCATTGCTCGTCCAATGTTTCTGCAAATGGGATGGGTTGCTTGCCAGCAAGTCGATGGCCTTGGGGAAAGATGAGAACCAACTCGTCTTTTCTAAATAAATTGGTTTCTAAGCCTTCTGAGTTGGCGCCTTCTACAAACACACCAACATCTGCCCGCCCTTCGCGCAAAGCCAAGACAACTTGTCCTGATACCTGTTCTTCTAGATCAATTTGAATTTCTGGGTAGGTCTGAGAATACTTTGCAATCAGGGGCGGTAAAAATTGACCAATGGCCGCAGATCCAGCGAACAACTGGATATGTCGCAACACCCCTTGCTTTAGGTCGTTTAGCTCTTTGAACGTTGCTTCTAATTCTTGTAAAAGAGATAAGCCTCTTCGCGTAAAGACTCTGCCAGCAGGTGTTACTTTGAGACCCCGAGAGTGTCTTTCAAAAAGTTTGCTACCAATGGCCAATTCGAGTTCACGAATACGCCTGCTCGCTGCTGGCAAGACTAGGTGACATTCTCGCGCTGCAGTTGTGAGATTTTCTGTTTGAGCGCATAACACTGCCAAACGAATGGTAGTGAAGTCAAATCTCGAGAGGTTAAGTTTGGTAATTCCCATTTGAGACATCAGTGGATATGCATCGTAGTTGTAAGATTCATGGACGTAACAGTTGAGAAGTTTACTTGGTGTGTTGATTGAAAGTAGATTTTTAGTGGCTAGGTTGCACACCTATAAATATTGTTTTTTACAATTCCACATTTACTTCCACACCTCTCGAAGCAGCGCAACATAGTAACGTCAATCTGTTGAGGCTAGCTTCAGCATACCGAGAATGTGGGCTTCTCCAAGGCTTTGCGCAAGTGGGGTGTTTTCGACACAGCACCTTGCCAAACGCAATAAGCCTTCGCCAAAAAAAAACGCGCCTGACTTTCAAAATCAGGCGCGATGTCGTCAAGCGACGCGTTTCAAACCATCAAAAGTTGTGCTTGAGGCCGACGGAGACACCAGAAGCGCTGGCTTTGTTGGCGTATCGCACGCTGTCGTCCAGCAGCATCTCCAGATCACTGGCGTGAATCAGTAGCGGGGGCAGATTGGAGAGGTCTCCAAACACGGGTGAAACCACCGGGTCGTTTGGGCGTATGCGGTGCCGAAACCAGGCGCCCCACAGTAGCACCGAGCGCGGCACGCGGGACAACGGGCCGAAAAGCGGGCCCAGCATGGCATCGGTGGCAATGTTGGCAAGCAGGCTGGGGCTGCCCAGCGTGCCGTCGGTCGCGGGAGACATTGCAACGGCAGCATCGGGTGCGCGCAGACCCTGGTCGCGCACCCAGGCGATGAGTGACAGCGTGAGGTTGCCACCAGCGGAGTCACCGGCTACAAACACGGCATTGGCGGGTGCAGCGCCATCCGGCCCGTTGTCCAGCATCCAGCGATAGGCAGTGCGGCAGTCTTCAATGCCGGCCATGCGTGGGTGCTCGGGCATCAACCGGTAGTCAATGGCCAGCACCGCGCCACCCGTGATCTCTGAAAACCGGGTGGTGATGGTGCGATGACTGCGTGGGCTACCCATCATCCAGGCGCCACCATGGATATAGAGCGTGCGCCGTGCCGGGTCTGCACCGGGCGCCAGCACCCACTCCGCAGCGACACCGCCTGCATCGACCGTAACAAAGCGCGCATCAAAATCCCTGCCTGCCGTCATGTTGTCCATGTAGTTGCGCAGCAGGCCCGTGTGCTGTGCGTGGGGTGTTCCTTTGAGGGTGGCTGCAATATTCCCCATCGAAGCAATGACGGCGCGGTGCTCGTCGTTGGGGGTTGGCCCGTTGGAAAACTGCGTGCGTCGGCTGCCCGCGCCACCATGCTGGACGCCGTCAAAAGCCTGCAAATCAGGTCCGCGCAGGGTCCGCGCACCGATAAACCAGATGGCCAGCGCCAGTGCCACGGCTAACAAAATCCAATACATCACAGGGGTGTTCCTCGTCTACTTGCGCATCAGTGTGCTCTTGCCGAAGAGCGATTCGATCAGGTCAACCGCGACCAGCGCCGTGCGGTTGCGTTCATCCAGCGCGGGGTTGAGTTCCATCACGTCCAGCGAGGCCAGGTGGCCGGTGTCGGCGATCATCTCCATGCACAGCTGGGCTTCGCGGTAGTTGGGGCCGCCGCGCACCGTAGTGCCCACGCCGGGGGCAATGTCGGGGTCCAGAAAGTCCACGTCAAAGCTGACATGCAGGTGGGTGTTGGCGTCCACCAGCGCCAGTGCCAGTTCCATGGCCGCGCGCATGCCCATCTCGTCGATGTAGCGCATGTCAAACACTTCCAGATCCTGCTCGTGCACAAAGCGCTTCTCGCCCTCGTCCACGCTGCGAATGCCGATCTGGCGTATCCACTTGGGTGAGATGGCAGGCACTTGCCCACTCATGCCCGTCAGCGCCAGCGGGCCGTGCCCACACAGGCATGCCACCGGCATGCCGTGGATGTTGCCGCTGGGCGTCAGCGTGTGGGTGTTGAAGTCGG
>CAINMN010000054.1 GCA_903850735.1 uncultured Burkholderiales bacterium | reverse complement strand
TGCACCGAGCCGCAACTGCTGCTGCTCGACGAGCCCTCGTCTGGCCTGAACGTTGAAGAAACCGAAGACATGGCGTTCTGGATTCAGGACATCCAGCAAGAGTTGGGCATCACGGTGCTCATGGTCGAACACGACATGACCCTGGTGTCCAAAGTGTCGAACCGGGTGCTGGCCATGAACCAGGGGGAGGTGCTGGCATTGGGCTCGCCGCGCGAGGTGCAAACCCACCCCGGCGTGATCGAGGCTTACCTGGGCACGATTGACGATGTGTCCAACTTGCGCAGGGAGGCGGCATGACTTCGCCCGTGTCCGATCAGCCGGTGCTGAAACTGCTCAACGTGGAAAGCACCTACGGGCCCATCAAGGCCATTCGCGGCGTGAGCCTGCAAGTGCGCCGGGGCGAAATTGCCACCGTGCTGGGCTCCAATGGCGCGGGCAAAACCACCATCCTGAAAACCATCTCCGGCATCATTGACCCGCGCAAAGGGTCGATCGAGTTTCAGGGCGACAACATCACCGCACGCGATCCTGCCTGGATCGTGCAGCGCGGGCTGTCGCATGTGCCTGAAGGCCGTGAGGTGTTCCCGTTGCTGAGCGTGCGCGACAACCTGTTGATGGGCGCCTACACCCGCAGCGACCGCGATGGCATTGCCCGCGACATGGAGCGTGTGTTCGATTACTTCCCCATCCTCAAAGAGCGTGCCGAGCAGGACGCCGGCTTGCTGTCGGGCGGCCAACAGCAAATGCTGGCCATCTCGCGCGCCCTGATGGCCAGCCCCGACCTGATTCTGCTGGACGAGCCCAGCCTGGGCCTGAGCCCCAAGCTGACCAAAGAGATTTTCGAAATTGTGGTGCGCATCAACCGCGAGCGCGGCACCACGATTTTGCTGGTCGAGCAAAACGCCAACATGGCACTGAATGCCGCCGACTATGGCTATGTGCTGGAAAACGGCCGCATCGTCATGGAAGACACCTGCGCCCGACTGCGCGAGAAAGAAGACATCAAAGAGTTCTACCTCGGCATGAAAGACGCCGGCGTGCGCGGTGAGCGGCGCTGGAAGAAAAAGAAAAATTGGCGCTGAGCCTGCACTGTTTCTGGAACACCCTCACACCATGAGCAACCTTTGGGACCTTGAACACCTTCAGCCGGATCACCGCATCGCCGCGCCTGGCGACACGCTTGCGAGCATGTTCTGGCAAGCCGCCCAAGCCCGCAAGGACAAGGTGTGGATGCGCCAGAAAGAGCTGGGCCTGCGGCGCAGCTGGACCTGGGCCCAAACCGCTGAAGCGGTACGCGAGATCGCCAATGGCCTGATGAGCCTGGGCTTTGCGCCCCATGAGCGTGCCTCGATTTTGTCCAACACCGTGATCGAATGGGTGCTGGCCGATTTGGCCATTTTGTCCTGCCAAGGCGTGTCCAACGGCATTTACCCCACCGATGCGGCCGAGCAAGTTTCCTACCTTTGCGAAGACTCCGAGTCGGTCATTTTGTTCGTGGAAGACGACGAGCAGCTGGACAAAGCCCTGGAGGTGCGCGATCACTTGCCCAAGCTGCGCCACATTGTGGTGTTTGACATGGAAGGCTTGCGCGACATGCACGACCCCCGCGTCATGAGCTTGGCGGCCTTGCGTGAAAAGGGGCGGGCCTGGGGTGCGCAACATCCTGCCGAACTGGACCAAAGGGTTCAGGCCTGCCGTCCCGAAGATTTGGCCATTCTGGTCTACACCTCCGGCACCACTGGCAAGCCCAAGGGCGCCATGCACAGCCATGCCGGCCTGGTGTACTCGGTGCGCGGCTACAACACCGTGATTGCCCAGCACGAAGGCGATGAGCGCATGTGCTTCTTGCCCTTGTGCCACATTGCCGAGCGCCTCGGAGGCGAGTACCACGCGCTGTACACCGGCGCCGTGCTGAACTTCGTGGAGAACCCGGAAACCATCCCTGAAAACGTGCGCGAAATTGCGCCCACGGTGTTTTTGGCGGTGCCGCGTGTCTGGGAAAAATTTTATTCAGGCGTGATGATTGCCCTGAAGGAAGCCAGCACCCTGCAACAAGCGGTGTATGGCTGGGGCATCCAGGTGGGTTACCAAATTTCAGACCGCGTGCTGCAAGGGCAACCTGTTGGTGCCTGGCTGAAAATTCAGTTCACCTTGGCGCGCTGGCTGGCCTTGAACAATGTGCGCAAGATGATTGGCATTCACCGCTCGCGCCTGCTGGTGACGGGTGCGGCGCCGATCTCGCCCGAGCTCATCAAATGGTATCTGGCGCTGGGCCTGCCCATGCTGGAAGTGTGGGGCATGACCGAAACCTGCGGCGCCTCCACGGCCATGACCGCCAAGCGCATCAAGCCCGGCTCCATCGGCCCGGCCACTGCCTACAACGAGGTGCGGCTGGACCCCGAAACGCAGGAAATTTTGGTGCGCGGCCCCAATGTGTTCATGGGCTACCTGAACCTGCCCGACAAAACCGCCGAAACCATTGACGCCGAGGGCTGGCTGCACACCGGTGACGTGGGCACCGTGGACGAGGATGGCTTTTTCCGCATCACCGACCGGATGAAAGACATCATCATCACGGCCGGCGGCAAGAACATCACGCCCAGTGAATTTGAAAACGAGCTCAAGTTCTCGCCCTACATCACCGACGCGGTGGTGATTGGCGACAAGCGTGCCTACCTGACCGTGATCATCATGATCGACCAGGAAAACGTCGAGAAGTTTGCGCAGGACCACGATGTGCCCTTCTCCAACTACGCCAGCCTGACCCGCAGCGCCGAGGTCCAGCAGTTGATCCAAGACATTCTGGACGGCGTCAACAAAAAATTCGCACGGGTCGAGCAAGTCAAAAAGTTTTGGCTGCTCGACACCCAACTGAGCGCCGAAGACGAAGAACTCACGCCCACCATGAAGCTCAAGCGCAAGCTGGTGCAAACCAAGTACGCCGAGCAAATTGAGGCCATGTACCGATGAATTTCAGGAGACCTGCCATGCGTCAATCGCTATCCGCCCTGCTGTTGGCCGTTGCCAGCTGCGCCTTGCCCACGGCCACATGGGCCCAACAAGGTGTGAGCAAAGACCAAATTCTCATTGGCAGCATCCAAGACTTGTCGGGCCCGCTGGCGGGCTATGGCAAACAGGCGCGCGCCGGCATGCAGTTGCGAATTGACGAAGCCAATGAGCAAGGCGGCGTGCATGGCCGCAAGCTCAAGCTGGTGGTGGAAGACTCAGGCTACGACCCCAAGAAGGCGGTGTTGGCAGCGCAAAAACTGGTCAACCAGGACAAGATTTTCATCATGGCGGCTCACCTCGGCACCGCGCACAACAACGCGGCCATGCCGATCCAGTTTGAAAAGCATGTGGTGAACTTCATGCCGCTGACGGCCGCGCGCGAGATGTACGAGCCGACCCACCGTTACAAGTACGCCCTGCTCAGCGCTTATTACGATCAGCTTCGCATTGCCCTGCCCAAGATGGTCACGGACAAAGGCGTGAAAAAGATTTGTATCATTTACCAGGACGATGAGTTCGGCCTGGAAGTGCTGCGCGGCGCCGAGGCCGGCCTGAAGACCCTCAACATGGAGTTGCTTGAGAAAACCAGCTTCAAGCGTGGCGCCACCGATTTTTCCTCTCAGGTGGCGCGCATGAAGTCAGGCGGCTGTGAATTGGTCGTACTGGGCACCATCATTCGCGAAACCATCGGCACGATTGCCGAAGCCCGCAAGACCGGCTTCAACCCCATCTTCCTGGGCTCGGTGGCGGCCTACACCGACCTGATTCACAAGCTGGGCGGCAAAGCCATGGATGGCATGTACGCCACCAACTCTGTGCAAAACCCCTACCTGGACGAGGCCTCGCAACCCTTGCGCTTCTGGGCCAACAAGTACAAGACCAAGTTCAACGAAGACCCGACGGTGTTCTCGGCCTACGGCTACATCATCATCGACATGTTCATTCGCGGCGCACAAAAGGCGGGGCCCACACTGACCACCGACAGCTTCATCAAAGCCATGGACACCCTGAGCATCGAGTCCGATATTTTTGGCAGCCCGCCCGTGACCTTCAGCGCCACCAAGCGCTTGGGCAGCAACTGGTCGCGCCTGTCCCAAATTCAGGACGGCAAATGGAAGCCCGTGTCTGATTACATCAAGCATTGAAATCCCTGTTTAACCCAACGCATCACTCCAAGGAGCTCACCATGAAATACCGTCTTCTGGCTCTGGCCGCCCTCCTCACGGCAGGCACCACAGCGGCCCTGGCGCAATCCCAGGGCGTCAGCAAAACCGAAATCACGCTGGGCTCGATCCAGGATTTGTCGGGCCCCATTGCAGGCTTTGGCAAACAAGTGCGCCTGGGCATGATGCTGCGTGTGGACGAAGCCAACGAACAGGGCGGCATCAATGGCCGCAAGCTGGTGTTGAAGGTGGAAGACTCCGCTTACGACCCGAAGAAGGCCGTCTTGGCAGCGCAAAAGCTGGTCAACCAAGACAAGATTTTTGCCATGATCGCGCACATCGGCACAGCCCAAAACCTGGCCGCCATGCCTGTGCAGTTTGAAAAAAACGTGGTCAACTTTTTCCCGGTGACTGCCGCGCGCGAAATGTATGAGCCCTTCCACAAGCTGAAGTACTCTTTTGCTTCCACCTACTTCGACCAAATGCGCGTGGCTGCCCCCATGATGGTGAAAGAGAAAAACGCCAAAAAGGTTTGCACCATGTACCAGGACGATGAGTTCGGCCTGGAGGTTGTCCGGGGTGCGGAGGCCGGCCTGAAAACCATCAATGTGGAATTGGCAGAAAAAACGTCTTACAAGCGCGGCGCCACCGACTTCTCATCGCAGACCGCCAAAATGAAAGCTGCGGGCTGCGACTTGGTCATCCTGGGCACCATCATTCGGGAAACCATCGGCGCCATTGGGGAAGCCCGCAAGACCGGCTTCAGCCCCACGTTCTTGGGCTCGAGTGCGGCCTACACCGACTTGATCCACAAGCTTGGCGGCAAGGCCATGGACGGTTTGTACGCCACCATGACCTCACAACACCCTTATCTGGACGAGGCGTCCCAACCCATTCGCTTCTGGGCCAACAAGTACAAGACCAAGTTCAATGAGGACCCCACCGTGTTCTCGGTGTATGGCTACAACGCTGTGGACATCTTCCTGCGCGCTGCGCAAAAAGCCGGCCCCAACCTGAGCACCGACAGCTTCATCAAGGCCATGGACACCATGACCGTGGCGCCTGACATGTTTGGCAGCCCAGAGATGACCTTCACCGCGCAAAAGCGCCTGGGCAACGACGCCTCTCGCCTGTCCCAGATTCAGGACGGCAAGTGGAAAGTGGTGTCTGACTACATCAAGCCCTGAGCCTGCACTCGCCGGTCGCCTACCTCATGACACGATGTAGGCACCGGCGCCGGTGGACATCAATTTGCCATCCGGCCCGCGAAACTCCATGCGCGTGGAGCCCACGCGCGAGCCCAGCCGCATCACCTCGGCGGTGAGTTCGAAAAAAGCGCCAATGCCCGGGCGCAAATAATCGATTCGCAAGTCGATGGTCCCCAGTTTGGCAAAGCGCTCCAGTCGCTTGGCGGGCGACTCATCCATGTGCCGCGCGCCAATGGCGGCCATGCACGCCAAGCCGCCCATGGCATCCAAACTGGCACTGATCACGCCGCCATGAATGCGGTTGTGGCTGTAATGCCCAATCAACTCGGGCCGCATCTCGATGCGGCCTTTCACATGGGTGGGCTTGAGATCGGTGATCTTCAGGCCCAGCACCTGGTTGAAAACAATTTTTTCTTCAAAGATGCTTTTCAGGCCTTGCAAAAATTCGGGTTCAAAGTCGACGGGAAGCGTGTGTTTGGAAGTCATGGTGTTCGCAGAAAAAGAGACAAGGCCTGATCGGTCAAGGTCGACAGGCTCGCGGGGCCGTGGGGCTTGAACCATTGAACGGACCAGTTCAATGCGCCCAGAATCATGAGGCGGGCCAGGGCAGGGTCGGCCGCCAAGGCGCCGTCTTTTGCCAGGGCATCCAGCACGGGCACCCAGGGCGCCTCGTAGGTTTTGCGCAGTTCGGTGATGGCCGCTTGCTGTTGCGTGCTCAAGCAGCGGCCTTCGTAGAGCATGACGGGGATGAAGTCGCTGTCTGGCCCCAACAAGACCTCGTAATGGTGCCGCACCAAGGCCCGCAAGGTGTCCACAGGCGCAGCAGGCGCCGAACGCACGACGGCCTCCTGGCTGGCAATGGCCGCCTGCATGCCGGCTTGGATGATGGCGAACAGCAGCACGCCCTTGGTTTCGAAGTGATAAAAGGGCGAGCCACTGTGCATGCCGGCCGCAGCGGCGATGTCGCGCGTGGTCACGGCATCGAAACCTCTTTGCCGAAACAGCCGCGCCGCCACTTGCATCAGTTCTTGCCGACGGTTGCCCTCCGCCTCGGTGCCCGGTAATTTGCGGGGCCGCCCACGCGGGCGCTTGGCCAGCTCAGGCCGCGCCGAAAAACTTGGCAGGGGGGAACGCACGGAAGAATGGGGCATGGCATCGACAACGCAGGCCCCATTTATACCAAGCAAACGCTTGATTTTCCGGATGCAAACGATTTAAAGCTTGGAGAAGTCCGGCTTGCGCTTTTCCATGAAGGCACCAAAGGCCTCGCGCGCTGCGGGCTCACGCAACATGCGGCCGAAGACGGCGCCCTCCTCGTCCATGCGCTGCAATACCGCGGCTTGCTGGCCGCCCTTGAGCAAACGCTTGGTTTCGATGAGAGAACTCAAGGGCTTGGCGGCCAATTTGCGCGCCTGCTGTTGCGCCACGCCGTTGGCTTCGGTCGGCGGCACCACGCGGTTGACCAGTCCGACCTCCAGGGCGGCCTCGGCCATGAAGGGCTCACCCATCAGCAAGGCTTCGGCAGCGCGGTGGTAGCCCATCATTTGAGGCACCAGCAAGCTCGAAGCCGCTTCAGGGCACAAGCCCAAATTCACGAAAGGCATGGAGAAGGCTGCGTTGTCGCCGGCAATCACCAAATCGCAGTGAAACAGCATCGTGGTGCCAATGCCCACCGCCGGGCCGCTCACCGCCGCCAGGATCGGCTTGGGGAAACTCGCGATGCTGCGCAAGAAGCGGTACACCGGCGACTCTTTGCCCGAGGGCGGCTGGTTCAAGAAATCGCCAATGTCATTGCCCGCGCTGAAAATGGTTTCATGCCCTTGAAACACCACCACGCGAACTTGCGCATCGTCCACCGCTTGCGCCAGCGCATCGGCCAAGGTGGCGTACATGGCAGAAGTGATGGAGTTTTTCTTGTCGACCCGGTTGAAGGTCAGGGTCATCACGCCGTTGTCAACGTGGCGCAGGATATCGGACATGGTCATTCCTTGTAATAAACAATTTGGTGGGTGGTGACGAGCAAATGGCCCTCGCGGCTCCAGATTTGGCCGTGCTGGTCAAAGAAGCCATCGTGAAAGGCCTGTGCCTGGGCTTGGCCTAAAAGATGGTCGGTTCCTGCGGCCAACAGTTCGGCTTGACCCACATGGAAGTAAACCGTCATGGACACGGTGCCCACAGGCACGCGAGTGGCGCGACGCACCCAGACGCGCGGAATGAACAAATCTGCGAAGGAGGTCAGCGACAAAAAATCCAGCGCACGCGCTGGCGCATCGCGCATCCACAGCAAGCTGCGGCTGTGCTCTCCGCTGCCATCCCAAACCGCAGGCAGGCCGCCATCAATGGCGCGCATTTCGTAACGGTCCAACCAGGCCACGCCTTTGGCGCGAAGCGCCAGCTCGACTTGATCGGGCGGTGGCACTTGGGGCATGGGGTGGTCAATTTGACGCCAGGTGCTGCGCCGCGCGGCTGTGACGGCCGTGGCTGTCAGCACCACACAGGGCTGCCCCTGATCGTCCAGCTGCGTCATCTCCATCGTCCAGTGCTGGGTGGAGCGGTTGGTGCGCGCAGGGCGTGCGGTCAGTGTGAAAGGCTTCAGGGTCAGGGCCGCAGCGTAGTTGACCGTCAAGGCGATGGGCTCCCCCAGACGCTGCGGGTGCTGCATCAAGGCTTTGACCACTGTGGCGGCCGTGATGCCGCCGTAAGGTCCCACCATGTTCCAGTAGTACTCGCTGGGCAGGCCTACAAAACGGCCCTCGCTGGGTTCGCCCACGACGCTCAGCGTCATGGCCTGGTCGAAAGGATGGTCCGTCATGCAAAAACGGCCTCGGTGTCCATCAGGCTGGCTGAGCCCGCGCGGGCGCTTTGCACCAGGGAGGCGGTCTCCGGCAGCAAGCGCGCGAAATAAAAGCGTGCGGTCTGCAACTTGGCCGTGTAAAAAGGATCGCGCTCGCCAGCAGCGATTTTTTGCAACGCGGCCTGCGCCATGCGGGCCCAGAAGTAGCCCAACACCAAATGCCCAATCACGCGCAGGTAGTCCACAGCAGCAGCCCCGACTTCGTCGGCGTTTTGCAGGGCCTTGTAGCCCAGCTCCCCGGTGAGCTGCGTGACCTGCTGGCCCAGTTGCGAGAGCGGGCGCACAAACTCCGCCAGGTCTTCGTCGCCTTGCGCGGCCATGACCCACTGCGTGATTTGCTGGCCGAATTTTTTCAGCGAGGCGCCTTGGTTGCCCAAGACCTTGCGACCCAGCAAGTCCAGGCTTTGAATGGTGTTGGTGCCTTCGTAAATCATGTTGATGCGCGCGTCACGCACAAACTGCTCCATGCCCCATTCGCGAATGTAGCCATGGCCGCCCAAAACCTGCAAACAGTTGGACGTGGCCTGCCAGGCGTTGTCGGTGATGAAGGCCTTGACGATGGGGGTGAGCAAGGCCACCAGCTCGGCGCAATCGGCCCGCACCGCGGCATCCGGATGGTTCAGCTCTTGGTCGATCAGTAAAGCGCTGTACAGGCTGAGCGCACGGCCGCCTTCGGCATAGGCTTTGGCGGTCAGCAGCATGCGCCGCACATCGGGATGGACCAGGATGCTGTCGGCCGGTTTGGCCGGCTCTTTGACGCCAGTGAGGCTGCGCGACTGGATGCGCTCACGCGCATAGGCCAGGGCGTTTTGATAGGCCACCTCGGTCAGCCCCAGCGATTGCATGCCAACGCCGATGCGGGCGGCGTTCATCATCACAAACATCGCGGCCAGGCCTTTGTTGGGCTGCCCGACCATCGTGCCCACGGCGCCATCGAGCATCATCTGGCAGGTGGCGTTGCCATGGATGCCCATCTTGTGCTCCAGGCCACTGCAAAAAATGGCATTGCGTTCACCCAGGGAACCATCGCTGTTCACCAGGAACTTGGGCACCACAAACAGGCTGATGCCTTTGCTGCCGGCCGGTGCATCGGGCAAGCGCGCCAGCACCAAATGCACGATGTTGCTCACCATGTCGTGCTCGCCTGCGCTGATGAAGATTTTTTGCCCGCTCAAACGGTAACTGCCATCGGGCTGCGGCTCGGCCTTGGTGCGCAACAGCCCCAGGTCGGTGCCGCAATGGGGCTCGGTCAGGCACATGGTGCCGGTCCATTCGCCGCGCGTCATCTTGGGCAAATAGGTTTGCTTTTGGGCCTCTGTGCCGTGGGCGTGCAAGCACTCATAGGCGCCGTGGGTCAGGCCGGGGTACATGGTCCAGGCCTGGTTGGCGCTGTTCAACATTTCGTAAAAGCACTGGTTCACCACGATGGGCAAGCCTTGGCCGCCATACGCCGGATCACAACTCAGCGCCGGCCAGCCCCCGGCCACAAAGGCCTCGTAGGCGGCTTTGAAGCCTTCGGGCGTTTTGACGTCGTGAGTCTCACGGTTGAGTTGGCAGCCCTGCGCATCCCCCACAGGGTTCAGCGGTGTCAGGATGTCGGCAGCAAATTTCCCGCCCTCTTCCAATACGGCGGCCAAAGTGTCTGCATCCAGTTCTGAATGGGCTGGCAAGTCTTTGAGCACGTCCATGACGCCCAACACATCATGTAAAACAAACTGCATGTCCCGTAACGGCGGTTGATAGCTTGGCATAAGGTCTCCAGAAAATGAATGGTTTGCTTGGGGGCAGCTTAGTGCGCACCGTAGCGCTGCAAGATGTTTTCAAACCCTTGCTGCGTGCGGGACAAGGCATGCGGTGATTTCAAAAAACGGGCTTCGTAGTGCAAGGCCAGAATCAGGCCGTGAATTTCAAACGCCATTTGCTGCGCGTCGGTTTGGGAGGCCAGATGCCCCGCCTCACAGGCCTGCACCACGGCGCGGTGCAAGGCCGCCAGCCAGGTGTTCACGGAGTGCGCCAGCGCATCGCGCACGGGGCCAGGCCGATCGTCAAATTCGGCGGCGCCACTGACATACAAACAGCCGGAATCGATCTCGGCCGAGGTGCGGCTCATCCAATTGCTGAACAAGGCGCGCAAGCGCGGCAAACCGCGCGGCGCGTTCATGGCGGGGAAGAAAACTTCGTCTTCAAAACGTTGGTGGTACTCGCGAATCACCGAAATTTGCAATTCTTCGCGCGAACCAAAATGGGCGAACACGCCCGACTTGCTCATGCGCATGACTTCGGCAATGGCGCCAATGCTCAGGCCTTCCATGCCGATTTGGGTGGCCAGTCCCAGCGCCGCATCCACAATGGCGGCCTTGGTTTGCTGCCCCTTGAGCATGGCGCGCCCTTCCCGGCTGCCAACGGCAGCATCGGCCAACCCCTCGGGGCTGATGCGGCTGGAAAGGGACGATGTCGCCATGCAAACTCCAAAAAAGTACGACCGTGCTATTTTGTCTCAAATCGGGGGTTCAGGGGCATTCCCTGACGAGGCATCGGGTTTGTCCGCGCCAAGTCGCCTAAACTTTCGCCATGGAAACCACCCGCATCATCGCCATCCGCCACGGTGAAACCGCCTGGAACGTCGACACCCGCATCCAGGGGCAAACAGACATCGGCCTCAACGACAAAGGCCACTGGCAAGCGCGCCAGGCCGCCGCCGCCCTGGCCAATGAGCCCATCGCGGCCATTTACACCAGCGACTTGTCCCGCGCACACGACACTGCGCGGGCGATCGCGCAGGTGCAGGGACTGACGCCGCAAACCGAGAGCGGCCTGCGCGAGCGCGCCTTTGGCATCTTTGAAAAGCGCACCTGGGCGGAAATCGAAAGCCTCTGGCCCGACGACGCGCGGCAGTGGCGCGAACGCGTGCCCGAGTGGGCGCCCGCAGAGGGTGAAAGCTTGCTGGCCTTGCGCGAACGTATCCAACACCTGACCCATGCCCTGGCCGCGCGCCATGTGGGCGAACAAATTGTGTTGGTGGCGCACGGGGGCGTGATGGACATTCTGTACCGCCTGGCCACCCAGCAAGCGTTGCAGGCGCCGCGCACCTGGACCTTGGGCAATGCCAACATCAACCGCTTGCTGTGGTCACCCGAAGGTTTGTCCCTGGTCGGTTGGGGCGACGCGCGCCATTTGGAAACAGACAGCCTGGACGAGTCCACAGCTTGAGGTCGTTGCGAGGCCCCGCAGGGGCCGCGGCAACCCTTCACTCGGCAAACAACCCGCTGTCGTTTTGCGGCGGCGTCACGCCCAGATGCCGGTAGGCAGCCAAAGTCGCAATGCGCCCGCGCGGGGTGCGTTGCAGGTAGCCTTGCTGAATCAGGTAAGGCTCGATCACGTCTTCAATGGTGTCACGCTCTTCGCCAATGCTCGCGGCAATGTTGTCCAGGCCGACCGGGCCGCCATCGAAGCGGTGAATCACGGCCTCCAGCAGTTTGCGGTCCATCAGGTCAAAGCCTTGCGGGTCGACATCGAGCATGGCCAAGGCCTTGTGCGCCATGTCCTGGGTGATGCGTCCGGTGCCTTTGCCCTCGGCTTAGTCGCGCACTCGGCGCAACAAGCGGTTGGCAAGGCGGGGCGTGCCGCGCGAGCGGCGCGCAATTTCAAAGCCGCCTTCC
>CAINMN010000053.1 GCA_903850735.1 uncultured Burkholderiales bacterium | reverse complement strand
GGCGCAGCCTTGATGATGGGCGCCATCTTGCCGCCAGCGATGATGTAACCGCCGAAGACGAATATAAAAAGTAAGACCAGGCCAACTGCTGCCATGTAGGACTCCAAATGTCAGGGCAGCAGGCCTGAATCGACCAGCCACCTTTTAACCATCACGAAATCCTCGAAGGTTAACTGAAATTTTGGCCCGCCCAAAGAGCTTGGCAAGAACTTCACCCCTCAAGGATCAATTCATCAGCACGCCAGCACGCGAAGATGCCGGTATCAAGGAGGGCACGCCTTCCCATGCCTCGCGAATTTCACTCATCAAACCGTAAATTTCTTCCAAAGCTTCCAGGTCGTTGCGCGCGTTGACGTGAAACAAGCGGCGCGTCACATACCCATAAAGCTCGTTGAGATTGGCCGCCAAATCGCCGCCCTTTTCAAAATCGAGTGCGCCTTGCAAGCCCAACACAATGCGGCTGGCGCGCGCGATGCACTTGGATTTCTCCTGAATGGCACCGTGCTGGATATGGCCTTTGGTCGCGGAAAGGCTCTCCAGCAGGCCATCGAACAACATCTGAATCAACTCGATGTTGCTGGCTTTGGCCACACCTGTGCTGACCTTCACATCTCCATAGCTCTCAATGGCTCGTTGGTTGGCTCGCATGATCAATGGCTCCCAAATTCAATCTTAGACCTACCTGGAATCGGTACCGAGCCGATGAACTTGAGGGGGCGTGTCAATGAACTGTTCATACACAGTCTTTCAGGCGTGCGCGGGCTTGGCATTCAATGCCTCGGCCTCGACCTCTGCCGCCATGGGCTTTTCGGCAAGATCCATTGCGGGCTCTTGTGGTGGGGCCAAAGCGGGCATCTCGGCCTCATGGACAGGCTCATCGGAGGCCGTCGCGGCACCAGGATGCACCAACAGGGTTTGGGAATACGGCGTCACCAAATCCAAAGATGTCCGCGCATACAGCATGGCCGTGACCTGATCCACCGTTTGCTGCAGACGCAGCAGGTCCGCTTCGTCGGCCTTCGCAAAGTCCACGCCGGCCTGGTACAGACTGGTCAAATGGTGCAAAGGCATCCAGGATTCCAGGGAGCCACGCGGGGTGGGAATCATTTTCTTGTTGGCTGGCGGACTGTCCTGCCCCTGCTTGCCGGCCTGATAACCCTCCCAGAAAGTTTGCTCGATGTGCTGACGCAACACGGGCTCATAGTGGGGCTTGAGGTTGACCACCGTCTGGGGGTCGACACCGGCCATGGGAATGCCGCTCATGGCGTCCCATAACTTTTTGCCGCTGAGTTCGCCAAACAGGCCATCCGAATAAGTGGGCGGCAATTCCGCAGGGATTTGGCTACGGTACAAGGTATTGACCTTGTCAATGAGATACAAGCTGAGCAGCACCAACAACAGCACGCCCCAGGCGACGAAGAGTTGGAAAAAGTTGCTCATGATTTCTTCCTCTTGCCGGAAGCCACGGGCTCATTCTCGATTTTCAAGGTGGCGCGCAATTTTTTGACGACGGTCGACAAAATCTGGCTGATGCGCGACTCGCTGACACCCAGCACTTCGCCAATTTCCTTCAGGTTGAGCTCTTCCACGTAGTAGAGCTGCATCACCAATTGCTCACGCTCTGGCAAGTCACCGATGGCCGCGGTCACAGCGTCCATGAACTCGGCATGCTCGACGATCGCCTCAGGCTGTTGCGAGGTGTCGTCCGCAATGCTCATGACTTCGTCGGTCACAACCTCCAGCGAGTAGGTCTCGAACTGCCAGGCTTTGCCGCGTTCCTTGTGAAAGTCTTCCAGGTCTTTGCCCATGAAGTCTGCTATTTCAGCTTGCGTGGGCGTGCGTCCCAACTCCGAGGCCAGGGCATGGACCGTTTCGTTGTGTGACTTGTTGAAGGCCACAGCCGAGCGCGGCAAGAAAGACAGGCGCCGGACCTCGTCAAGCATCGCACCACGCACACGGCTGTGAGCAAAGTTTTCAAAGTCCACCCCTTTGGTCGGGTCGTAGGCACGCGCAGCCTCAAGCAAGCCAATCATGCCGACCTGGATCAACTCATCCAAATCCATGAAGGCAGGCACGCGCGCCTTGAGGTGCAAAGCCACACGTTTCACCAGGCTCAAATGGGCCAAGACCAAGTCCTCGCCCGGAGAGCGATTCTGTTGGTAAAGCTTCATTGGGGATAAGGCTCTCATGATTCATCCGGTCTGCTTTGAATCAGCCGCTCCATGAAAAATTGCAAGCCGCCTGAGGCATGCTCAATCGGGCGCAACTGGGTGCACACCTCGGCCAGGCGTCGGAAGTCCCGAGAAGCCGCCGTGCCGGGCGACATCTCCAAGACAGATTGGTACTTCTTCAAAGCGGCCAAAACCAATTCATCCGCCTCGATGGAAGTCAGGTAGTGGATGGTGTTGCCCAGAAAGCGCACGCACACATCGTTCAAGCGCTGGTAAAGCTTCCAGCCCTCGGCTTGGCTGCCCACCATGTTGGGCAACAGATAAATTTCATCCAGATCCATTTGCTGGCTCAGGACCTTGATGGTTCCATAGGCATCGGCAATGGACGAGGGATCGTCTTTGACCACAATGAAGCGTCGCTGGCATGCAGCCAGAAATGCCAAGACCGATGGTGAGATGCCTGCAGCGACATCCACAATCAGATAGTCGACATCGTCGGCGACGTCACTGAAGGATTGGACAATGCTGGCCGCCTGAACCGGCGTCAAGCCCGCCAACTCCTGCATGCCAGAGGCCCCAGGAATCAAACGAATGCCTTGGCGCGTGGTCAGGACAATCTCGGCCAAAGTTTTTTGGCCACTCAAAAAATGGCTCAGGTTGTATTCGGCACGCGCGCCCAAGGCAATTTGCGCATTGGCCAAACCCAAGTCGGCGTCAAACAGCATGACGCGGTGGCCCTGCTGCGAAAGCGCAGTGGCCAGATTGATGGAGACCGTGGTCTTGCCCACGCCGCCCTTGCCGCTGGCAACGCCGATGACTTCTGTTTTGCTGGCTTGGCTCATGCAATACCGCCTGTCTGCGAAGAGGTCAATTGGGCAATGCGGGCCGAAGCGCGCGCCATCGCAAAATGCAAGTCGGCTGCCGCGGCATCGGCCGCCGGCAACGGCAGGTTCGAGACCGCCAGATGAACCAACTCGCTGGCGTCAAATTGGCTTTGCCAATCTGTCATGCGGTCACCGCGGCTCACCGCACTGACCGGCATGTGTCCCTCGGTCAGGAATTGCAGCAAGGCCCAAGGTTGCGTGGCTTCATCCAGCTTGCTGATCATCAGGCTGTGCCAGCTGACCCCTTGGATTTGCAACAGTCGGTGCAGCGTCGTCACAGAGGCATCGGCGCTCACAACGGCATGGAACTCGGCTTTGGGCGCGACGATTGCCACTTCCTTCAAGCGCTCATGCATTTGCACGCCCGGTGTGTCGATCAAGATCAAGGTGCGCGCAGACAACTCGTCGAGCAAGAGCTGCAACATGGCCTGGTTGGCAGCACGGAAGCAATCCACGCCAGACTGGGCACACAACAACTGGGTTTGATTCCATGCGCCAGGGCGCAGATCATTGAAGCTCACCACCGCAACTTGCTCATGCCCCAGCGTCGATGCTGCTTGCTGAGCCCAGCGCGCCACCATCGCGGTCTTGCCAGCGCCAGAGGCGCCCGCAATCACATGAAGGCCTTTGTCAAAGCTGCGGGCGGGCGAGGACTGAATACCGTGCGCGAGTTGGCTGCGAATTTCGCTCAATGCGGGCTCGATCGCCTCAAAGCCTTGCACGCTGTCCATCAACAGGGCGCGCAGCGCGGCCGGAATCGGCGTTTCCTGCAAGGCCGTGCGCAGGGGCTGCAATGCAGGGGCCCAAGCGCCACCGGCTTGCCACATGGTCATTTGTTGGCTGATGCGAAACTCTTTGCGAAGGGCGGCGAGCTCATCGCGCACCATGTCCACGATTTCGCGACCGCGCAAAGCATCATGTTGCTCTTGCAGCTTTTGCTCTTGCATGGCCACAGGCTTTTCAACTTTTTTCTGCTGGCCCAAGGTCTCGCCCAGCACCTCGCCAAATCCTGCCTTGACGGGCTTTGCCGCTGGCGATGGGGTGGGGACAAACTCTTCCTGAACCGCCTCTTCCGGCGTCAGGGGGTCAATGTCTACAGCCACGATCAACTCGGTTTGTCCTCGGACTTGGCAGCTCGAAATCACGAGCACATCGGGCCCATACATGGCGATGGCTTTTTCATTGGCCGCGCGGGCGTCTCGGGCTAGGATTCTCTTGAGTTCCATGACGTATCTCGGTTCTTAAGTAGGTGTTCGCAAATTTATTTCTTGGCCTGGGCATCTACGGTGTGAATCACCTTGACAGCCTGGTCATCTGGAATTTCGCTGTAGGACAGCACGGTCAAATCGTTCACGCGGTGACGCGCAGCCTTGGACAGCCAGGCGCGAATCATGGGCGAGACCACCAACACGGCAGGCAGGCCTTCCTCTTCGAGCACGCGGGTGCCATCGCGCAACGCGGCAAACAAGCTCTCTGCCAGGCTGGGCTCCATCACCACGGGCTGGCCCGGTTGGCTTTGTTGCAACACGTTGTGCAGCAATTGCTCCAGGCTGGGCTCGAGCGTCATGACCGACAAACTGTTTTTCTCGTCCACCAGGCTTTGCATGATCATTCGGCCCAACTTGGGTCGCACCATGGCGGTCAATTGTTCAGGATCGGTGGTGCGGCTGCTGGCCTCGGTCAGCGACTCGGCAATGGTGCGCATGTCGCGAATCGACACCGACTCTTGCAACAAGTTTTGCAAAATGCGGGTCAGCGAGCCCAGTGAAAGCTTGCCCGGGACCAGGTCTTCCACAATCTTGGGCGACTTGCTGGACAGTTTGTCCAGCAACTGTTGTGTTTCATCGTGACTCAACAAATCGGCAGCGTTTTCACGCAATACCTTGTTCAAATGGGTTGAGATGGCCGTGCTGGCGTCCACCACGGTGTAGCCCAAAGCGCGCGCCTGGTCACGCTGCGAAGGCTCAATCCAGACAGCGTCCAAGCCAAAGGCGGGCTCTTTGGTCGGGATACCCTTCAACTCGCCATACACCTGGCCGGGGTTGATGGCCAACTCACGGCCCACTTTGATTTCGCCCTTGCCCCGCACCACGCCCTTGAGAACGATGTTGTAGCTGTCAGGGTCAATGTTCAGGTCGTCGCGGATGCGCACGGGTTGAACCAAAAAGCCGAGCTCAGCAGAAAGCTTTTTGCGAACGCCTTTGACCCGGCTCATCAACTCGCCACCGGTCTCGGGATTGACCAGCGGAATCAAGCCATAGCCAATCTCCAGGCCAATCAGGTCCACCTGGTCCACATCGTCCCAATCCAGTTCTTTGGGGCCTTCGGCCACAGGCGCATCCTGCTTGGCTTGCTCTTCGGCTTCGACCTGCACTTCTTGGCGAATCACCATCAATCCCAGACCGGCTGTAGCCAAGGCCAGGGTGATGAACACCAAATGCGGCATGCCGGGCACCAGGCCCAGCACCATCAGGATGCCGGAAGAGATAAACAATGCCGCCGGATTGGCCAGCTGGGTCTTGGCTTGCTCGGTCATGGACTCCGACGTGGTCACGCGGGTCACGATGATGGCTGTGGCCAAGGACAACAACAATGAGGGGATCTGTGCCACCAAGCCGTCACCGATGGTCAGCAGCACATAGAGACGCCCCGATTCGGAGACGGACAAGTTGTGTTGGGCAATGCCAATGGCCAAGCCACCAATGATGTTGATCAGCAAAATCAGCATGCCGGCAATGGCGTCGCCGCTGACAAATTTCGAGGCACCGTCCATCGCGCCGAAGAAGTCTGACTCTTGGGAGAGCTCTTCGCGGCGCTTTTTGGCCGTCGCCTGGTCAATCACGCCGGCATTCAAGTCTGCGTCAATCGACATTTGTTTGCCAGGCATGGCGTCCAGGGTGAAACGGGCATTCACTTCCGAGACGCGGCCAGCGCCCTTGGTCACCACGATGAAGTTGATGATCATCAAAATAGCAAAAATGATGAAACCCACCAGATAATTGCCGCTAATCACAAACTCGCCAAAAGCAGCAATCACCTTGCCCGCCGCCTCATGCCCTTCGTGGCCATGGACCAAGATGACACGGGTCGATGCCACGTTCAAGCCCAAACGCAGCATGGTGGCAAACAGCAGCACCGAAGGGAACGAGGAAAAATCCAGAGGATTGCGCGTGCCAATCGCGATCATGATGATCACCAGGCTGGCGACGATGTTGAAAGTAAACAAAAAGTCCAACAAAAGCGGTGGCAAAGGCAACACCAACATGGCCATGATCAACAACACCAGGGCCGGGATACCGAGGCCGGTGTAGTCAAATTTCGCCAAGTTCTGTCGAATCGTTGACAGTGTGAGTGTTGTCATAGCCGTTTTGAAAACTTTTTTGAACCGTTAAGACTTCATTTTTGGGCAACTCGAGAGTGCCGGTACAGTTACCAAGCAATCGATGTGCCAGTTCTGTTGGCTGTATGGGGTGTGTTGCTGGACATGGCCAGGCCTGCGCCTTGCTCTGACTGGAAATGCACCGATGCATAAAAGGACAACGGCAACATATGACCTGTCACGATTTTTGCTTAACCCTGAAAGTCTGACCTCACTGGAAGTCTTGGAACACCATGAATCTGTTTTCTCACATTGCGAATGCACCCGTTGCCAAGTCCCCCCTCGCCGAAGCTGCGAGCCTGGGGAATGCGGCGGCGCGGGCGGAGCAAAACGAGCCGTCCGCCACAGATTTTTCCAAACAATTCCGACAATTGCTGGAAGCCAAACTGCCGGCCAAACCCCTGGACCTGCAGCGGCAAGACCTTGCCGCATCACAGTCTCTGGGGGCGAGCGACAAAACCCCAGAGCAGCCAGAATGGGTGGCCCGAGACGCTCGGTTCGAACCGTCCAAGGCGCGAAATGCCACCCAACGCAGCGAGCCCAAGGGCGTGGCGCGACACCCCCCCCAAGAAGCAGACGACGACAGGGCTGCCTCGCGCCTGGAAAATGCTGATGCGCAACGCGCTGTCAAGAAGATTCGGGCTCAGAATACGGAGCACGCAGAAAAAACGGCAGAGTCTCATGAAGAAGACAAGGACTCACAAAACACCAAGGTTTCAGCCGAAGATGGCACGGGCTTGAAAGCCATCCCTCTGAGCCCGCAAATTCAAGTGCTCACGGTTGACAGCCCCGCCACCACCGATGAAAGCCTGGCGGCCTTTGCCCGAAGCATGGGCATGGCAGACAGCACCATTCAGCAGTTGTTGGGCGGCCCACAGGGGCTGGCGCCTGGCAGCGAGAAAGCGAACCTTCTGCCTTCAGGCGCTGTAGGTGCCAGCGCGCCCATCACCGCATGGCCCGCAGGCTCTCTGTTACAAAGCCTGATGGGCGGCAACCCACTTCAATTGCCCGTCAACCCTTTGACCGACATGTCTTCTGCAGGCATCGCAGCCAACACTCAGCCCTTGCAAGCATTGCATGCGGGCCTGACCGATGGACTGGAGTTGGTGAGCCTGCAAATTGGGCCGATGGCCTCGCCCGGCGGACCAGCGCAGCTTTTGACCGCTCAGTCCAACAGCACGCTCGCCGTCTTGAGCATGCTGGACACTCAATTCTCGCCAGAGGCGATTGATGCGCTGCAAAAGGAATTTGATGCGCAGCCCGGCGCGGGCAACGGGGAAGCCCCCGGCAATGGCCCGACCATAGGCGTGCTGGGCATCAAAGTGGGAGGGACCAACGGCGCTGTGGCACCCCAGGCCATGACCGCGGCAACCCCAGCCACACACATGGCGGAAACCTACGAAAAGCTCAGTGACAAGTTGGCCACCGAGTTGGCTGCACGACTGCACCAGCAAATCAGCGATGGCCAGTGGAAAATGAAATTTGCTCTCAAGCCTGCGAGCTTGGGCGCCGTGGACATCCAGCTTGAAATGCGGGATGGCAAATTGGCCGCCCTGTTTCAAGCCGACAATCCCTTGACGCAGGATCTTCTGCAAAACGGCAGCCAGCGCCTGAAAGATGCGCTGCATAACCTGGGCATGACACAAACCTCTGTTCAAGTGGGACAGGGGCAAACCCAGTCCCATTCGCAAGGTCAAAGTCATGCTTCATCTGACAGCGCCAAATTTGGAGACAATCGCGGCCAGACAGAGAACCTGGACAGCAACGCCCCTGCTGGCATCGGCCACCGCCGATCCAGCGATTCACAATTTGACATTTACGCTTGAGCGTCGACACTGAGAGGAGCCCCACATGGCAACAGCACCCGCACCCGCACCGGCAGAAGAAGGCGAAGAGCAGCCGAAGAAGAAGAAACCCATCCTGAAAATACTCTTGTTTGTTCTGGGTGCGATTGTCCTCATGGTGGGCGTCGCATTTGGCACGCTGTTCTTTTCGGGCTATTTCGAGAAAAAAGCCGAACTCGCAGCCATGGACAAGCTGGAAGAGTTGGAAGCAGCAGCCAGCAAAGCCAAGGTGGAGGCACCTTCTAAAATCAAGAAAGAAGCCCCTGAGGCCACGCGCTTTGAAAAGAACTACCATCAGCTGGACAAAGAGTTGATGACCAACATCACGGGATCCAAAAAGGTCATGGTGGTGCAGGTGGCCTTGATGACGCACTACGACACCCGTGTTTTTGACAACGTCAAGAAGCATGAGTTTGCCTTGCGTTCGGCCATGCTGGATGTGATGCGCCAAACCACGGAGGCCGACGTCGCCAAGCCCGATTTCCGCAAGGAGCTGGCGGCCAAACTGAAAGCCGAAGTGAATGAACTGTTGGAAAAATTCGAGGATTTCGGGGGCATTGAAGACGTTTTCTTCACCTCCTTTGTGATGCAATAAACCATGTCCAACCGATCCAATCTTCTCTCAGCTGAAGAGCTGATGGCCTTGACCGAAGGGGTCAAGGACGGCTCGATTGAGGTCGACACCGGCTTCAATACCAAGCTGCGCGTGAGAAAGCACGATCTGGCCAGCGAGGACAGCAGTCTGGGCGTGAATGTCTCGTCCATTGACATGATCAATGAGCGGTTCATCCGGATGTTCAGGCTGGGACTCTTGGAGGTGTTGCGCACCACACCGCGCGTCAACCCCTCCAGGGTCCAGATTCTCAAGTTTGGTGATTACCTCAAGATGCTGAAGCCGCCTTTGGCGGTCAACACCGTTCGCATGCACCCTTTGCGTGGGTTCTCCGTGGTCATCATTGACCCCAATGTGGTGTTCAGCTCTTTGGACAGCTTTTTTGGCGGTTTTGGCAAAGGCGTTGGCGACCTGCCACCGGGGCGGCTGTTCACCCCCACAGAGTCACGCATCATCAATATCATTCTGGATGTTTTCTTCAAGTCTTTGAAAGAGGCTTGGGCCCCAGTCATGGAAATTGACTGCGAAAAAGTCAGCTCCGAAATCAACCCTCAGTTTGCCCAAATTGCAGATGAGAATGATTTGGTGGTGCTCAGCCGCTTTGAGGCCGATGCGACCGCCACCGGCGACAAAGGCTTCATGGACCTGGTGTACCCCTACGCCACGCTCAAGCCCCTGCGCGAGTTGCTGCGCAACCGTGTTCAGACGGGTGACGGCAATGAAGAGTCTGACAAGGTCTGGCGTGAAGACCTGGCGGTTGCCGTGGGAGACGCGCACATTGACATTCAAGTGTTGATGGGCCACCTCAAGACCACCTTGCATGACTTGCAAAACATGAAAGAAGGCGACCTGCTTTATTTCAAGAAACCCGAAATGGCCCAATTTGTCACCAATGGCGTCCCGTCATTTGGGGTCAACGTGGGAACACGTGGCTCGCACGTGGCCGTTCGCATTGAAAAACAACTTATTCCCGGCCAACTTTGAGACAGGAATCCATCATGTCAGAAACCACCGAAACGACCACCGACAACGCCTCGACACCCCCGAGCGCGCAAGACTTTCAGTCCAGCCACCCCGGCAACATCAACCCCGAGGTCTTGCAAAACATTTCTGTGACCTTGGCCATTGAGGTCGGGCGTGCCCAAATCAAAATCAAGGATTTGATGCGCCTCACCCAAGGCAGCGTGGTGGAGTTGGACCGCATTGCGGGCGAGCCGCTGGACCTGCTGGTCAACGACACCGTGGTCGCGCAAGGCGAAATTGTGTTGGTCAACGACCGCTACGGCATTCGCCTGACGCGCGTCGTGCCATCGACGGAACGGCTCAAGACGCTTTAAGCTTCTTTCCACCCCAAAAAAAAGGCCCGCGATGCGGGCCTTTTTCATGCGCAGTGCTTGCTCAGTTTGCGCTGATCTTGCGACCGTTCAGGCTTTGCACCGGGCGTGCATTCAGCTTGAAGGGGAACTTGGCCACCTGGGCTTTGGAGAGGTCGACCTGCGTCTTCAGGATGTAGAAGTTGACACCCTCCGTGCAAGGCGGCGTGGTCAAAGAGCCCTCATAAGCGTAGTGCGACAAGGACTGCGGCAACATCGCGCTGGGGTCGAACTTGACCTTGGGCGGCACATGCTCTTCGCCCTCTTTCGGGGGCAAGTTGTTCCACAGCGTTTTGATGGCCGCATTTTCTTTGCCCTCGTTCAGCAGCACACCAATCACGGCCAGCTTGCCGGCTTTGCTCTTGTGAACGAAGTGGGCCACCATGGCTGAATTTTTTCCATCGACTTGCTCTTCGCTGGGGCGGTGGAAATGGAACTGCAGCAGGTCGTATTCTTCCTTGTTGACGGTGAGGGTGCTGCCAGGCTCGACGTTCACTTGGATGGTGTGGCCGTTGTTGATGATCTTCAACGGGCCCTCTTTGTAAGAGACCGACAAGGCATCCTTGGACTTTTCAAACGGGCCCACAATGTTGAGGGGCGATTGCTTTTTGCCTTTGGCACACACGGGGAAATTGTCACCCCAGTGCTCTGGGCCATGGTCGCCGTCATAGCCCCAATGAACATCATGGCCACCGCCTTTTTTGGCGTGGCTGTCTTTTTTACCGCCTTCTTGCTTGCCATGGCCAGAATCCTCTTTGGCCCCGGGTTTGCGTTGACACTCAGACAGAATCTCCACTTTCTTGCCGGCGGCAAGCAGCGCATTTTGTGCGGCACACACGGTTTGCAGGCGAGAAGACCATTCGGCCATTTCGAGCGACTTTTGGAAAGCCTCGACGGTTTCCGGGTCATCGGCGCCCTTGGTCAACAAGCGCATGGCTGCCAGACCGAGTTGGCGCTCGGTGGTCAGGCTCTTTTGCGCTTTGTAAAGTGTTTCGATGTCTTGGAGCACGACACCGTTGGCAAAAGCGGCTTTGATCGCATCGGCCTCATGTCGCTGAAACTCCAAACGGTCAACTTTTTCCTTGGAGGTTTGAACTTCCTCCATGGCTTTTTCCAGAGATTCCTGGGCCTCTTCCAATTGCTCGGTCAATTCGGCCAGGTCATGCACCACATGTTTTTTACCGGCAAAGCTCCAATAAGCCAAGCCCAATGCCGCCACCAGCAGCACTGCCAGTAACACTTCTAGCGCGATTCTTAAATACTTTTTCATGACCATGCTCACTCTGGTTGTCGACAACACCCCAAGCCGACGCCAGCGCGGGCGCACCTTGGGCAGGTGTGTCAGTATCGGCGCGAAACCTTGAAAGCTTTAATTTTCAGGGGCCTCAACAGGCCACCGCGCCCTGGGTGTTGACGTAAAGCGCATACAAGGAATGGCTGGCGGCCATGAACAACCGGTTGCGCTTGGCCCCGCCAAAGCAAAGGTTGGCACAACGCTCTGGCAGCAGGATGTGGCCAATCGGGGTGGCATCGGGCGCAAAAATTCGCACGCCGTCACGGCCCTCGCCGGTTCCCCAGCCCGCCCACACATTGCCATCGACATCGCAACGGAAGCCATCGGGTGAGTGGTCAGCCTGGGTGGTGAGAAAAATGCGGCCGTTGGTCAGGCTCTCGCCGTCGTCGCTGACGTCAAAAACCCAGATGTTGCGCGGCGTCACACCCGACTCGACGATGTACATCTTTTTTTCATCAGGGGAAAAGCACAAGCCATTGGGGCGGTTGATCTCGCTGCAAACCACCTTGATGGCACCGGTGCGTGCGTCCACCCGGTAGACCTGCGTCGGCAACTCTTGCGCTGCCGCAGCGCCCTCGTATTCACCCAAAATGCCAAATGGCGGGTCGGTGAACCAAATCGAGTCGTCCGACTTGACCACGATGTCGTTGGGCGAATTCAGGCGCTTGCCTTGGTAATTGTCTGCAATCACGGTGATGCGGCCATCGTATTCGGTGCGCGTCACCCGGCGTTGCCCGTGCTCGCAGGTCAACAAGCGTCCTTGGCGGTCGCGGGTGTTGCCGTTGGCATGGTGAGAGCCCGCTCTGAAGACGCTGGTGGTCGATGAAGCCTCATCCCAGCGCATGATGCGGTCGTTGGGAATATCGCTCCACAGCAAATAACGCCCATCGCCAAACCACACCGGCCCTTCTGACCAACGGCAACCGGTGGCCAGGCGTTCAACCGACGCATTGAAGAGGCGGTATTTCAAAAACCGCGGATCCAGCACCTGGATGGCTGGGTCAGGATAGCGTTCTGCAGCTTGCCACATGACAGCCCCTTTCAATCAAACCTTAACCGCGAACAAACAAGGTCACCAAAGGCTCTTGGCCGAGTTGGCGACTCCAATGACCGTGCACGCCAGGGTCAAACGTGGCCCCAGGGGGCAAGAGGTCTGCAGAATAGAAATGATCGCCGGCTGAAAACACCCGAGAGCTGCCGTCTTGCAAGCCGATTTCCATGTGTCCCTGCAAAATGAACACCCACTGCGGGTGCGGGCTCACATGAAACTGGCTGCGAAAACCCACGGGGCTGTGACGCAACTGGTAGCCGCCGCTGGCCATCAGGGGCGACAACATGGCTTGGGGCGTGCCTTCGCTCAGTGCCACGGCTTCTTCGCGAAATCGTGCGCGGCCATCGGTGTCTGTGAAAAGGACGGTGCGTGTGAAGGTGCTCATGGCAACATCATAGTGCCCCGGTAGAATTCGGGTTTTCACCAGCCTCTGGATATACACCATGAAACGCTGTCACGCGCCGAGAAAGGCTCTGTCATGAGCCGCAAAGTCTTCATCAAAACTTTTGGCTGCCAGATGAACGAGTACGACTCGGACAAGATGGCCGATGTTCTTGGCGCTGCACAAGGCTACGAAAAAACCCAGGATGTGGAAGAGGCCGACCTCATTCTGTTCAACACCTGCTCGGTGCGAGAAAAAGCCCAGGAAAAAGTGTTCTCCGATTTGGGCCGCGTGAAGCACCTCAAAGCCAAGGGCGTCAAAATTGCCGTTGGGGGTTGCGTGGCCAGCCAGGAAGGTGCCGCCATCATTGAGCGTGCGCCTTATGTGGATGTGGTGTTTGGCCCGCAAACCTTGCACCGGCTACCAGACTTGCTGAACCAGCGCGACCACGAACGCCGCCCGCAAGTGGACATCAGCTTTCCAGAGATTGAAAAATTTGACCACTTGCCACCGGCCCGTGTGGAAGGTGC
>CAINMN010000052.1 GCA_903850735.1 uncultured Burkholderiales bacterium | reverse complement strand
TCTAACCAGCGTGCGAATTTGAATCCGACTTGGGGCAAAGTGCCTGCCAGCTGAAAACCAAGTTTTTGGTGCATTGCAATGCTTGGCAAATTGCTGGAATCTATCACTGCGATCAACGAATGAAGATCCGCATCTTTGGCCTTTCGCATGAGCGCCTTCATCAATGCAAGCCCCAGCCCTCGTCCTCGATGCGCTTTGTGGACGTAGACCGAATGCTCTGCCGTGTACTTGAAGGCAGGAAATGTCCTGAAGGCACCGTAAGTGCCAAAGCCAAGCAATTCTCCATCCGTGTCCTCTACTCCAAGCACAGGAAATGTGCCAGCTTGCTTTGTCTTGAACCATGAGTCCATGCTTTCAAGCGTGCGAGGCTGATAGTCATACAAGGCCGTTGAGCTGACAATTGCTTCGTTGAGGATAGCCAGGATGGCATTGGCATGTCGTTCATGCGTGCAGTGGATGATTTTGTAAGACGCTGGCGCCATCATTCCGTGTCCCTCCAACTTGCTCATGGCGCTATCTTCTCAGAGTTTGCAGCTTGCTCAAAACGCAGACATCCCCCCTGCGGCCTTGTGTCTGCTTCGTCACAGGCTGGACAGCCTGAATTGCTTTCCACAGCAATACGGCATATCCTGCTGCACAAGGAGATGCCATGATTGACGAAGTCCCCCAGATCCAAACGCAGGCCTTTCAACGGCCGGATGCCTCGCTGATTGCGCAATTTCAGAACACCCCCACAGGTTTTTTGGCCGATGCCATGGGCGGCACGGGCGCACTGGACTACCGCATCAGCCCGGCCATTGCCCACCAATACGCTTTTTGTGGCGTGGCGCTGACCTGCCACACCGGCCCCGCAGACAACCTTGCCTTGGTGCATGCCTTGCAGCACATTCAGCCTGGCGATGTGTTGATGGTGGGCACCGACCAGTTCACCGCCTGTGCGGTCACTGGTGATCTGGTCTTGGGCATGGCCAAAAACGGGGGGGCGGTTGGCTTTGTCACCGATGGTTGTGTGCGCGATTTGGTGGGCATTGAAACCGTGGGCCTGCCTGCCTGGTCTTTGGGCGTGACGCCCAACTCCCCCCATCGCAGCGGCCCGGGCACCATTGGTTTTCCCATTCAACTGGCGGGCCACCGTGTGTGCAGCGGCGACGTGGTGGTGGCCGACCGTGACGGCGTGGTGGTGATTCCTCAAGACATGATTGCATCGGTGCTGTCCAAGCTGCCAGGCATTCGTCAATCGGAAGCTGCGGCCGATGAAGCCGTGCGCCAGGGCGCCAAACTTCCAGGCTTCTTGAAATAAAGCGCATGACCCACGCCGCAACTGCGCTGAAAAACGCCTGGAGCGTCGCGGCCATGCGCGCCGTGGCCAAGCAGCGCTTGCCGCAGCCCATCTTTGATTTCATTGACGGTGCAGCAGAGGACGAGCACACGCTGAAGCAAAACGAATCGGCCTTTGACGACTGGGCCATCTTGCCGCGCCCCTTGAATGGCGCTGGCACGCGTGACTTGTCCACCGAGTTGCTCGGTCATCAGCTTCGCAGCCCTGTGCTGATTGGCCCCACAGGCCTGGCAGGGCTGTTTTGGCCGCAAGGTGAAGTGGCAGCCGCACGAGCGGCGGCACAGCGTGGCACGGTGTATTGCCTGAGCCACGGCTCGGTGTGCACCCTGGAACAACTCGCACAAGCGCATGAGGGCCCGCGTTGGATGCAGGTCTTCATTTACAAGGACCGCGGCTTCACGCGCGAATTGGCCGATCGTGCGCGCGCCGCAGGCTACCAGGGCTTGATTTTGACGATTGACAACCAATTGATAGGCAAGCGCGAACGAGACCTGGCCAATGGCTTCGCCATTCCCCCGCGTTTTGGGCCCTCGCAATGGCTGGCCTTCGCCCAGAAATCAGCCTGGTGGTGGTCCATGCGGCATGAGTTGCCGCGCATCACCTTTGGCAACTATGTCCGTGAATCTTCGCCCGAGTCTGTTTCGGGATTGGCCGGCCGCATGGCCTCCTTGTTGGACCCGGCCATGAATTGGGGCGATGTGGACATGCTGAGAAAGCATTGGTCAGGGCCCCTGATTCTCAAAGGTGTGCTGCATCCCGACGATGCCAGCGAGGCCGTGCGTCGCGGCGTGGACGCCGTGATCGTCTCCAACCATGGCGGCCGTCAGGTCGATGGCGCACTGGCCAGCGTGCGTGCCTTGCCTGGCGTCGCCGAAGCCGTGGCGGGACGCATTCCGGTCCTGCTGGACGGCGGCATTCGACGTGGCAGTGATATTTTCAAGGCCCTGGCCCTGGGCGCGCACGCAGTGCTGATCGGGCGCCCTCACCTCTGGGGCTTGGCCGCGGCGGGCCAGCCTGGTGTCGAGGCGGTCCTGGACATCCTGGTCTCTGAGCTGGATCGCACCATGGGGCTGGCGGGCGCAACAGACCTGGACGCCATTCGCCAAGGCGATTTTCTCGCTTGAAAGAAGGCATGCCCTCATCCCCCGCGCAGAACATCACGGGCAAAGACCTGCTGATGATTTTGATTGTGACCCTCTCTTGGGGCATGAACTATCCGATCATGAAATACGTGGTCACCCATTACCCCCCCGTGAGCTTTCGCGCCCTGACCTTCATGCTGGGCTGTCTGTCCCTGGGCGCCTATGTTTGGCACACGCGCGAAAGCCTTTTCGTCCCGCCGCAAGAGCGCTGGCTGACCTTCAAACTCAGCCTGGGCAACATGGTGCTTTGGCACCTGGGCTTGGTGATGGGCCTGACCTTGCTGAAATCTGGCCGCACCGCGATCATTGGCTACACCATGCCGGTGTGGGCCCTGTTGGCCAGCGTCCTTTTCTTCAAGGCCCAATTCACTTGGCGCACCTCGCTGGGCGTTGTGCTTTCGCTGTCTGCCACTTATTTTTTGGCCAAGGAAGAGATGGCCCATTTTGCCGGCCAGCCCTTGGGCCTGGCCATGACCCTGGGCGCGGCGATTGCCTGGGGCACGGGCAATGCCATGATCAAGCACAGCAAACTGTCGATCTCCAGCATCAGCCTCACCTTCTGGATGCTGTGCAGCGGCATGCTGATTTTCAGCCTGATCTCTGTGGCCTTTGAACGGGAGGCCTGGCGCTGGCCGCATTGGGTGGAATGGCTGGCCGTGTTGTACGGTGGCGTGGTGACCTTTGCCATCAGTTATGTGGCCTGGTTTCGCGTGGCCCGCAAACTCACGCCGGTGACCAGTGGCTTGTCCATCATGCTGGTGCCGGTGGTCGGCCTGATGGGCGGCGGCTGGATGCTGGGCGAAAGCATTGCGCAATCGGATCTGTACGCCCTGGGCCTGATTCTGGCGGCCATGGCGGTGGTCCTGATGCCCTCGCGAAAAACTTCCCCCTGAAAATTCCTTGGGGGCGTACAATTTCTGACACTCACACATCACACACGGTCGGATGTCTGAAACTGAACCTGCCATCATTCAAGGCGGCCATCCTTTCAAGGTGGAAGCTGTGTTGTCCAAAACGGGCGGGGTCAATGCTTTGGCCAAGCATGCGCCAGACCTGCAAAAGGGCGAAGACCTTGGTAGCGACCACCGCGAGGCCCTTCCCAGCGAAGGCGCACTCAACGACCATCGGGTTCAACTCGACGCCAGCCTGACCGACCCCAATGCCTTGGCAGGCCCCTTGCGGAAAGACCAGTTTGACACCCAGCACCGTAAACAATTTGTCGATCCTTCGCGTCGCTTGACAACCCGTCAACGCGTCAAAATCCAAGGGTCAGAGAGCGCCACCCCCAACTCGGCCCCGTTTTCAGCAGAAGCCGCTCAAGGCACTGAAAAGAACAAGGTCCATGCGCAGGCTCGCAAAGCGACAACGGCGTTGACGGCCGAATCGCAACATGATCGCGAGCAATTCCATCGGCGCATTGAGCAAATCAAAAACAACAATGAAAGCGTTGGCAAAGACCTTGCAGCCTTGGAAAAGTCAACGCCGCAGCGCGGTGGCCTCAAGACGGCCGAATGAAATAGTCGACCACCTTGGCGATTTGACCGCGCATCATCTCGCGCCCCCTCACCACGGTGCAACCGCAGGCCTCGGCCAAAGCCAGCAAGGGCGTTTCTTCAGGCTTCACAATGGCATCGAAGACAAGCATCTCTGGCGGCAAGCGGGTCACCGCCAAGGGCAAGCGCGCGTCCCCCAGCATGCCCACAGGCGTGGCATTCAGCAGCACATCCATGCCCTGAACATCGGGAGGCGCTGTGACGATGTGAGTGGCAGGGCTGATGCGAGCCACCACCTCGGCCATGCGCTCGCAGCGCTCGGCTTGGAGGTCAAACATGTGCAGACAGGACGGCTGCTCACCGGCCACGGCCGCCGCAATGGCTGCGCCGGCACCCCCAAGGCCCAGCAACAACACGCGCTTGCCACGCAAGGACACGCCGCGACGGCGCAAGCCTTCAACGCACCCCAGGCCATCGAAAATCTCGCCCACCCAATGACCCTGCGGATGGCGCGCGAGGGCATTGATGGCCCCCACTTGCGTAGCCTGCGGCCCCAGGGCTTGTGCATAGGCCAAAGCCTTGGCTTTGAAAGGAATGGTGAAAATCAGGCCGTCCAGGTTGTGCAAGCGCAGCAATGAGGGCATGACCTCGTCAAAGTCGGCCGCACGCACATGCAGCGGCACCAAAACGGCGTTCATTCCCCGCTGGTGCATTTCCCAGGTGACCATTTCGGGCGAGCGCACCTGCTCAATGGGATCGCCCACAATGCCAAAAACCCGTGTTTTGCCGTTTAAAAAATCAACCTGGTCCATGCCCTGCCCTTTTTCAAGAATCAATTCATTGTAGGAGCGCCATGTCACAGCAAGGACAGTCAAATCGATGACGGTGTTGATAATTTCAAACACCCTTTAGGAGACAAGCATGACCCAACTGAAAGACAAAATTGCCATCATCACGGGCGCCGGCGGCGGCTTCGGCGAAGGCATCGCAGCGGCCTACATCAAGGAAGGCGCCAAAGTGATCGTGGCCGACATCAATGGCGCAGCCGCACAAAGAGTTGCCAGCGCCCTGGGCGCCCATGCATCCCCATTCACCTGCGATGTCACCCAAAAAGCACAAGTGCAAGCGCTGGTGCAGCATTGCGTGGACACCTTTGGCGCCCCTGACATTGTGGTCAACAACGCTGGCACCACCCATAAAAACCGCCCCATGCTGGAAGTCGACGAGGCCACCTTCGACAAAGTGTTTGCGGTCAACGTGAAGTCCATTTACCACATGACCCACGCCATCCTGCCCCACATGCGGCAAAAAGGTGGCGGCGTGATCCTCAACATTGGCTCGGTTGCCGGCATTCGCCCGCGCCCCGGCCTGAGCTGGTACAACGCTTCCAAGGGTGCGGTGAATTTGTTGTCCAAGTCAATGGCCGTGGAGCTGGGCCCCGAAAAGATTCGCGTCAACGCCATCTGCCCGGTGATGGGCGTGACCGGCCTGTTCGAAGACTTCATGGGCTTGCCAGACACCCCGCCAAACCGCGCCAAGTTCATCGCCACCATTCCCATGGGGCGCTTTGCAACCCCCACCGATGTGGCTGCAGCGTCGGTGTTCCTGGCCAGCGATGCGGCCGAGTTTTTCACCGGCATCGAGTTTCCGGTGGACGGCGGCCGCACGATCTGATCAAACTTCCCGGTCGCGCAAGACCCTGCGCAGCAACTTGCCCGCGGGGTTCTTGGGCAAGCCCTCGAGGAACTCAATTTCTCTGGGGTATTTGTAGGGCGCCGTGGAAGCTTTCACATGCTGTTGAAGGGCCTGTACCAAGTCTTCGCCTGGGACAAAGCCAGGCTTGAGCACCACGAAGGCCTTGACGATTTCCCCGCGCTCTGCATCTTTCTTACCGATGACGGCCACCTCCATCACGCTGGGATGCTCCATGATGGCATTCTCGACTTCCATGGGACCGATCCGGTAGCCCGCAGAACTGATGATGTCGTCTGCACGGCCGGTGTAGAAAAAATAGCCGTCCTCATCCTGGTAGCCCATGTCACCGGTCAGCCAGCGTTCCCCTCGGGGCGTGGCCATCAGGTTGGCTCGCGTCTTCTCAGGGTCATTCCAGTAACCCAACATCCATTGGGGACTGGGCAACTTCAAAGCAATTTGTCCTACCTCGCCTGGCGCCAACGCGTCCCCCGCATCGTTCAGCACTTCAAACTCAGACCCGGGCAAAGGTCGCCCCATCGAGCCCGGCTTCACTGGCATGCCGGGGTAGTTGAGGATGGTCATCAAGGTTTCGGTTTGGCCATAGCCATCCAACAGATCGACGCCGGTCAATTCCCGCCAACGCAAAACCACTTCGGGATTCACCGATTCGCCTGCTGAGACCGTCAGGCGCAAGCGCGACAAATCGAGCGCGCTCAGGTCCATGGTGATGAATTGGCGAAATTCCGTGGCCGCCGCACAAAAGACCGTGGGTTGCTCCTGCGACAACAAGGACAGCCTGCGCTGGGGGTTGAACACACCGTCATGCACCATGACCGCCGACCCTGCGCCCCAAGGACCAAACAAGGATCCGGTCCCGCATTTGGACCACCCCGTGTCAGCGGTGCACCAGATCAAATCGCCTTCGCCAATGGCTTGCCAATAGTCGGAAGAAAAACGCCAGGCCCACAGCGCACGCGAAGCATGGCAGACCCCTTTGGGCAAACCGCTGGAGCCCGAGGTGTAAAACAAAATCGCCGGGGCCTCACTGTCAGTGTCGACGCCACTGAAGTCGGTGCTTTCTCGCACAGACTCTTGCGTCAAATTCAGCCAACCCCGCGCTTCGCCAATGCAAGCTCGCACACGCAAGCCGGTGGCGTCAGCGTACTTGACGGTGTGCTCCGGCGTGGTGATCACGCCTTTGGCATCGCAGTGCGCGATACGGTAGAGCA
The DNA here is from genome assembly GCA_903850735.1 of uncultured Burkholderiales bacterium. Taxonomy (GTDB): domain Bacteria; phylum Pseudomonadota; class Gammaproteobacteria; order Burkholderiales; family Burkholderiaceae_C; genus Limnohabitans. The sequence continues at coordinate 24,633 of CAINMN010000052.1, read as the reverse complement.
CATCCTTGGCCGTCAACATGCCAATGCAGGGCACCGGCACCAAACCCAGCTTGGTGCAAGCCGTCATGGCAATCTGCCACGCAGAAATTCGGGGCAATTGCACCAGCACACGGTCACCGGTTTGGAGTCCTGCGCGCTGCAAGGCCAGCGCGTACTGGGAGGAACGCTTGGCAACGTCAGAGAACAGCAGTCGCTCGGTGGGCGCTTGGTCACTGGTGCACACCAAGGCCAAGCGGTCGTTGCGCTCAGCCTGCGCATCGACCACATCACGGCCGAAATTGAAGCGCGCAGGCACTTGCCAACGAAATGCGGCATGGGCCGCAGCGTAATCCCGCATAGGCAGTCGCGTCACAGCGCGCCTTTGTCAGCAGACAAAATTTTCCGTGCCATGGACCAACGGTGCACTTCGGAAGGGCCGTCGTAAATGCGGAAGGCACGCAGCTCGCGGAAAATTTGGCCAATGGGGGTATCGGTGGTCAGGCCCATGCCGCCCAGCACCTGCACACAGCGGTCGGCCACGCGGTACAAGGCCTCGGACACAATCACTTTGGCCCGGCTGGATTCCAGCGAACCTTTGTCGCCCTGGTCGAGCACCGCCGCCGCATGACGCGTGACCAGACGGGCCACATGCAGGTCCATGAAGTTGTCGGCCAATTGAAAGCCAATGCCTTGGTGCTTGCCAATGGTCTTGCCAAAGGCCGTGCGCTCGTTGGCATAGCCCACTGCGATGTCATGCGCGCGTTGGGCCGCCCCAAGCCAGCGCATGCAGTGGGTCAAGCGCGCAGGCGCCAGTCGCACTTGGGCATAGCGGAAACCTTGCCCCACTTCGCCCAGCACATCGCTGGGTTGCAGGCGCAAGCCCTTGATCTCAATTTCCGCATGACCACCGGTGAACGAGGCATCCATGGAATCAATCAATCGCGTGATGCGAATGGCAGGATGGGGCAAGGGCACCAGAAACATGGTGGCGCCCACGGTTTGATCGCCTTGAACCACTTGGCTCATGAGGATCATGAAGCCAGCCTCCATGGCGCCAGTGATCAGCCATTTCCGACCGCTGACCACGTAGGCCTCGCCATCCCAAATCGCCGTGGTGCTGAGTTGGCCCGGATCGGCCCCTGCGCCTGGGGTCGGCTCGGTCATGGCAAAACAGGAGCGATGCACTGCGGCCGCAAGCGGTTGCAGGTATTGCGCTTTTTGCTGAGGGGTCGCGACCAGGCTCAGCAAGTGCATATTGCCCTCGTCCGGCGCCGCGCAGTTCAAGGCAATGGGCCCCAGCACAGAGTAACCTGCTGCCTCAAAGACCAGGGCACGCTGCGATTGGTTCAAGCCGATCCCACCCCACTCTGGCTCGACATGCAAGGACAACAAGCCTGCCTCACGTGCCAACTGATTCAATTCTTTGCGCAAGGACTCGGTCGGCCCATGTGATGTGCAACGCGAATCTTTTTCGTAAGGAATGACCTTGTTACCAACGAAGTCTTTCACCCTTTCCACAAGCGCTTGGTCCGATGCGCTGGATGAAAAATAAGTCATGGAGAGCCTTTCAATCGGGACACCGATGTTTCATTCTCAGACTTATAGATGAGGCACCCTACAAACACCTAACGCCAAGGTTACAGCTTGTCACGCCAACGACACTGGACATGAGTGTTTGCCTTAATGTCTGTCGCATCCGTGTCTTATACGATGTTGTTACCAATGACAAATCAAATGCTTCGCGTGATAGTGTGAAAGTCAGTTTTTTTAAAAGGAGACACAGACCATGATCAAGCCCCCCGTTCAAGCATCATCGAACCGCCGCAAACTTCTGAAGGGCGCTGGCGCCCTGGCAGGCATGGCCAGCCTGGGCATGCCTGCCCTCTCCTTTGCGCAGAACAAGCCGATTCGCGTGGGCATGCCCACCATCCTGTCGGGCCGCGTGGCCATGCTGGGCATGGCATCCACTTATGCCGCCAAGATGGAAGTTGAAAAATTCAACGCTGCGGGTGGCCTGAACGGACGAAAAATTGAACTGGTGATCCGTGACTCCAAGGGGCAACCGCAAGAAGCCTCTCGCGTTGCACGCGAATTGGTCACCGCCGACGGTTGCGAAATGATTTACGACGCCGAGGCCTCCTCAGGCTCCTTTGCCGTACACGAAGTGGCGCGTGATTTGGGCGTGCTGGTGATTCACACCTGCTCGGAAACATCGTCTTTGACGGCCGACCCCAAGCTGCGCGTTGCCACCGCATTCCGTTGCGCACGCCAAGGCATTCATGATGCCGTGGTGGGCGGCGCCTATGCCGCTCAGGTCGCCAAGGAAAAAGGCCTCAAGCGCTGGATGACCGTCTCCCCCGACTATGCATATGGCCGCGACACCACCGCCGAATTCATCGAATACCTGAAGTATTTCAACAAAGACATTGAAGTGATCGGCGAAGTCTGGCCCAAGTTGTTCCAGCCCGACTACAGCGAATCCATCACCCGCTTGGTGCAAGGCCGCCCCCAGGCGATCTACTCTTGTGTTTGGGGCGGCGACCTGACCTCGTTCATCGACCAGGCCAACATCTATGCGCTGTTCAAAGACCGTCAATTCTTCGCTGTCAACATGGCCGACTATGCCGTGCTGACCGCCGTGAAAAGCGTGCCTGAGAACCTGCACTCCGGCAACCGTTACCTCAAGAGCTTCCCGAACACGCCGGCCAACACCAATTGGTCCAATGATTACTTTGCGAAAAACAAGGAGCTGCCATTGAACTGGTCTTGGCAAAATGCAGCCGGCATTCAGTTCCTGACAGCGGCCATGAAGAAAGCCAACAGCTCGGACAGCAAAAAAGTGGCCGAGGCCTTGCGTGGCCTGACCATCGACTCGCCGTTTGGCGCCAATGGCAAGCTGACCATGCGCGCGGAAGACAACACGGTGGTCGATTACGCTGTGGGCTGGGGCACGCTGGACAACAAGGAGCCCTTCATGTCCAAGCCCAACCCGGGCAATTGGAAGCAAATCGCCGAGCTCGAGCTCGAGTGGAAGAAGCGCAAGGGCTGGGCTTGACACCCCACTGCGCTGACTGAGTTCACCCCGGGTGCTTGCACCCGGGTCTCGGCCTGTTTGGCCTTGAACGGAGACATTCCTTGGATTCCAACGCTTTGATTGACTGCATGACCTCGATGTCATGCATCGTGACACAAACCAGCACCGGTCTGATTGTCGGCGCCTTGCTGTTTCTGGTGGCCGCCGGTTTGACCCTGATTTTTGGCGTGCTGCGCGTCATCAACTTTTCACATGGCGCCTTTTACATGTTGGGCGCCTACATCGCGCTGTCGGCCTACCGCATGACCGACAGCTACATTCTGGCCACCCTGGCGGCAGGTTTGGGCGTCGGCTTGTTTGGGCTGGTGTTTGAACGCTTCTTCATGCGCCGCGTCTACAACGCCGATGTGCTCATGCAACTGCTGGTTTGCTATGCCTTCATCCTCATCCTGGACGATGCCGTCAAAATCATCTGGGGCGCTGAGTTTCAATCGATGGGCATGCCTGCGGCCTTTCAAGCGCCCCCTCTGTTCATTGGCGGAGGCATCGTTCCCATTTTTTACATCTACCTGATTGCGGCGGCGGGTTTGATCGCCGTGGTGCTTTGGTACATCCTGTCCAAAACACGCGTCGGCAAAATTGTTCGGGCCGCCGCACACAACCCCACCATGACCTCGGCCCTGGGCCTCAACACCAGCTTGATCTATGCCAGCGTGTTTGCCTTTGGCGGCATGCTGGCCGGCATGGCGGGTGGCCTGGCCGCCCCCGTGCGCTCGATGTCCCCTGGCATGGGCTTCTCGATTTTGATTGAGTCCTTCATTGTCACTGTCATCGGCGGCATGGGATCGGTGAGTGGCGCCCTGGTGGGTGCCCTGCTCATCGGCTTGGTGCGCTCTTTTGGCTCGATTGGCTTTCCGCTCTTCGTGGAAGGCATCATGTTTTTGGCCATGGCCCTGATTCTGGTGCTCAAGCCCAGTGGCTTGCTGGGCAAGGAGACACGCTCATGAAAGCACCCTCCTTTGGCAAGGAGCTGGTCTGGGGCTTGATCGCCCTGGCCATCTTGCTGGTCATCCCTTTTCTCACCTCCTCGCGCATTGCACTGGACTTCGTGATTCGCCTGGCCGCATTTGGCATCTTTGCCACCTCCTTGAACATTTTGGTGGGCTATGGCGGCATGGTGTCGTTTGGGCACGCCATGTTTTTCGGTGGCGGCGCTTATGCCTTTGCGCTGACCCTGCAAAAAACAGGCTTGGGCATCCCCGCGGCCATGCTGGTCGCCATTGTGTTTTCAGCCTTGGTGGCCTTGGTGGTTGGCGCCATCTGCGTGCGTTTGAAAGAAATTTATTTCTCCTTTTTGACGCTGGCTTTCCAGATGCTGCTGCACAGCATCATCCTCACCTGGACATCTCTGACGGGGGGTGACCAGGGACTGACCGGCGGCATCCCGCGCCCGCCTTTCCTGGGGCTGAATTTGGCCAACACCACCCACCTCTACTGGTTTTCCTCGGTGGTGGGCGTGGCGTGTTTCCTGCTGATGCGCTACATCCTGCAATCGCCCTATGGCTACACGCTGCGCATGGTGCGTGACAACGCCGACCGCGCCCAGTTCCTGGGCATCAATGTCTGGCGCGTCAAGTTGTATGCCTTCATTTTGGCGGGCAGCTTTGCCGGCATTGGCGGCGTGCTCATGTCCTTGTTTGTGTCGGGCGCCTTCCCCGATTTCAGCTACTGGACCATGTCCGGCGAAGCGGTCTTCATGATCATGATGGGTGGCGTGAATGTGTTCATCGGCCCGCTGGTGGGTTCGGCCTTGCTGCTCATGTTCAACGATGTGATCACCCGAACCACCGAGTACCACGGCCTGGCCTTGGGCGTGGTGGTCTTGGTGTTTGCCTTGGGCTTCAAGCGTGGCATCACCGACTTCGTGGGCCAAGGCTGGCAGGGCTTCAACGCTCAGGAAAGTCATCATGAAATCCACAGGAATCAGCGTCGTCACCGGTGGTGCCAGCGGCATTGGCGCAGGCTGCGTCAAGCACCTGGTCAAGCGCGGTGACAAGGTCGTGGTTGTCGACCTGCCAGGTGCATGGCAGCCAGCCAAGATGGGCGTCGAAGTTGCAGGCGTTTACGAATGTGACGTCACCGATGACCCGGGCCTTCGCAATGTGGCGGTGGCCATCGAAAAAGACCATGGCCCTGTGACGTCCCTGGTCAACAGCGCAGGCATTTTGCAGCGCCGTTTGCCGCCCGACCAGTTGACCATGGCGGAATGGGACCGCGTCATTGCAGTTGATCAGCGCGGCACCTACCTGGCCTGCGTGGTGTTTGGTGACGCCATGGTCCGACGCGGGCATGGCGCCATCGTCAACATTGCCTCCATCACCTCGACCCGCTCAGTGCCCTTGCATGCTTATGCACCGGCCAAAGCGGCGGTGTTGTCCATCACACAATGCCTTGCGGGCGAATGGGGACGCTCGGGCGTGCGGGTGAATGCCATTTCCCCCGGCTATGTCTTGACCGAGGCCATGCAAGCCGCGATCGCCCGCGGTGACCGCAACCCCGATGACATGACCTCGCAAGCCGCCATGGGCCGCTTGGTGGACGTGTCCGAAATTGCCGACGCGGCAGGCTTTTTGTTGTCGGATGCGGCCCGCGCCATCACCGGCATCAACTTGCCAGTCGATGCGGGCTGGCTGGCGGGCTCGTCCTGGATGACCTACGGCGGCGTGCCCGCTGCGCGACCTCACACCGCCTGATTTGGGAAAACAGACCATGCTTCGAATCGAAAACCTTTGCAAATCATTTGGCGGGGTGGTCGCCACCTCGGATGTGTCGATCAACTTTCCCAAAGAATCACTGAGTGCCGTCATTGGTCCCAACGGTGCGGGGAAAACCACCTTTTTCAACCTGATTTCTGGCGCCCTGCCTCCCGACTCTGGCAGCATTTACCTGGATGGCGAGAACATCGTCGGCTTGTCCGGCAACGCCATTGTGCGCAAAGGCATTGGCCGTGCATTCCAGGTCGCCAAGCTGTTCAAATCGCTCACGGTGGAAGAGTCTTTGCGGGGCGCCTTGCTGTCTCCCCTGGGCCAGTCAACCCAGATGACGGGGCGCTTTCCTTTGCCGCAAACACGTGACCGCGCCTATGAAGTGATGGACCAACTGGGTCTGACGCCCAAGGCCCATGTGGTCAGCGGCAATTTGTCGCATGGTGACCAAAAGCTCTTGGACATGGCCTTGGCCCTGGTACTGCAACCCAAGGTGCTGCTGCTAGACGAGCCGGTGGCGGGTCTGGGCCCGGAAGAGCGCGAGCAAATGATTGAAACCGTGCACGCGCTTTGGAAAAAAGGCGGCCTGACCGTGGTGCTGATCGAACATGACATGGACATTGTTTTCAGAATTTCACAGCACATCCATGTGCTGTCCTACGGCAAGCTGTTGGCGCAAGGCAATGCGGATGAAATTCGCAACAACCCTGCCGTGATTGAAGCCTACCTGGGCACACCCCGCGAGGTTCAGCATGCATGACGAAGTGCTGCAGGCGCAAGGCCTGGATGTTTTCTATGGCACCAGCCAGGTGCTGTTCAACATGTCGCTCAGCGTGCGCAAAGGCGAAACGCTGGCATTGCTGGGCCGCAATGGCGCCGGCAAAAGCACCACCATGAAAGCCATTGCGGGCGTCATACCCGCTCGCAAAGGCACGGTGACACTGCACGGCAAGCCGATTCAAGGCCAGCCATCTCACCTGATTGCTCGCGCTGGCATCGGCTTTGTGCCCGAAGACCGCCAGATTTTTCCGGACCTGAGCGTGGAAGACAACTTGCTGATCGCCATCAAGCGCGGCGTCAACGGCGCCGACGACTGGAGCCTGGAGCGGGTGTACGACATGCTGCCTTTGTTGGCCCCGTTGAAAAATCGGCTGGGCGGACAACTCTCTGGTGGCGAGCAGCAGATGCTCACGGTAGGCAGGTCCTTGATGGGCAACCCCAATGTGTTGCTGCTGGACGAACCCAGCGAGGGATTGGCGCCCATCATGGTGCAAAAAATCGGCGACCTGATCGAGGCTTTGCGCAAGGTGGGCACCACGATTGTGCTGGCCGAGCAAAACCTGCATTTCTGCCTGGGCCTGGCGGACCGAGCCGTGGTCATTGACAAAGGCGCCGATGTGTTCGTGGGCACCATCCGTGAATTGAATGCCAACGACGACATCAAGCAACGCTACCTGTCTGTGTAAGCCATGCAGACGGTCCGCCCGCCTCACTCTCTGGAAGGCACGCGGCTGTTGATCACGGGCGCTGCCGGCGGCATCGGTTCGGCTGCGGCACGCTTGTGCAATGCGCTTGGGGCCCGACTGATCCTCACCGATTTACAGATCACGCCTGAGCTGGATCGCCTGGCCTCATCCCTGAAGGGCGTGGAAGCGGTGCAAGCTTGTGACGTGACCCAACGCACCCAAGTAGAGGCCCTGGTCCGCAGCCAAGGCGATGTTTCTTCGCTGATCGACACCGCCGGCATTTGCCCCTATGACGATGACTGGCTCAGCCCCGACTGGAATGAAAAAGCCTTCGAAAAGGTCATGCAAGTCAATGTCCTGGGCCCCATCAATTGGGCTCGGGCATTGCTGCCGGGCATGATTGAAAGGCAATATGGCCGCATGGCCTTTTGCGGCTCAGTGGCGGGCTGGATGGGCGGCGTTCGCGCAGGCCCGCACTATGCGGCCTCCAAGGGCGGCGTGCATGCCTTGGTGCGTTGGCTGGCACAACGCGGAACGCCCCACAACGTCATGGTCAACGGCGTGGCGCCTGGCGTGATTGACACGGGCATGACCTCTGGCCACGGCTACCAGGCGCACACGCAACCGATGAAGCGACTGGGCCAGGCAGAGGAAATCGCCCATGTGCTGTCCTTCCTGGTCTCGCCCGGCGCCTCGTTCATGGCGGGCTGCATTCTCGATGCCAATGGCGGCATCCTGATGCGCTAAGCCCGCTTCAACGTGACAGGCTAAAGCCCTTGTAATTGTCTTGGGCCACCTGGTTGCAAATCTGGGTGTAGTGCCCAAAGCCACCGGCATAAGGCATGAACACTTGCGGTTTGCCAGGCACATTGGCCCCCAGGTACCAGGAATGTTTCACTTTGCCCAACAAAGTGGCATCGGCTGCGCGGTTCACCTCCGCACACCATTCCTCGCTGGCATGTTCAGTGGCCTCGATGCGCTGCAGTCCTTGGTCGCGAAGGGTTCGAATGCAGTCGGTGATCCAGTTGACGTGTTGCTCGATGGCCGGCGGCAGGTTGCACAGCACCGAGGGGCTGCCTGGGCCCGTGATGGTGAACATGTTCGGAAAGCCAGGAACCTGCAAGCCCAGGTAGTTGCGCGGCCCTGCGTGCCAATAGTCCTTGAGTGTCAAGCCATCGCGACCCTGGATGTCCATTTTGAGCAGAGAGCCCGTCATGGCGTCAAACCCGGTGGCGAAGATGATGATGTCCAGCGGGTATTCGGCATCTTTTGTCTTGATGCCCTGCGCCGTGATGGACTCGATGGGCGTGGCACGCAAATTGACCAGGCTCACGTTGTCGCGGTTGTAGGTTTCAAAGTAATTGGAGTCGACCGGCGGACGCTTGCCGGCGAACGGGTGGTCGATGTCGCTCAACAAATCGGCCACAGCAGGGTTTTTGACAATTTGCCGGATTTTGTTGCGCACAAAATCGGCAACGATGTCGTTGGCTTCCTGGTCCAGCAAGGTGTCTTTGAAGGCCGCGCGAAATTCCAGGCCGCCTTTGATCCATGCGGCTTCCATGATGGCTTCGCGTTCTGCAGGATGGGTCGCCGTGACCGATCGATCTGCCATTCGGAACGGGTGTCCGTTGGTGTTGGTGTTCATGATGTGCCGAATGCCTTCGGCATGCTCTTTGGCATAGCGCTTGAAGGTGTCGGTCAATGGCGCATTGCGCGCCGGAATACTGTAGTTGGCCGTCCGCTGAAATACGGTGAGATGCTTGGCCTGGGCGGCCACCACGGGAATGGTCTGGATGCCCGTCGAGCCTGTACCCACCACACCGACACGTTTGCCGCTGAAGTCAACGCCCTCATGGGGCCATTGTCCGGTGTGGTACCACTTGCCTTTGAAATCCTGCAAGCCTGGAATCTGCGGCACATTGGCAGAAGAGAGGCAGCCCACGGCGGTGATCAAAAATTGTGCAATGAAATGCTGGCCTTGATCGGTGCGCACATGCCAGCGGTTGCTGCCGCTGTCGTAGCTGGCCGCGTTCATGCGCGTGTTCAGCAGGATGTCGGAGCGAAGCTCAAAGCGGTCGGCCACATGGTTCAGGTAACGCAAAATTTCGGGCTGCTGTGGGTAACGCTCAGACCACTCCCATTCGTTCACCATCTCCTTGGAGAAGTAAAACATGTAGGAATGACTTTCAGAGTCGCAGCGTGCACCCGGGTAGCGATTCCAGTACCAGGTGCCCCCCACGCCAGCGCCGGCCTCCAGCACTTTGGTCTTCATGCCCAGCTTGTCGCGCAAGCTCAGCAATTGGTACATGCCAGAAAAACCTGCGCCGATGATGATGGCGTCGAGTTCAATGGCTTTGTCAGGCGATGAGGTCACGGAAGGGTGTGCAGTCATGTTGAAAATCGTAAGGCAAGTGCGTCAATGTTCGTGTGAAGTCGGCGACATCCCGCCAGACACATGGTCAAGTCGCAACGCGCTGAAACGTGGACGGCAACACCTCTGGCACGGTCGCGGCGCGGCGTGACAGCCAGTACTGGTAAGCCGGCGGCACCAAGTTGAACTGCGGATCGACGCCCAATTTTTGAGCCGCATCCACCGTCCAGTTGGGGTTGTAGAGCATCTCGCGCGCCAGCGCAATCAAATCCGCCTGGCCCTTTTGCAAGATCTCTTCGGCCTGCTCGGCATGCACGATCAAGCCTACCGCCATGGTCTGGATGTCGGCTTGACGGCGAATTTGATCGGCGTAAGGCACTTGGTAGCTGTAAGCCGGACGGGCTGCGCCGGCCGGCGGTTTGCCCAAGATACCGCCAGAACTGCAATCGATCACGTCCACACCCATGGGCTTGACACGCTTGGCCAAGGCCACGCTTTGCGCGGGGCCCCATCCGGCGTCATCTTCGGCCGACAAACGCAAGAACAAAGGCTTGTCCTGCGGCCAATGAGCGCGAACACTCTCCACCACCTCACAAACAAAGCGCATGCGATTGGCTTCCGAGCCGCCATAGGCATCGGTGCGTTGGTTGGCCAAGGGCGACAAAAACTCATGCATCAAGAAGCCATGGGCCCCATGAATTTCAACCACATCAAAGCCTGCATCATGGGCGCGTCGCGCCGCTTGCCCCCATGCCTGGGCGACATCCTGTATCTCGGATGCCGTCAAAGCGTGCGGCATGGGCGCGTGATCGTCTGCAGGCAAAGCGCTGGGGGCGACGACTTGCCACTGATCCCAATCATCAACCCCCTCGGCCTCTGCCATCGCCCGGGTCAGCGGCTTCATGCCCTCCCAAGGGCGTTGGGTGCGGGCCTTGCGACCGGAGTGACCCAGCTGTATGCCTGTGGCCGCACCGCAGCTTTTCATGAAATCGCTGATGCGTCTCAGTTGTGGCACAAAGGCATCGTCCCATAAACCCAAATCGCCCATCGTGCCGCAACCGCGGCGCTCCACTTTGGTGGACTCCATGATCACCAAACCCGCGCCGCCTGCGGCAAAGCGCCCGGCATTCATCAAATGCCAATCGGTGGCAAAGCCTTTGACGCCAGCGTACTGGTGCATGGGGGCCACCACCACACGGTTTCGCAGTTTCAAGCCACGCAGCGTCCAGGGCGAGAAAAGCAAGGGCGAATTCATGACAAGCTTCCTTTGGAAAAATCACGACCAATGTGACATGTTCGGCAAGAGCTGAACAGAGCGCATCGGGAAGAGGTTACCGCGGCCCCGCAGGGGCCTGGCAACAACAGGGCGTTAGAGTTGTTTGAAGCCGATGTCTTTGGTCAGCTTGCCCCAGCGCTCAAAGTCGTTTTGAATCACATCTTTGAAATAGTCGGGGGACTCCATGTGAATGTCCAGGCCCAGCTTTTTCATACGGTCTCTGACGTCTGGCAAGGTCAGGGCCAAATTGACCTCTTTGTTCAGCAATTGAATGATTTCTTTGGGTGTGCCAGCGGGCGCAATCATGCCGAACCACCCACCCGAGGTGAAGCCTGGGACGCTTTCGGACAAGGTCGGCACCTTGGGGTACTCAGGCAAACGCGAAGAGCGTGCGATACCCAACATTTTCAGCTTGCCTGAAGCCGCCAAAGGCTCGACTGAAATAAAAGAGGCCAATGTCGCGTCGATTTGATTGCCCAACATTTCCGTGAACACGGCAGACATGCTCTTGTAAGGCACGTGGAGGTAACTGAAGCCGGCCTGCATGCGGAATTGCTCTGTCGCAAAATGCAGAAACGCGCCCTCTCCGTTGGTGCCAAAGGTCACTTTGCCAGGATTGGCTTTGCCGTATTTGATCAATTCATCGACGGTATTGAAGGGGGCATTGGGGCTGACCATGAGGGCCAGGAAATTGGACGCCATCAAAGCAATGGGGTCAAAGTCTTTCTTGCTGTCATATGCCACTTTTTGATAGGCCAGCGGCACAATCACCATGTTGCCACCCTGCCCGCAGCCGATGGTGTAACCATCGGGCGGCGCTTGCTTGATCAAGGACAAGCCCAGTTGACCGGCTGAGCCCGCCCGGTTGTCCACCACCAGGGGTTGGCCCAATCGCGCAGACAAGTGCGGTCCGATCAAGCGAACCAAAATATCGCAGCTGTCGCCTGCACCCGCTGGCACGATGACGCGAATGGGCTTGTTTGGGTAATTCTGCGCGCTGGCGTTACCCAGCGCAGACAAACCCACCACCACGGCCAGCAGGGTGCGACCCCAAGCTTTGAAATGACGCATCTTGATTTCCTTTCAATGGTTTTATTGAACGCCACCGGGGATCGAGGCGGCAATAGCGCGCAACTTGTCAGTCTCGGTTTTGATTTCCTTGACCAAATCCTCGGGAGAACTGGCGACCAGCACCAAGCCCATGGCACTCAACTTGGCTTGCACTTGGGGGTCGGCCACTGCCACCTTGATGGCGGAATTCAGCTTCATTTGAACGTCTTTGGCCATGCCCTTGGGACCAAACAAACCGACCCAATACGTCAGGTCGTAGCCCGGCAGCCCGCCCTCACCCAGGGTTGGCATTTGGGGATAACGTGGGTCCCGCTTGGCGCTGGTCGTCCCCAACAAGCGCACCTTGCCGCTGTCCACAAAGGGCTTGGCACCGCCGTCAAAAATCACCTGGCAAATGCCCGAGATCACATCCTGCATGCCAGGCCCCGAGCCTTTGTAAGGCAAATGCGTCATGTCCACTTTGGCCATGGATTTGAACAATTCGCCTGCGAAGTGCAGACCACTGCCCATGCCCGAAGTGGCGTAGTTCAATTTGCCCGGATTGTCTTTGGCGTATTTGATGAACTCCGGCAAGGTTTTGACAGGCAAGCTGGGGTTCACCACCATCAACAAACCATACGAGCCCACCAGCGAGATGGGCGTGAAATCTGTGACAGGGTCATACGACAGGTTTTTTTCTGTGACGGCCATGAAGGTGTGGGTGCCATTCGTGGTCATCAACAAGTCGTAGCCCTCGGGCGACATTTTGGTGACGGCTTCAGCGCCAATGCGGCCCCCACCGCCTGCGCGACTGTCAATCACGATCGGTTGCCCCAATGTCTTGCTCATGCTCTCTGCCAAAACGCGGCTGACCTGGTCCGTGAATCCGCCTGCAGCATAGGGCACGATCATTTTGATCGGCCTTGACGGGTAGCTTTGTGCAAAGGCCGCGTTTTGCCACAAACAAAAGACCAGGCCGAACAGGGTCGCGGAACCGAAACGCTTCAAACTCAATCGCATAGGCACCTCGTTGATTGCAAGCTGAATTTGATCTCTCTTGCCAACAAACAAGGATCGGGTTTTCCCGAACAGCGAGTCTCCATTGTTGATCCCCTGACAACTTAGTGACATGATCAACCGGCCTGTGGATTTAAAACTCATCCTCCATCCCACAGGCTTGGACCACCATCTCGGGAACATCACATGCGCTTAGGCTATTTCACCATGCCGCTTCATCCCTTGGAGCGCGACAACACAGAGACACTGCACGAAGACCGTGAGACCATCATTTATGCGGACCAACTGGGGTTTTACGACGCTTTCGTAGGTGAACACCTGACCGACAAGGCCGAGAACGTCACCAACAGCCTGGTGTTCTTGGCCACGCTGATCCACAGCACCCAAAACATTCTCTTGGGCACAGGCACCTCCAACCTGTCGCACTCGCACCCCACCTTGATTGCATCGCAATCGGCCATGTTTGATCACCTGGCCAAAGGACGATTCATTCTGGGCATCAGCCCTGGCGCCTTGGCCTCGGACGCAGAAGCGCTTGGCATCCTGGACCAAGACCGCAACAAAATTTTCGCCGAAGCCATCGATGTGATTTTGGCCATTTGGGAGCGGAAACCACCCTACAACATTGACTTCGAAAACAACCGCTTCAAGGTCAGCACGGCACGCACCCAGATCCCGGAAATCGGCCGCGGCGTTCTGATGAAGCCTTATCAGGATCGCCTGCCTGAAATCGTGGGCACGGTGGTGGCGCCCTTTTCCAAAGGCGTGATCGCCATGGGACAGCGCAACTTTCACCCCATGTCGGCCAATTTCTTGTTGTCACACTGGCTTCCCAGCCATTGGCACCACTATGCCCAAGGCAAGGAGAACGTTGGCCAAAAAGCCGACCCGTCCGATTGGCGCATTGCGCGCACCATCTTTGTGGCCGATGACGCCGCCACCGCCCAGCGCTATGGGCGCGACGATGCCAACAGCCCCTACCGCTATTACTACCGACAAATGCTGACCAAAATGATGATCAGCAAGCGCCACGTCATCTTCAAGAAGCATGAAAACGAGGACGACAGCCACGTGACGCTCGATCGTTTGCTGGATGACCTGGTGATTGCAGGCACTGTCGATCAGGTGGTCGATCAAATCCTGGCCTTGCGTGAGGAAGTCGGTGACTTTGGCGAAATCACTTATGCCGGCATGGACTTGGTCGACCCCCGTCTGGGCAGACGCTCCATGGAATTGATGGCCCACGAAGTGATGCCGCGTGTCAACCAGGCACTGGGCCTGGGATCGGTCATCAACAGCACGAAAGCCGTCGCATGAAACGCATTCAAGCTGTCGTGCCAGGCACGCGCCCGGAATTGCGCGCCACCGAAGACAAGGTGATCGCCTCGCGCGGCAAAATCACCCTGCTCTACCAAGTGCTGCTGAACAGCCCTGCCATTTGCGAGGGCTGGGAGCAATTGATGACGGCCGTGCGTTACAAAACTTCGCTGTCCGATCGCCTGCGTGAACTGATCATTTTGCGGATTGCCGTTTTAAATGACGCGCCCTATGAATTCAATGCCCATGCACCCATTGCCGAAAAGGCAGGCGTGTCCCCTGAGGAGATTGACGCCGTGCGTCAAACACCTCCGGGCGCGGCCCTGTCCGAGCATGAGCGGCGCGTGCTCGCGCTGACCGATGCCATGACGCGCGACATTCACGTGTCCGATGACTTGTTTGACAGTGTCACCCAAGGCATGAGCGACACGGAAAAAGTGGAAATTGCCGCCACCGTAGCGTCTTACAACATGGTGTCGCGCTTCCTGGTGGGGCTGCACGTTGAGTGACACCGTGAATTCACTGAACGCACGCCTTCGCTCCGGGCTCATGTTTGTGATGCCCTTGCTGCTGATGGTGGCGGCCTGGGAGTTGTGCGTCAGGTTTTTTCAAGTCGACGCGCGTGTGTTTCCCAGCGTGGCTTCCGTGTTTTCTGCAGGGGCCGAGGCCCTTCGCGATGGCACCCTGATTCAACACATCGGCGCCAGTCTTGGCCGTGTGGTGGTGGGCACCACCCTGGCCATTGTGGTCAGCATCCCTCTTGGGGTGGCCATGGGCCTGAACCCCGTGGTGTCGGATTTTTTGTCGCCCTTGTTCCGCTTTTTCTCGGTCCTGGCCGGCATTGCCTGGATTCCAATTGCCACGCTCTGGTTTGGTTATGGCTTTGGGGCCATCACCTTTGTGATTTTCAATGCCGTCTTCTTTGTGGTCACCTACAACACCCTGCTCGGGGTGGCCAGCATTCCCATGCCTTTGCGCCATGCGGCGGCCTCCTTGGGCGCCAATGGCTGGACGCTGCTGACCCAGGTCATCCTGCCAGGTGCCTTGCCCAACATCGTCACAGGCATTCGCACGGGGTTGGGCTTTGCTTGGCGCGGTTTGATTGCCGCAGAGATGATCGCCACCAATGTGGGGCTGGGCTACATGTTGTTTTTGGCCAGAGACTTTTACCGAACCGAAGTGATTGTGTTCGGCATGATCGTCATCGGCCTGATCTGGCTGGTCATTGACCGACTGGTGCTGGCGCCCCTTGAGCGCGCCACCATCGAGCGCTGGGGATTGGTGAGGCGCGCATGAACCTCTTGCTTCAAACCTGGTCTGCCTACTTGCGCATCAGTGCGCGCTTTCCGGCCTTGCGGGCCATCGTGCCCTTTCTGCCCCTGATCGCCGCCTGGACCGTCGTCACCGAAATGGGCGTGTTTCCCCGCGCCTTCCTGCCAGGGCCCCTTGATGTCATTCAAGCGTTTGGCAGCTTGACTTACCGAGGGGTGCTTCCTGACTATCTGGAAGACAGTGTGATTCGTTTGGCCGTCGGCGCTGCCTGTGGCATCGCGGTGGGCATTCCTTTGGGGGTGCTGGTGGGTTTGAGCGAAAGAGCGCGCCAGTGGATTTGGCCTATTTTGTTGTTCTTTCAAGCCATTGGTGACATTGCCTGGCTGCCCATATTGCTGATCTGGTTCGGCTTCAGCCTGACCACCATGACCTTGGTCATTGTGTACACCGTGCTGTTTCCGATTGTGCTGAACACCGCTTTGGGGGTGCGCTCTGTCCCGACCGACTTGCAGCGCGCCGCGCGCAGCCTGGGCGCTTCGCCCGCCCGGGTGATCTGGGATGTGGTACTGCCTGGCGCCCTGCCGAACATCATGACGGGACTGCGCAATGGCCTGGGCTATGGGTGGCGTGCGCTGATTGCCACCGAAATCATCGTGGGCACCAGTGGCATTGGCTTCATGATGTTCGATGCCCGACGTGCGGGATCGGTGGTGGAAATTCTCCTGGGCATGGTGGTGCTGGGAACACTTTGGTATGTGGTCGACAGTTGGGTGCTGGCACCGATTGAGCGTGCGACCGGAAAACGCTGGGGACTTGTCACACAATGAAGAGCCTGACCATTCAAAACCTGTCGAAAACCTATTTCGATCCCTACGCCGGCGCACACATGACGGCCGTGCAGGATATTTCACTTACCGTGAAGCAAGGCGAATTCGTCTCCATTGTTGGCCCGTCGGGTTGCGGCAAGACCACCTTGCTGAACATGCTGGCAGGTTTCATCGCGCCCTCAGGAGGCTCGATCATGATCGACGACAAGCCCGTGAAAGGTCCCGGTCCTGAACGTGGCGTGGTCTTTCAAACCTTTGCCTTGTTTCCCTGGAAAACCGTACTGGAAAACGTGGGCTTTGGGCCGCGCATGCGCGGACTGCCCTCTGCAGAGTGCGACAAGATCGCGCGAGAGTTTCTGGCCATTGCGGGCCTGGAGCACGCCGCGAACCGCTACCCCAATGAGTTGTCCGGCGGCATGCAACAACGCGTGGGCGTGGTGCGGGCTTTGGCCAATAACCCGGATGTGTTGCTGATGGATGAACCCTTTGCCAGTGTCGATGCGCAAACGCGCATGACCTTGCAAGAGGAATTGACGCGAATTTGGCAAGAACGACGCCCCACCATTTTGTTCATCACGCATGACGTGCCGGAATCCGTCTTTCTGGCCGACCGCGTGGTGGTGCTGAGCAAAGGTCGGGTGCAGGACGACATGCCTATTTCGCTGCCGCGGCCTCGCGTCTGGGACCAGTTGATGGAGGACGACACTTTCAAGTCGTTGAGCGCCCAAGTGTTGCAGAAAGTGCGCGCGGCATGAACATCTGGCGCGCCATTTATCAATCCACGCAAGGCCGGATTGTGCTGGCTGGCGTGTTGTTTTACGCTGCCTGGCAAGTCATGCTGAGTGTGATGGCGCCCGGCAAGGTGGCACCCGAGTTGCAATCCGGCAAAAGCAAGGTGAATGTGCAAGTCAGCTTGCCCTTTACCCCAGATCGCTTCCATGTGATGGCCATGCAGCGCTTTGGCCGCGTGTCCGGGACCGATGACCGTTCGATTGAAGTGCGTGGGGTGAAACAAGCCGACCTGTCGCGCTTGGCTCGCCCCTATTGGGTAAACCGAGTAGAAGCCTTAAAAGGAGACTGACCATGTTGAGAAGAACCTTGTTGTTGTGCCTGAGCCTGTTGGCGCCCGGCCTGTCCATGTCGCAAGACTTGGTGAAACTGAAAGCCGGCATGGTGGCCGGCATTGACCAGATCGGCTTGCCGATTGCCCTGGAACGCGGTTTCTTTGAAAAGCACGGATTGGATGTCACCATCTCCCGCCCCTACGCTACGGGCGTAGATGCCTTGAACGCCTTGCAAGCCGGTGAAAACGACACGGTGCAAGTGGGCGTGCCCATGATCGGTGCCGTTTTGCGCGGCATGGACCTGGTGGCTCTGGGCAACTACAGCGGCAGCGCCAACAAGCTGGGCGCCGACGCCACCATGGCCTTGATTGCCTCGGGCAGTTCGGGCATTGTCAAAGGTGACTTGAAAACGCTGAAAGGCAAAAAAATTGCCGCATCGTTTGGCACCATCAACCATTTGTATGTCTTGGGCTTGCTTGAAAAAGCCGGCCTCACACCGGCAGATGTGACCCTGGTCAACACCCCGCCCCCTGACATGACCGTTGCCTTGCTGGCCAAGGGCATCGATGCATTTGCCTGTTGGGACCCTGTGCCCATCGTGGCGCTGAAAGACGTGCCCGGTGCCGTTGAAGTCATTCGCGGCGGCGATGTCATCTCTTATGTGGGCTTCAATGTGGCCCTGCGCCCCTGGGTGGAAAAGAACGGCGCCACGATCGAAAAATTCCTAGCGGCAGTCTCCGAGGCCGACCAGTGGATGCGCGCCAACCCCAAAGCGGCAGCACAGGTTGCTACGCGCTGGATCCCTGGCTTGAAGCAAGAGGTGGCCGAAGCCGCCATGCAGTTCAACATTCAACAAGCTGACCGTCGCTTGTCCATCAACAATTACAAAGCATTGTGGAGCGCACAAGATCGCCTGAATCGACTGGGCTTTCTGAAGTCCACCTTCGATGTCAACAAGCACATCGAGCCCAAGCACATGCTCAAGGTCATGCGAGACAACCCCAAGTTGTTTGCCGACCTGCCCGCCATTCCAGCCAACGCCAGCATTGGCACGGGCTATGTTTTCAAACCCTGAGTTTCCATAGGACACCCTCATGAAAATTGACTTGACCGGCCGACGCGCCCTCATCACCGGAGGCAGCCGCGGCATCGGCCTGGCCATTGCCCAAGCCTATGCCGAAGCCGGCGCCGACGTGGCCATTTGTGCCCGTGCCGAAGGCCCTTTGAAGCAAGCGCATGCACAGCTGGCCAAAACCGGGCGTCGCGTCAGCGCCAAGGTGTGTGATGTGTCGGATGCCCAAGCCATCAAGTCATGGGTGGAAGAAGCGGCGGCCGAGTTGGGTGGTGTTGACATTCTGGTGAACAACGCCTCGGGCTTTGGCCGCACAGACGATGAGGAAGGCTGGGCCTTGAGCATTCAGGTGGACCTGATGTCCACCGTGCGTGCCTGCCATGCCGCCATGCCCTTTTTGGAAAAACAAGGCGGCAGCATCCTTCACATTTCCTCGATTTCTGGCATGAAAGCCAGCGTGCGCACGCCGCCCTACGGCGCCATCAAGGCGGCGCTCATCGAGTACACGCAAACCCAGGCCTTGACCCATGCGGCCAAGAAAATTCGCGTCAACTGCATTGCACCCGGCTCCATCTTTTTTGAAGGCGGCACCTGGGATGTGGTTCAGAAAAACAACCCGACGCTCTACAAAGGCATCCTGGCAAGCATTCCTTCCGGGCGCTTCGGCACCCCCGAAGAAGTGGCCAATGTGGCTACCTTTCTGGCCAGCGACATGGCTTCATGGGTCACGGGCCAGACCTTGGCCGTTGACGGCGGTCAGGTGCTTTGATGAACTTTGCGCAAGCCATTGAATTCGCCCAGGCCCACGAAGTACCCTGGACCCGTGAACCGCACGCAGAACCTGCGCGCTTTGGCGTGCACCACGAGGACCCGGCACCCTGGAATCGACTCTCGGGTCCGGTGCACGAACGGGGGGGTGTCTCGGGCGTCATTTGGCAGCACGGCAAGGAAATCCAGCACTGGGGCACGCCCAACCGCGCCGATCAAACCTTCAGCGTGGCCAAAACCTATTTGGCCTTGCTGACTGGCGCGGCCCACGACCGGGGCCTGTTGCCCGACCTGAACGAACCAGTGGTCAAGCGCTTGCCAGGCATCGGGTTTGACAGCCCGCACAACGCGCAAATCACCTGGTGGCATTTGCTGACACAGGTCAGCGAATGGGAGGGCACCTGCTTTGGCATGCCGGACACGGTGGACCGCTACCGCCATGTGTCCCACGATCCCAAAAAAGTGGAAGGCGTCAAGGGTTCCGCCCGCCCCCTGCAAACCCCCGGCACTTATTGGGAATACAACGACGTTCGCATCAACCAGTTGTCCCTGGCCTTGTTGCATCTGTGGGGCCGACCTCTGCCGGAGGTGTTCACGGAACTCTTCCTGGAGCCTTTGGGCGCGGGCGAAGGCTTTCGCTGGGAAGGCTACGAACAATCCTGGGTGGACTTGCCCGCTCGCCAGGGTCAGGTCGCACGACGTGCGCAATCTGTGCCCGGTGGCACGCACTGGGGCGGTGGTGTCTCCATCGGTGCGCGCGATCAGGCGCGCATTGCGCAGATGCTGCTCGATGGTGGCTTCACGCGGCACAACGGCCAGGAGCGTCGCTTGCTGTCGGCTGATTGGGTCCAGCGCATGCAGGCTCCCGGCCCGTTGGCCTCTTTCTATGGCTTGCTCACCTGGCTCAACCCGCAGGGCCAAACCTTTCCAGGCGCCAGCCCCGAAAGCTGGTTCATGGTAGGTGCAGGTGGCAATTACGTCTGGATCGAACCCGCGCACCACGCGGTGGTGGTGGTGCGCTGGATCGACTCAGCGCATTTCACGGGCTTTGTCAGCCGCGTTGCCGAAGCCCTCAAAGGCTGAGGGCCTCATTCAGGTTTGACGCCGGCCTGCTGTGCAACTTTTTGCCAGCGGGCCAACTCTTCCTTGATGTAAGCAGAAAATTGCTCCGGCGTGGTGGGCGCTGCGACCGCGCTGTACTGCGCGAATTTGTCTTTCACTTCAGTGGAGGCCAAGACCGCAATCAACGCGCGGTGCAAGCGCTGAATCACGGGCTTGGGCGTGCCAGCCGGCACCACGATGCCCTGCCAGGAACTCACATCAAAGCCCGGAAAGCCTTGCTCGGCCACAGTAGGCAATTGCGGCGCCGCCGAGGCACGCTTCTCTGTGGTCACGCCCAGTGCACGGACTTTGCCTGCTGCGACTTGCGGATAAATGCTGGAGAAGGGATCGAACAGCACCTGGATCTGCCCGCCCACCAAATCGGTGATGGCCGGTGCACTGCCTTTGTAGGCGATGTGGTTCATGCGAATACCCGCCAAGCTGTTGAACTGCTCCACGGCCAAATGAATCGAGCTGCCGGCCGTACCGTAGTTCAACTGACCGGGCTGGCTTTTGGCCAATTGCACCAACTCGCTCAAAGTTTTGGCCGGCACCGAGGGATGCACGGTGATCAGCAAAGGTTGAACCGCGACCAAGCTGATGGGGTCGAAACTGGTGACCGGGTCGTAGCCCAGCTTGGCGAAGGTGATGGGGTTGATGCCCAAGGTGCTGATGTTGCCCATGATCAGGGTGTAGCCATCGGCGGGCGCACGCGCGCCCAACTCCGCCCCGATTGCGCCACTGGCACCGGCCCGATTCTCGACCACCACCTGTTGTCCCAATTCGGCGCTCAGCTTGACGGCCACCGTGCGTGCCACGATGTCGGTGACGCCGCCGGGAGGGAAAGGCACGATCATGCGCAAAGCCTTGTTGGGATAGTCAGCCTGAGCCCAAGCCACCGAGGCGATCAGGGTAGACAAGGCCAAGAGACGTTGGAGCCAGTACTTCATGGGAGAACCTCCTGATAAACAGATTCTTTGGGGGGGCAATGCAAGGTCAGCACAGTGGCACCCTGCGCTCCCGCTGCACATTCGGGCAAGGGCTCGCCTCTGGACACAAAAAACATTTCCCAAACGCCCAAGGCTTGCTGCGCCAACTGAACTTGGCCCTGCAAGACAAACACGAAGACACCCTGGCTCGCAGGATGGCGTTGGAAGCTCAAGCTGGTATGTGGCTTCAGTTTCAAGTAGCCCATCCCCAAGCCATCGGCATCGAAGGGATGCAGGGCAAACGCTTCCCCCTCCACAGCCCCATCAGGCGGGCGGGACACATCGATGGGCCCCACGGTGAGGTGGCGCTTGGGACCCCGCACCATTTTTTCGCGCGCAGCCGTGATCGGAATGAAACCCGATTCGCACACCGGGCGAATGGTGAAGTATTTGATGCCTTGCGGGCCGGCAATCAGGGGACCATAACCGGTGTAGGCGCCGGCGTAATGCACCAGCACCGATTGCAAGTCATGCGCGCCGATCTGCCCGCCCCCATCCACAAACACCTGAAATTGGTTT
This sequence comes from uncultured Burkholderiales bacterium, assembly GCA_903850735.1. Classification (GTDB taxonomy): domain Bacteria; phylum Pseudomonadota; class Gammaproteobacteria; order Burkholderiales; family Burkholderiaceae_C; genus Limnohabitans. Next base: position 2,746 of record CAINMN010000052.1, on the reverse strand, counting down.
TGCCGATGAAAGTGCGACTCCAGGGTGCAGTTCGGAGGTTGTTCAATCAATGACGCCGTGGGCGACAGCGTGGAGTCTTCACCGGTGGCCATCCATTCCGACTTGTAAAAGTGCTCGGTCATCATGGGCAACTGCCGGCGCATGGTCGCGCCGTGGGCACGGGTTCCTATGGCAATCATCAAAGGCTCCTGATCAACAGTGCACACAGTGTGGCCACAGGCGCGGCAACGGGCAAGGTGGACTTGTCTTGCGGGAGACTGTGCCACGGGCCTCGATCACGCAGACTTGGTGCATTCTTGAAGACGACAGCGAGGCCCCCATGTCTGACACCTTCCACCCCCTGGACATCCGCATGCTTGCCATGTTGCGCAGCGGCAAACGACTGCACGGGCTTTTCAATGGCATTCCCTCCCCCGCTCTGGTGGAGATGAGCGCTTTTGCCGGCTTTGACTTCCTGGTCATTGACAACGAACACGGCAGCGCTGACCTGGAAAGCACCGAGAACATGCTGCGCGCGGCCCGCGCCAGTGGCATCGCCACGGTGGTTCGCTGCCTGATGCACGACATCCCGCGCGTGCTCGACATTGGCGCCGGGGCCCTGCAAATCCCCATGATCAACAACGCAGATGAGGCCCGTGATCTGGTCAGCCGCATCAAGTACCCTTTGCCAGGCGGCTTGGGTGGCACACGCGGCTCGGCCTTTTCAGGGCGCGCCGCCGGCTACGGCGCTTTTGGCGGCCCTTCCCACACCCAGCGCAGCAACGAGGGCATCGCCCTGATTGCCATGATCGAGACACCCGAGGGGGTGGCCAATGCCGAAGCGATCGCGGCGGTGCCAGGCGTGGACGCGGTGTTTGTCGGCCCCAACGATTTGGCACACACCATGGGCTTTGAAAACCGCTGGCACGAAGCACCGGTGCAAGCTGCGATTGCAAAAACCTTGAAAGCTGTGGCCCAGGCGGGCAAGTGCCCCGGCATTTTGGCGCTGAACGCCGAGGACGAGGCACGCTACGCGGCCTGGGGCGCACGCTATTTTGCCAACGTGAGCACCGCCCTCATCCTGAAAGCCTTTCGCGAGGCAGCGGGCGGCTAGCGCCTAGTCGCCCTTCAGCGCGGCTTGTCACCGGCCAGGGTGATGCGGTGCATGATGCGCCGAAAACCATGGTAATCGTTGACAGGGTTGTGCTGAGCGCAGCGGTTGTCCCAAAAAGCCAGTGAGTGCGGCTGCCATTGAAAACGGCAAGTGAACTCGGGCTTGATTTGGTGCTGAAACAAGAAATTCAGCAAAGGCGCGCTTTCCTCGTCGGTCAGGCCCTCAATGCCAACCGTGTGCGCCACATTCACAAACAAGGCCTTGCGCCCCGTCTCGGGATGGGTGCGGGCAATGGGGTGGGCGGCCTGCAGTTGGGACGGCGCCGCATCTTTGGCATCGGTCTTGATCCGGTCCTCGCGTGTGCGGGTGACATCGGCCTTGGCGGAACTGCTCAAGCCCACCCGCCCATCGAGCATGGCTCTGAAGGTGTCGCTCAGACTCTCCCAGGCCATGTATTGGTTGGCAAACAAAGTGTCGCCGCCAAAAGGCGGGATTTCGCGCGCCAGCAGCATCGAGCCCATGGGGGGCTCGGGCAAATAAGTGGTGTCGGAATGCCAGATGCCGCCAAAGTTGTTTCTCTCGTGTTCGAGCTTTTTCACCTCGATCACACAGGGAAAGCCTGGCAGTCCTTTGACAAAGGGGTATTCGATCGGCTGCCCCATGGCCTCGGCAAACGCCAGGAACTGCGCTGGCGACAGGGGCTGGTCACGCAAAAAAATCACCAAATGCTCACGCAAAGCGCCACGCAGGTCTTGTGCCAATGCGTCGCTGATGGGTTGCGACAAATCCACACCCTGAATTTCGGCGCCCAAGGCACCCGCAATGCGTTGAATCTTCATGAAATCCATTCTGACACAAGGGCTTTCGAATGGCATGGAGCCGCAGTAATCCGGGTGACAAATAGGTTACGTCCGGTAACACTGGCGCGTGGTAAGTTCGCCCGATTCAAATGGTTGGAGACAGCATGTTTCGTTTTGTAAGCCGCCGCCTGTGTCTGGCAGCCGCCTTGGTACTTTCACCTTTCAGCGGGCTGGCGCAAGATTTTCCTGCGCGCCCCGTCAAAATCATCGTGCCGCAAACACCCGGCGGCGCCTCGGATGCGCTGGCGCGCATCGTCGGCCAAAAGCTCAGTGAAAAATGGCAACAGTCGGTGGTGATTGAAAACCGTGCTGGCGCCGGAGGCAACGTGGGCATGGAGGTGGTGGCGCAATCACCCGCCGACGGCCATGTGCTGCTCATGAGCTATGTGGGTTCACACGCCATCAATGCCTCGCTGTACAAAAAACTGCCCTTTGACCCGGTCAAAGACTTTGCCCCTGTGGCCACCCTGGCCACCTTGCCGTTTGTCTTGGTCGCTCGTCCTGACGCCAACTTCAAAAGCGTGAAAGAGCTGACCGAATTTGGACAAAAAAGTCCCCTCACCTTCGGCTCGGCTGGCAACGGCTCCGTGAACCATTTGCTGGGCGTGATGTTCAACAACGCCGCAGGGACCAAGATGGAGCATATCCCCTACCGCGGCGCAGCACCCGCCATGCAGGATTTGCTGGGTGGCCAAATCAATGTGGTGTTCACCAGCCTGCCCTCGGTCGCCGGCTCGATTCGCAACGGCAGTTTGCGCCCCCTGGCAGTGACCAGCCAGGCGCGCTCGAGCAC
>CAINMN010000051.1 GCA_903850735.1 uncultured Burkholderiales bacterium | reverse complement strand
GCTGACGAGGCCTGGAAAATCATCGAAGAAGTCAACGCCATGGGCGGCATGACCAAGGCCGTGGATTCTGGCTGGGCCAAGCTGAAAATCGAGGCGGCCGCTGCGCAAAAGCAAGCGCGCATCGATTCCGGCAAAGACGTGATTGTGGGCGTCAACAAATACAAGTTGGCCAAAGAAGATCCCATCGACATCCTCGCCATTGACAACGTCAAAGTGCGCGACGGCCAGATCGAGCGCTTGCAGCAAATTCGTTCCACGCGCAACGCCGCCGCTGTGCAAAAGGCGCTCGACGCCCTGACCGCCGCCGCTGAAAAAGGCGATGGCAATTTGCTGGACCTTTCCATTCAAGCCATTCGATTGCGCGCCACTGTGGGCGAGGTGTCCGATGCGCTGGAGAAAGTTTTCGGGCGCCACCGCGCCGACACACAAAAGGTGACCGGTGTGTACGCTGCTGCTTACGACTCTGCCGAAGGCTGGGAACAGCTCAAGAAAGAAATTGCTGCGTTTGCCGATGCCCAAGGCCGTCGCCCCCGCGTGATGATCGCCAAGCTCGGCCAGGACGGCCATGACCGTGGTGCCAAGGTGGTGGCCACCGCCTATGCCGACCTTGGCTTCGATGTGGACATGGGCCCTTTGTTCCAGACGCCCGAGGAATGCGCTCGCCAAGCCATTGAGAACGATGTGCACGCAGTCGGCGTTTCTACCCTGGCCGCTGGCCACAAAACCCTGGTGCCAGCCATCATTGCCGAGCTGAAGAAGCAGGGCGCTGACGACATCATTGTGTTTGTGGGCGGCGTGATTCCGCGCCAAGACTATGAATTCCTGTACGACGCTGGCGTCAAAGGCATTTATGGCCCGGGCACGCCGATTCCGGCCAGCGCCAAGGACGTGCTGGAGCAAATTCGCAAGGCCTTGGGCGCTGCCTGATCAAACCCCAAGCATGGCCGTGAGCTCGCTGCCTTCCTCCGCGCTGTTTGATGCCATCGTGCACGGTGGCGCGGCGGTGCAACGTCGCGGCATGGCCAAGGCCATCACACTGCTGGAGTCCACGCGCGCAGACCATCGCGAACAAGCCGATGCTTTGCTCACGCAGTTGTTGTCCCAAACAGGCCGATCGTTCCGCCTGGGCATCAGCGGCGTGCCTGGCGTTGGCAAAAGCACCTTCATTGAAGCCCTGGGCTTGTACCTGATCGGGCAGGGGCACCGCGTGGCCGTGTTGGCTGTGGACCCCTCGTCCAGCATTTCGGGCGGCTCAATCCTGGGCGACAAGACACGCATGGAGCATTTGTCGGTCCATCCCCAGGCCTACATTCGTCCCAGCCCCAGCAGTGGCACCCTGGGCGGCGTGGCCGAGAAAACCCGCGAGTCCATGCTGGTCTGCGAGGCTGCAGGCTACGACGTGGTCATCGTTGAAACCGTGGGCGTGGGGCAAAGCGAAACTGCCGTGTCCAACATGACCGACATGTTTGTGCTGCTGCAATTGCCCAACGCCGGCGACGATTTGCAGGCGATCAAAAAAGGCGTGATGGAACTGGCCGATCTGGTGGTCATCAACAAAGCCGACATTGACGCTTCAGCCGCCACGCGTGCCGAAGCCCAAATCACCAGCGCCCTGCGACTGTTGGGCATGCATGGCCATCCAGACCATGCCCACCCTGTGGAGACGCTCTGGCATCCGCAAGTGGTGCAAATCAGCGCCTTGCTCAATCGCGGCGTCGACGCCTTCTGGGCCAAGGTCAGCGAATTTCGCGGCCTGCAAACCCGCAACGGCAAACTGGCGGATCGTCGTCAGCAGCAAGCCCTGTCGTGGATGTGGGAGCGCATCGACGCTGGCCTGAAACAGGCTTTCAAACAACATGCCGCCGTGCGTGACCTGTTGCCTGGCCTCACGTCTCAGGTTGCCAGCGGTCATCTGCCGGCTTCCACCGCCGCAAGGCAACTCCTTCAACTGGCCACCGTCATGGCGAGCAGCGATGTTGCGCAGCCATCTCATCTTGAGGCCGCCGCGCCAGCTGGGCTCGCGGTGACGGGGAACAACTCCTACCAACCCTAGAGAATCATCATGCATGACATCATTGAACAACTGGAAAAAAAGCGTGCCGCTGCTCGCCTGGGGGGCGGACAAAAGCGCATTGACGCGCAACACGCCAAAGGCAAGCTGACCGCCCGCGAGCGCATTGAGGTGCTGCTGGATGAAGGCACCTTTGAAGAATGGGACATGTTTGTCGAGCACCGTTGCACCGACTTTGGCATGGAAGACAACAAGATCCCAGGCGATGGCGTGGTCACCGGCTACGGCATGATCAATGGCCGTTTGGTGTTTGTGTTCAGCCAGGACTTCACCGTGTTTGGCGGCGCACTGTCTGAGCCGCATGCTGAAAAAATTTGCAAGATCATGGACCAGGCCATGAAGGTGGGCGCACCCGTCATCGGTCTGAACGACTCCGGTGGCGCCCGCATCCAAGAAGGCGTGGCCTCTTTGGGCGGTTATGCCGAAGTCTTCCAGCGCAACGTGATGGCCAGCGGCGTGATTCCGCAAATCAGCATGATCATGGGGCCTTCCGCGGGAGGTGCGGTGTACTCGCCGGCCATGACCGATTTCATCTTCATGGTGAAAGACAGTTCCTACATGTTCGTCACTGGCCCCGAAGTGGTCAAGACAGTGACGCACGAAGAAGTCACTGCAGAAGAGTTGGGCGGGGCCCTGACCCACACCACCAAGAGCGGCGTGGCCGACATGTCGTTCGAGAACGATGTGGAAGCGCTGCTGATGTTGCGCCGCCTCTACAACTACCTGCCTTTGAACAACCGCGAGAAAGCGCCGGTGCGCCCCAGCGGCGATCCCACCGACCGCATGGACCTGAGCCTGGACACCTTGGTGCCGGACAACGCCAACAAGGCTTATGACATGAAAGAGCTGATCGTCAAAACCGTGGACGATGGGGACTTCTTCGAGTTGCAGCCCGAATACGC
>CAINMN010000050.1 GCA_903850735.1 uncultured Burkholderiales bacterium | reverse complement strand
CAAGCAGTTGGCCGAAATTGCGGTGGCGGCCCGTGCCTGGGCGCAGCTCAACCCGGAAGCCTTCATGCGCGACCCGCTGAGCATTGACGATGTCTTGTCGGCGCGCATGGTCTGCGACCCCTTGTCGGTGCGCGACTGCTGCTTGGTGACCGACGGTGGCGGGGCGTATGTGCTGGTACGTGCCGACCGCGCCAAAGACCTGCCGCACAAGCCGGTCTATGTGCTGGGCAATGGCACAGCCACCTGGCACCGCCAGATTGCCTGCATGCCCGACTTGACCATCACGGCGGCCACACAGTCTGGCCAAGAGGCTTATGCCATGGCGGGCCTGTCGGCCAAAGACATGAATGTGCTGGCCTTGTACGACGCCTTCACCATCAACACCTTGCTGTTCCTGGAAGACTTGGGCTTCTGCAAGAAGGGGGAAGGCGGTGCGTTTGTGGAAAACGGTGGCATTGCGCCGGGCGGCCGCTTGGCCGTCAATACCAATGGCGGTGGCTTGTCCTGTGTCCATCCGGGCATGTACGGCATCTTCTGCTTGATTGAGGCCGTTCGCCAATTGCGAGGTGAGGGGGGTGCACGCCAGGTTCAGGGCGCGCAAACAGCCTTGGTGCATGGCAATGGGGGCACGCTCTCTAGCCAGTCCACCGCCATTCTCGGCACGGCCGACACGCTGTGAGGTGAGCGCACATGATTCGTGATGCTGAAACCCTCAAGGTCTTGCTCGATTCGGTGGAGCGCTTTGTGCAAGAGCGCTTGGTGCCCGCCGAGAACGAGGTGGCGGAAACCGACGTGATTCCCGCCGACATCGTGGCCGACATGAAGGCCATGGGCCTCTTTGGCTTGACCCTTCCGGAGGCCTATGGCGGCCTGGGGGTCACCATGGAGGAAGAGGTCATGGTCATGCTGGCCATGGGGCAAACCTCGCCATGCTTTCGTTCCCTGTTTGGAACCACTGTGGGCATTGGCTCGCTGGGCATTCTCTTCGATGGCACCGAGGAACAAAAAGACAAGTACCTGCCGCGCCTGGCCAGTGGCGAATGCGTGGCTTCTTTCGCGCTGACCGAGCCCGAGGCGGGCTCCGATGCGGCGTCGCTCAAAACCACGGCCATTCGCGATGGCGACCATTACGTGGTCAACGGCACCAAGCGCTACATCACCAACTCGCCGCACGCCGACATCTTCACCTTGATGGCGCGCACCGATACCAGCAACAAGGGCGCTGGCGGTGTGTCGGCCTTCATTGTGGAAGCCAATACGCCTGGCATCAGCATTGGCAAGATCGACAAAAAGATGGGCCAGCGCGGTGCCCACACGGCCGATGTGATCTTTGAAAACTGCCGCGTGCCTGCCACGCAACTGATCGGTGGCAAAGAAGGGCAAGGCTTCAAGACCGCGATGAAGGTGCTGGAAAAAGGGCGCATTCACATTGCCGCCATTTGTGTGGGTGCGGCCGAGCGCATGCTGCGCGATGCCTTGCGCTACGCCACCGAACGCAAACAGTTCGGCCAAGCCATTGCCGAGTTCCAGTTGGTGCAGGCCATGCTGGCCGACAGCCAAGCCGAGTTGTATGCGGCCCGCACCATGGTCATTGACGCAGCCCGTCGCCGTGACGAAGGGCGTAACGTCTCAACCGAGGCCTCCTGTTGCAAGCTCTTTGCCTCCGAAATGTGTGGCCGGGTCGCAGACCGCGCAGTGCAAATTTTTGGCGGTGCCGGCTACCTGAGCGAATACGGCATTGAGCGTTTCTACCGTGACGTGCGCCTGTTCCGCTTGTACGAGGGCACCAGCCAAATTCAGCAAATTGTCATTGGCCGTAACATGGTGAAAGAAGGCCGTATCGCTTGATGTGAAAGAAACCAAAGAGGAGACAACAATGAAGATAAATTTAACTCGCCGCATGTTGGGCGCATGGGCCTTGTCCATGCTGGGCTTGACTGGTGCACAGGCCCAAACGCCCGCGTTTCCCACCCAGCAAGTCAAGCTGATCGTGCCCTATCCTGCGGGCGGTGCCACCGATATTCTGGCGCGCATGATGGGGCAAAAATTTTCTGAAGCCTGGAGCGTGCCCGTTGTGGTGGAAAACAAGCCTGGTGCCGGCGGCACCATTGGCAACAATCTGGTGGCACGGGCCAATCCTGATGGCTACACGGTGTTGGTGGCGATCACCGCCATCATTCAGCAGCCGCCCTTGATGAACTTGCCCTACGATCCTTTGAAGGACTTCGCGCCCATCACCCAGATCGCGCAAAGCCCCAGCATGTTTGTGGTGCCTCTGAATTCCCCTTACCAGACCTTGAAAGATTACATTGCGGCGGTCAAAGCGCAACCCGCCACGTTCAACTATGGCACCTATGGCGCGGGAACCTCCTCGCACATCCAGGGCTCCTTGTTGAATTTGCAGGCAGGCCTTGACCAGGTGATGGTGCCTTTTCAGGGGTCAGCGCCATTGATGAACAACTTGTTGGGGGGGCAGTTGAAGTCTGCCTTTGTCGACAGTGCCTCGGCACGCGCGCACATCAAGTCGTTTCGTGCGCTGGCGGTGACCGGCACGCAGCGCTTGCCGCTGTTGCCCGACGTTCCCACTTTCAAGGAGTTGGGCTTTCATTCGTTCGACCCCTATGGCTGGTTTGGTCTGATGCTGCCTGCCGCGACGCCGCCACACATCGTGCAAAAGTTTTCGGATGAAGCCATGAAAATTTTGCGCATGCCCGACGTCGTCGCCAAGGTCGAAGGCCTGGGCCTGTGGGTGGGCGGTGGCAAGCCGGACGAGTTTGCGCAAATCCTTCGCAACGATGCGGCCATTTACGCCAAGATCATTCGCGACGCCAACATCAAGCTGAACCCATGAAAAACCGCGTCACCGAGTTGCTCGGCATTCGCTACCCCATCATTCAAGGTGGGATGCAGTGGGTGGGCAAGGCCGAGTTGGTGGCGGCGGTCTCCAATGCCGGTGGCTTGGGCATCATCACGGCCTTGACACAGCCCACGCCCGAGGATCTGGCGCGTGAAATCCAGCGCACCCGCGCCCTGACCGACAAGCCTTTTGGCGTCAACCTGACCTTGCTGCCAACGCTCAAGCCGCCACCCTATGCCGAGTATGTGCGGGTGATCATTGAGCAGGGCGTCAAGATCATCGAAACCGCAGGCAACAGCCCCAAGGCCTTTATTCCGCAGTTGAAAGCCCATGGCCTGGTCATCGTGCACAAGTGCACCACCGTGCGCCATGCGCTGTCGGCCGAGCGCGATGGGGTGGACATCGTCAGCATCGACGGCTTCGAATGCGCGGGCCATCCGGGCGAAGACGATGTGCCTGGCCTGGTGCTGATCCCCTTGGCCACCCAAGCCTTGAAAATTCCTGTCGTGGCCTCGGGTGGCATTGCCGATGGCCGCGGCATGGCCGCAGCCATGGCTTTGGGCGCGGAAGGCGTGAACATGGGCACGCGGTTTTTTGCCACCCAGGAAGCGCCGGTGCATGACAACATCAAGCAAGCCCTGGTGTCGGCCAATGAACGGGACACGCGCCTGATGTTGCGCAGCTTTCGCAACACCACGCGGGTGCTGCGCAATGCGGTGTCCGAGGCGGTGGTCGCCCGCGAGCGCCAGCCCGAAGGCTGTGAGTTTGAAGACGTGCGGCCTTGGGTGGTGGGCACGCGGGGTCGCGACGCGATGTTGTCCGGCGACGTGGATGGCGGCGTGATTGCGGCAGGCCAGGTAGTCGGGCTGATTCACGATGTGCCCACTTGTGCCGAACTGATCGCGCGCATGGTGGCCGATTGCCGGTCGCATTTGACACAAGCGCAGCGCTGGGTCGCAGAGTAAGATTCAAAAAAACAGGAGACAAGCATGAGCAAATTCATTCCAGGCGGCGGACGTCGCAAACTTTTGCAACTCGGCGCTGCCATGGCCTTGAGCTTAGGCTTGGGCCCCGTTGCAGCCCAAGCCCCTCAGACGGTGCGCTTGGTGGTGGGCTACGCTGCAGGTGGCCCGGTGGATGCGGCAGCCCGGCTGATCGCGCCGGCTCTGGCGCGCGAACTGGGACAGAACGTGGTGGTCGAAAACCGCCCCGGCGCTGCGGGGGCCCTGGGTGGCGATGCGGTGGCCAAGTCTGCGCCCAATGCAATGATGTTTTTCTTCGCAGCCAGCCCGACCATGACCATCACGCCACACGTCATCAAGTCGATGCCGTTTGACCCGCTCAAGGACCTGGCGCCGATTGCCCCTATCCTGAGTTACGCCAATGTCTTGGTGGTCAACAATGACCAACCGTTCAAAACAGTACCTGAGCTGGTGGCCTACGCCAAAGCGAATCCGGGCAAGGTGGCCTATGGCTCTGCCGGCATGGGGGCCTCCAATCACCTCAGTGGTGAATTGTTTGCCTTGCGCACCGGGACGCAATTGACCCATGTCCCCTACAAAGGCAATGCCCCGGCCATGACCGATGTGATCGGCGGGCAAATTCAAATGATGTTTGACATCGTGGGCGGCGCGCGTGCCCACATTGCCGGTGGTCGGGTCCGCCCGATTGCCGTGACCTCCAAGGAGCGCAACGCTGGCTTGCCCCAGGTGATCTCCATGAAAGAGGCCGGCATTGAGGACTACGACGTGGGCGGATGGTATGCCCTTTATGGCCCGCCCAAAATGGAGCCTGAACTGATCAAGCGCGTCAATGAGGCCACCCGTCAGGCCTTGGCACGTGACGAGGTCAAATCCCGTTTGGTCGAGTTGGGCTATGACCTGTGGGTGGGCTCGCCAGGCTTGGTGACCGAGCGCGCCACGCGTGAGCTGGCCTTGTGGGGCAGCGTGACCAAAGGCATCAAGTTCGATTGAGGGTGCTCACTGACGAGCCTGGTAGTGGGCTCGCAGTGTTTCCACCAAGGCCTGGGCATAGCGGGGCAGGGCGTCAACGTCGCGAATCAGCACATGGCGCTCGCGCACGCTCCAGGCGTCGCTCAGCTCGATCAGCGCGAGTTTCATGGCGCGCAGGTTTCTTCGCGCGGCACTCTCAGGCACGATGCCCACGCCCACCCCCGCCCCAATCATGCGGCACATGGCGTCAAAGCTTGAGAGCTGAATGCGAAGCTTCAAAGGTTTGCCCAGTTTCTCAGTTACCTGGGTGAGGAAGTCCTGAATTGTGCTGCCGGTTTGCATGCCCACGGCGTCTTCATCCAGGGTGTCGGCAAAGGCCATGCGCTTGCGGCGGGCGAAGGCATGGTTTTGTGGGGTGACCAGCACCAGGCGGTCGGTGCTGAAGTGAATGGCCTGCAAGCCCAGGGTGTCCACGGGGCCCGCCACAATGCCCAAGTCGGCGCGCCCGTCGAGGACGCCGCGCGCGATCTCAGCATTCGGTTTTTCCTGAAGGTCCACATTGACCTTGGGGTTTTCAGACAGAAACGCAGGCAAGATTTCCGGCAAAAAATCAGTCACCGCTGTGGTGTTGGCGAAAACCCGGACATGGCCCCGCAGGCCGGCGCCATATTCTTGCAAGTCGCTGCGCAGCTGGTCGGCTTGCCGCAGCACGCCGCGTGCGTGGTGAAGAAAGGCTTCGCCGGCCGGCGTCAGGCGAACGCCGCGTGCTTCCCGGTAAAAAAGCGGCATGCCTGCGTGGCTTTCCAAAGCCTTGATGCGGCTGCTCGTCGCCGCCAGCGACAGGTGTTGGCGCGCGGCGGCGCGGGTCAGGTTGCCTTCTTCGGCGGTGCGCACAAACAGGCGCAAATCGGTCAGGTCAAATTCCATGACCGCATGGTAACTGGAAAACGCGAGCCTTCGAAAAAACAAAAGCCTTGGTCTTGAATTGAGTGATTGCATCCTGCGCCCTAAAAGCGCAGGATGTGCCCCCATGGAAATCCCTTCAAGACACCTCGATCCCGACTTGTTGCCGCAATTGCAGGCCTGGGTGGGACGCACGGAAACTCTCGCGGACTGGGTCACGCCCGCGCCCGTGCGCGCGCTCTCGGCCACTTTTGACCGAGACGACCCGGCGCCTCAATCCGGCACGCCTTTGCCGCCGCTGTGGCACTGGCTTTATTTCTTGCCACACCACCGTCAAAGCGAAATTGGCCCGGATGGCCACGCCAAGCGCGGTGGCTTTTTGCCACCCGTGCCCTTGCCGCGCCGCATGTGGGCCGGTGGCCGCTTGCAATGGCGTGCCGACAATCCTTTGTTGGTGGGTGACAGTGCCCAGCGCGTGTCGCGCATCCAGTCGGTCAAACACAAGAGCGGGCGCACCGGTGATTTGCTGTTTGTGCAGGTGATGCATGAAATTGGCAATGCCCGAGGTTTGTCCTTGACCGAGGAGCACGACATCGTGTACCGCGCCGCGGCCCAGCCCGATGACCCGGTGCCGCAGCTGGTGGCCGCAGAGCAGGGCGCCGCTTGGCAACGCGAGATCGTGCCCGATGATGTGCTGCTGTTCCGCTATTCAGCGCTGACCTTCAACGGCCACCGCATTCATTACGACCGACGGTATGTGACCGAGGTGGAAGGCTACCCTGGCTTGATCGTGCACGGCCCCATGATTGCCATGCTGTTGCTGGACCTGGTGCGTCGCCACGCGCCGAATGCCTTTGTGCAGCACTTTGAATTCAAGGCGGTGCGTCCCACCTTTGACCTGAACCCTTTTCGCGTCAACGGCCAACCCAGCGCCGATGGCAAGACGATTCGCCTGTGGGCCCACGACCACGAAGGCTGGCTCACCATGCAAGCCACGGCCACCTTGGCCTGAAGATCTTTCAAACCGAAAACACACCATGAAACACCAAGACGACAAATTTCAAGACATTCGCGAAGCCGTGCGCGGTCTGTGCGCCGAGTTCCCGGACGAATACCATCGCAAAATTGACGAGCAGCGCGGTTACCCCGAAGCCTTTGTGGATGCGCTGACCAAGGCCGGTTGGATGGCCGCCATGATTCCCCAAGAATACGGCGGCTCCGGCTTGGGCCTGGCCGAGGCCTCGGTGATCATGGAAGAGATCAACCGCTGCGGCGGCAACTCGGGCGCCTGCCATGGCCAGATGTACAACATGGGCACCTTGTTGCGCCATGGCTCGACCGCGCAAAAAGATTTTTACCTTCCCAAGATCGCCTCGGGCGAATGGCGCTTGCAGTCCATGGGCGTGACCGAGCCCACCACCGGCACCGACACCACCAAGATCAAGACCACCGCCGTCAAAAAGGGCGACCGTTATGTGGTGAATGGCCAGAAGGTGTGGATCTCGCGGGTGCAGCACTCGGACTGGATGATCTTGCTGGCCCGCACCACGCCTTTGGCCGAGGTGACCCGCAAGTCCGATGGCATGTCGATTTTCATGGTGGATTTGAGAGAGGCAGTGGGCAAGGGTTTGACCGTGCGCCCCATCCCCAACATGGTGAACCATGAAACCAATGAGTTGTTTTTCGAGAACCTGGAAATTCCCGAAGAGAACCTCATTGGCGAAGAAGGCAAGGGCTTCAAATACATCCTCGATGGCCTGAATGCCGAGCGCACCCTGATTGCCGCGGAATGCATTGGCGACGGTTACTGGTTCATCGACCGCGTCACCCAGTACGCCAAAGACCGCGTGGTCTTTGGCCGCCCGATCGGCCAAAACCAGGGCGTGCAGTTCCCCATTGCCGAGGCCTACATTGAAGTGGAAGCCGCCAACCTGATGCGCTTCAAAGCCTGCGAGCTCTTTGACGCACACCAGCCCTGCGGTGCCGAAGCCAACATGGCCAAGTACCTGGCGGCCAAGGCCAGCTGGGAAGCGGCCAACGTGTGCATCCAGTACCACGGTGGTTTTGGCTTTGCCTGCGAATACGATGTGGAGCGCAAGTTCCGCGAGACGCGTTTGTACCAGGTGGCCCCGATTTCGACCAACCTGATCTACTCCTACATTGCCGAGCACGTGCTGGGCTTGCCACGTTCTTTCTAAGGAGCTGCCATGACACGTCCTTTGGAGGGCATCACGGTCGTTTCGCTGGAGCATGCGATTGCGGCGCCTTTTTGCACCCGCCAGTTGGCCGACCTGGGCGCGCGCGTCATCAAAATCGAGCGCCCCGGGGTCGGGGACTTTGCCCGTGCCTACGATGCCCGCGTCAAGGGCCAGGCCTCCCACTTCGTCTGGACCAACCGCTCCAAGGAAAGCTTGACGCTGGACCTGAAAAATGCCGATGCCATGGTCGCGTTGAGGCAGCTCATTGCCAAGGCCGATGTGCTGGTGCAAAACCTGGCGCCCGGTGCCACCGCCCGCATGGGCTTGGCCTATGAGGACTTGAAGCCAGCCCATCCCGGCTTGATCGTCTGTGACATTTCAGGCTATGGCGAAGATGGCCCCTACCGCGACAAAAAAGCTTATGACTTGCTGATCCAAAGCGAAGCAGGCTTTTTGTCCATCACGGGCACACAGGACACGCCCAGCAAAGCTGGCAATTCGGTGGCCGACATTGCGGCCGGCATGTACGCCTACACCAACATCCTTTCGGCCTTGCTGTTGCGCGGCAAAACCGGCCAGGGCAGCCACATCGACGTCTCGATGCTGGAGGCTTTGGGCGAGTGGATGGGTTACCCCATGTACTATGCCTTTGAAGGGGCCACGCCACCCGCACGCTCGGGCGCTTCGCATGCCAGCATCTATCCGTACGGACCTTTCCCGGCAGGCGACGGCGGCATCATCATGCTCGGTTTGCAAAACGAGCGCGAGTGGAAAGTGTTTTGCGACAAAGTGCTGTTGCAAGCCGATCTGGCCACCGATGCGCGCTTTGCCAGCAATGCCTTGCGCAACCAGAACCGTGAAGCCCTGCGTGGCCTGATCGTGAGCGCATTTGCGGCGCTCAGCACCGATCAGGTCGAGCAACGACTGGAAGAAGCGCAAATTGCCAACGCACGCATGAACGACATGGCCGGTCTGTGGGCCCATCCCCAGTTGAAGTCACGCGACCGGTGGCGCGACGTGGGCTCGCCTGTCGGCATGCTGCCAGCCCTTTTGCCACCGGGGCGCAACAGCGCTTTTGATTACCGCATGGACCCGATTCCCAAGGTGGGCGAGCACACCGACGCCATCTTGCAAGAGCTCGGTTTGTCGAAGGAGGCTGTGCAAGCGCTTCGCGCTGCACAAGCCATTTGATGTTGAATGATTTTTTCGGACTGAACGACCATGACCACACCTTCCGCACAACTGGCAATTTTTGCTGCTGCACTTCGTTTTGAGGACATTCCCGCACCCGTTGTGCGCCGAACCGAGGACTTGCTGGTCGATTGGTTTGGCTCTGCGGTGGCTGGGCATGGCTCGCGCCCTGTGGAAGCCTTGACACGCGTGGTCATGAAGATGGGGCCCAGCACGGGATCGAGCGAGGTGATGGTGAACCGCGCCTTGACCTCGCCCTACATTGCCGCCATGTCCAACGCAGCGGCATCGCATGTGGCCGAGCAAGACGATGTGCACAACGGCTCGGTGTTTCATCCGGCCACTGTGGTGTTTTCACCTGTCGTGGCCATGGCCCAAGCCATGGGGGCCAGTGGCCGCCAGTTGTTGACGGCAGCGGTGGCTGGCTACGAGGTGGGCATTCGCGTGGGCGAGTTTTTGGGACGCTCGCATTACAAAGTGTTTCACACCACAGGCACTGCCGGCACCCTGGCCGCCGCCGCTGCGGTGGGCAATTTGCTGGGCTTGAACGCACAGCAGATGCAGCACGCGCTGGGCTCGGCGGGAACGCAGTCGGCGGGCTTGTGGGAGTTTTTGCGCACCGGTGCCGACAGCAAACAATTGCACACCGCGCATGCCGCGGGCGCGGGCCTGATGTCGGCCTTGCTGGCCCAGGAAGGCTTCACTGGCGCAGCGCAAATTTTGGAAGGCGCGCAAGGCATGGCCGCGGGCATGTCCAGCGACGCCGATGTGCGCAAGCTGACCGACGGCTTGGGCACGCGCTGGGTCACCGCTGAAACTTCCTTCAAGTACCACGCATCGTGCCGGCACACCCATCCGGCAGCAGACGCGCTGTTGCAAGTCATTCAGCAAAACAGCTTGCACCCGAACGACATTGCCCGTGTGGTGACGCATGTGCACCAAGGGGCCATCGATGTGCTGGGACCGGTGGTCAATCCTGTGACCGTGCACCAAAGCAAGTTTTCCATGGGAACGGTTTTGGCGCTGGCCGCGCGCTTTGGCTATGCAGGCCTGACAGAGTTTGATGGGCACTTCAGCGAAGAGGCCACCCGCGCATTTTGCGACCGGGTGGAAATGGAACTGGACGCCGAAGTCGATGGCGCTTATCCCCAGCGCTGGATTGGCAAGGTGACGGTGCACACCCGCGATGGTCGAGTCCTCAAAGGGCGTGTGGATGAACCCAAAGGCGATCCGGGCAACACATTGAGCCGGGATGAAATTTCCGCCAAGGCCATTCGTCTGGCTTTGTACAGCCAAGGTGCTACCGAAGCCGAAATGCAGGCTGCATTGAAGGTCCTTTGGGGTATGGAACAGGTGGCCGTGGTGCCCACCTTGATACCGCGCAAAGCCTGATTGTTTATAGGTTAATCCGGTTTGCAATTTGCGCAGACTGTGCCATGATAATCTTTTTTTACAGCATCTGGAGACAATTTTTATGCGCGCGACATTCAAGCGTTGGTTCACCCTTGGTTTGACGGGTTTGACCTTGGCCGCAGCCGGCACCGTTTCAGCCCAAAGCAATTTCCCTGACAAGCCGATTGTTTTGGTCGTGCCTTTCGCCGCAGGTGGGCCCACCGATGTGGTGGCGCGCATGATTGCCATCCCCATGGGTCGCGCCTTGGGTCAAAGCGTCTTGGTAGAGAACACCGTGGGCGCAGGCGGCACCATCGCTTCTCAGCGTGTGGCGCGTTCAACGCCCAATGGCCACACCATTTACATCCACCACATGGGCATGGCCACGGCACCGGCTCTCTACAAAAAGCTGAGCTTTGACCCCTTGAAGGATTTTGAGTACATCGGCCAAGTGGTGGATGTGCCCATGACCATGTTGGCGCGCAAGGATTTTCCGGCCAACAACTTGCAGGAATTGCTGGCCTACGTCAAAGCCAACAAGGACAAGGTCTCTCTGGCCAATGCCGGTTTGGGCGCTGTGTCCCACCTTTGCGGCTTGCTGTTTCAGACCCAAATTGAAGTGGACCTGAACACCATTCCCTACAAAGGCACGGGTCCCGCCATGAACGACTTGCTGGGTGGCCAGGTGGACTTGCTGTGCGATCAAACCACCCAAACCGTGCCCATGATCAAGGAAGGCCGCGTCAAGGTTTACGGCGTCACCTCGCTCAAGCGCCTCGCCGCCTTGCCCAATGTGCCGACGCTGGACGAGCAGGGCATGAAAGGCTTTGAAGTCAAGGTGTGGCACGGCATGTACGCCCCCAAGGGCACGCCGCAGCCTGTGATTGAAAAGATCAATGGTGCTTTGCGTGCGGCCATGCAGGACCCCCAGGTGAAACAACGCCTGGCCGAACTCAGCTCCGACGTGCCGCCCATGGACAAAATCACGCCTGAAGGCCTGCGCACCCACCTTGAAGCAGAAATCAAGAAGTGGGATCCTGTGATTCGCAAGGCTGGCATTTACGCCGACTGACGCATCCGCATGTCATTGAGGCTTGCGCCCCATCTGCATCACCCCGGGCAAGTGCCCGGGGTTGATCTGGCGGCGGGTGACGATTTTTACGAAGCGCTGCTGGATGCCCACCAGGGCTTGTCAGAGGCTGACAGCGCGGCCCTGAATGCGCGCCTGATCCTGGTTTTGGCCAACCACATTGGCGATGTGTCTGTCCTCCAAGAAGCCTTGCAAGCCGCCCGTCAGGGCTGAGGTGTTTTCGGCTTGAAGCCACACTGCGCCGCCACGGCACAGTGCCAGCACTGGGGTTTGCGGGCCACGCAAACATAGCGGCCCAGCAAAATCAACCAATGGTGAGCGTCCACCTTGTAGGGGTCGGGGATGCGCTTGAGCAATTTCATTTCCACGTCGTAGGGTGTCTTGCCCGGGGCCAGGCCGGTTCGGTTGCCCACGCGAAAAATATGGGTGTCCACTGCCATCGTCGGCTCGCCGAAAGCCACGTTCAGCACCACATTTGCTGTTTTTCGACCCACGCCGGGCAAGGCTTCGAGCGCTTCACGCGTGCCGGGCACTTCGCCTTGGTGTTGCCTGACCAAGATCTCGCAGGTCGTCATCAAATGGCGCGCCTTGCTGCGGTACAGGCCAATGGTCTTGATGTAACTTTCCAAAGCGGGCAAGCCCAAGTCCAGGATCTTTTGCGGCGTGTTGGCCACGGGGAACAGCCGGCGCGTGGCCTTGTTCACCCCCACGTCGGTCGCCTGGGCGGAGAGCAGGACCGCTGTCAACAACTCGAACACGCTCGTATACTCCAACTCGGTGTTGGGCTGCGGGTTGGCCGCCTTCAAGGTGGCGAAAAACGCTTCGATGTGTTGTGCCTTCATGCCTTCATCCTTCAAAATAATTCGTATCTGACCCCAATTAACCATGCGATTTGCCCAACGTCTGAACAACGTCGAAACTTCGGCCATTCGAGAACTCTTCAAGCTGCTGGGCAAGCCCGGCATCATCAGCTTCGCGGGCGGTTTTCCCGATGGCGCCATGTTTGATGTCGATGGTATCCGAGAGGCCAGCGCGCATGTGCTGGCTCATCAATCGGGGCCGGCCTTGCAATACGGTGCGACCGAGGGCTACAACCCCTTGCGCGAGCAGCTGGCCGACTTCATGACCGCCAAAGGCGTGAGCGGCATGACGCCCGAGAGCCTGATTGTCACCACGGGCAGCCAACAAGCCCTGGACCTGATTGCCAAGACCTTGCTGGACGAGGGCGATGTGGCCTTGGTCGAGGCGCCGACGTTTTTGGCCACCATTCAATGCTTCCGTTTGTATGGCCCGCAAGTGCTGGGGGTGCCCATCGACGCCGATGGCGTTCGGGTCGATTTGCTGGAAGAGATGATGGTCCAGCACAAGCCCAAGCTGGTGTACCTGATTCCCACCTTCGGCAACCCCAGCGGCGCCATGCTGAGCCTGGAGCGTCGCCTGCGGGTGCTCGAGCTTGCAGTGAAATACCAGACCGTGGTGGTCGAAGACGACCCCTATGGCGACCTTTATTTTGGCGAGGCGCCGCCGCCTTCGCTGCTGGCCTTGAGCGATCGCGTGCCGGGCAGCCGTGACTGGCTGGTGCATTGCGGCAGCCTCAGCAAGGTGCTGAGTCCTGGCCTGCGCGTGGGCTGGTTGATTGCACCTGCGGCGCTGTTGCAGCGCGCCACCATGTGCAAGCAGTTCAGCGATGCGCACACCTCCACCTTTGCGCAAGCCACGGCGGCCGAGTATTTGCGCAGCGGCCGCATGCCCGCCACCCTGGACCATGTGCGCAGCGTGTATGCCCAACGTGCGGCCACCATGGGCGCGGCATTGCAGCGCGAGTTTGGCGATGGCCTGGCGTTCAGCCAACCCAAAGGCGGCTTGTTCTTCTGGGCGCGTTTGACCGGCGCACGCGGTCAATTGAACGATGGGGCGACCCTGGCCAAGAAGGCGATTGACCAGGGCGTGGCCTTCGTGCCGGGCGCACCGTTCTTTTCAGACCACCCAGATGCCACCACCTTGCGCTTGAGTTTCGCCACGGCCGACGTGGCGAAAATCGAAGAGGGCTTGCAACGCCTGGGCCGCGCTTTTCGCGGCGACTGATCAGGCGGGCGTTTCCCAGGCCGACATCGGCACGCAACTGCAAAACAGGTTGCGGTCGCCGTAGACGTTGTCTACCCGTCCGATGCTTGGCCAGTATTTTTGGCGCTTGAGCGTGGCCAGCGGAAAGGCCGCCACTTCGCGGCTGTAAGGCCGATCCCAGGCATCCCCCACCACGCAAGACGCTGTGTGGGGCGCGTGTTTCAGGGGATTGTTGTCTTGCGGCCAGGTGCCTTGCTCCACCTGGCGAATTTCTTCGCGGATGGCGATCATGGCGTCAATGAAGCGGTCCAGCTCGGCCAGGGTTTCACTTTCGGTCGGCTCCACCATCAGCGTGCCCGGAACCGGAAAGCTCAAGGTCGGTGCATGAAAGCCGTAGTCCATCAAGCGCTTGGCCACGTCTTCTGCGCTGACGCCGCTGGTGTCTTTCAATGGGCGCAGATCCAGAATGCATTCGTGGGCCACGCGACCGTTGTCGCTGGCGTACAGCGTAGGGTAGTGGTCGCGCAGGCGCACGCTCACGTAATTCGCGGCCAAGATTGCGGCCTCTGTGGCATGGCGCAAACCTTCAGCGCCCATCATGCGGCAATACATCCAGCTGATGGGCAGCACGGCCGCATTGCCCAGGGGGGCCGCAGAGACAGCACCTACGCCATTGACCGGCACGCCGCCTGTGGCATGGCCGGGCAGGTAGGGCACGAGGTCTTCTACCACGCACACTGGGCCCACGCCGGGACCGCCGCCGCCATGGGGAATGCAAAAGGTCTTGTGCAAATTCAGGTGGCTGACATCGCCGCCAAATTCGCCCGGTGCGGCCACGCCCACCAGCGCATTCATGTTGGCGCCATCGACATACACACGCCCACCGTGTTCATGCACCAGGGCGCACAGGGCTTTGACCTGTGTTTCAAACACGCCGTGCGTGCTGGGGTAGGTGATCATGACGGCGGCCAGATGCGCGCTGTGCTGTTCGCACTTGGCCTTCAGGTCGGCCATGTCCACATTGCCTTGGGCATCGCAGGCGGTGACGACCACTTCCATGCCCACCATCTGGGCGCTGGCAGGGTTGGTGCCGTGCGCAGAGGAGGGGATCAGGCAGATGTTGCGGTGGCTTTGGCCACGCGCTGCGTGATAAGCCTTGATGACCAGCAGGCCTGCGTACTCGCCTTGGCTGCCGGCATTGGGTTGCAGGCTGATGCCGGCATAGCCCGTGGCCTGGCAAAGCCAGGCGCGCAGTTGCGTATCCAGCAGGGCGTAACCTTGGAGCTGATCGGCCGGCGCGAAAGGATGGGGCTGGGCGAACTCCGGCCAGGTGATGGGAATCATCTCGCTGGTGGCGTTGAGCTTCATGGTGCAGCTGCCCAGGGGAATCATGCTGCGGTCCAAGGCCAGGTCTTTGTCGCTCAAGGCCCGGATGTAGCGCAGCATGCCGGTTTCGCTGTGGTAGCTGTTGAACACCGGGTGGGTCATGAAGACGCTGCTGCGGCGCAACTCGGTGGGGATGCGGGGCTCCAGGCCTTTTTCGAAATCGCTGACTTGCGGCAAGGCTTGGCCTGGTTTGGCGAACACGGCCCACAGCGCAGCCAGGTCTTCGCGGGTCGTGGTTTCATCCAGGGTGATGCTCAGGTGTTGCTCATCGAGACAACGCAGGTTCATGCGCTGTTGCCGCGCTTTCTCAGCCAGGGCCTCAGTCTGCGCGCCGGTTTCCACGGTCAGCGTGTCAAAGGCTTGTTGCGTGGCCACGCGCGCCCCCAATTGCTGCAGGCCATGTGCCAGCACCGCGGTGTAGGCCGCCACGCGTTGCGCGATGCGCTTGAGGCCCACAGGACCATGGTAGACCGCGAACATGCTGGCCACCACGGCGGGCAGGACCTGTGCGGTACAAATGTTGGAAGTGGCCTTTTCGCGGCGAATGTGCTGCTCGCGGGTTTGCAAGGCCAGACGGTAGGCCGGTTGCCCTTGGCTGTCCACACTCACGCCCACCAGTCGGCCGGGCATGGAGCGCTTGTAGGCATCGCGGCAAGCGAAATAAGCGGCGTGCGGGCCGCCGCATCCCATGGGCATGCCAAAGCGCTGGGTGGTGCCCACCACGATGTCGGCATCCCATTCGCCGGGCGGTGTCAGCAGGGTCAAGGCCAGCAGGTCGGCGGCCACACACAGTGCCGCTTGTTTCTGGTGAACTTGCGCCGCAAAGTCGCGCCAATCCTGCACCTCGCCATGGCTGGCCGGGTATTGCACCAACACGCCAAAGCAGTCGCCTTGGCTCAGCAGTTGCCGCGCATCACCGACTTGCACCTGAATGTCCAGCGGTTGTGCGCGGGTTTGAATGACCTCGATGGTTTGCGGATGACAGCCCGCATCGACCACAAAAACGGAACTGGTGCTCTTGGTGCTGCGCTTGGCCAAGGTCATGGCTTCGGCCGCCGCGGTGGCCTCGTCCAGCATGGAGGCATTGGCAATCGGCATGCCGGTGAGTTCGCTCACCATGGTCTGGAAATTCACCAGCGCTTCCATGCGGCCCTGGCTGATTTCGGCCTGGTAAGGGGTGTAGGCCGTGTACCAGGCCGGATTTTCCAGAATGTTGCGCAGGATGACGCCTGGCGTGTGGGTGCCGTGGTAGCCCTGGCCGATGAAGCTTTTGAACAGTTGATTCTTTGACGCAATGGCTTTCAGCTCTGCCAGCGCAGCCGCCTCGGTGACGGGGGGCGGCAACTGCATGGCCTGGCTGCGGGCGATGCTGGCCGGCACGATGCCTTCAATCAGCGCGCGGCGCGAGGCCTCGCCAATGCGCGACAGCATGTGGTGCTCATCGGCATCGCTCAAGCCAATGTGTCGGGCCAGAAATTCGCTGGCATTTTCAAGATCGCCCAAGGGCTTGGCAGCTTGCATCAACATGTTCGTGCTCGCGATGGCTAGGGGTTTCAGGCTTGGGTGAAGGCGGTGTAAGCGGTCTCGTCCAGCAAGGCGTCCACTTCCGAGGGGTTGGCCAGCTTGACTTTGAAGAACCAGCCAGCAGCCAGCGGGTCGGTGTTGGCCAACGACGGGTCGTCGCGCAGGGCTTCGTTCACTTCGGTGATCTCGCCGGTGACGGGCATGTACACGTCGGCCGCAGCCTTGACGGACTCGACCACGCCGGCCACATCGCCAGGCTTGAAAGACTTGCCGACATCGGGCAGCTCGACAAACACCACGTCACCCAGCGCATCTTGCGCGTGGTGGGTGATGCCCACGGTGGCGATGTCGCCGTTGACTTGAATCCATTCGTGTTCTTGGGTGTATTTGAGGCTCATGGAGGTTCCTAAAAGAAAAAGGGGAGGGCTTAGCCTCGGTGGTAACGGTTGGGAACAAACGGCAGCGGGCGCACTTTCATGGGCACGGCTTTGCCGCGCACCAGAGCCTGCACTTGGGTGCCGATGGCTGCATATTCTGCCTGCACCGATCCCAAAGCGATGGGCTGGTTCAGCGATGGGCTGAGCAAGCCGCTGGTGATTTCACCAATGCGCTGGCCCTGCGTGTTTTGCAGTTCGGTGTGCTCTCGCACGGGCACGCGCTCCAGGCCGACCAGCCCGACGCGCAAGCGTTGTGCGCCCTGGTCGAGCTGCGCCAAGACGCGCTCGGCGCCCAGAAAGCCGCCAGCGCGGGCACCGCCCGTGCGCCGCACTTTTTGGATGGCCCAGTTCAGGCTGGCCTCCACGGGGGTGGTGTGCGGGTCCAGGTCTTGGCCGTAGAGACACATGCCGGCTTCCAGGCGCAGTGAATTGCGCGCGCCCAGGCCAATGGGTTTGACTTCCGGCTGGGCCAGCAAGGCTTGCGCCAGGGCGGTTGCATGCACTGCCGGCACTGAAATCTCGAAACCGTCTTCACCGGTGTAGCCACTGCGTGTGATGAACAGCGAGACGCCTTGCCAGACGAAGCTGGCGCCGGTCATGAAGACCAGTTGGGTCACCTCGGGCAGCAAGCGGGCCAGGGCCGTCACCGCTTGCGGCCCCTGCAGGGCCAACAGGCCACGCTCGGGCAAAGGGGTGATGGTGCAGCGCTGGCCGATGTGCTGTTGCAGGTGCGCCAGGTCAGCCGCCTTGCAAGCGCCATTGACGATGACAAAAATATCGTCGGCACGGTTCACAAACATCAGGTCGTCCAAGACGCCGCCCTCGGCATTGAGCAGCAAGCCGTAGCGTTGCTTGCCCACGCCCAGGCCCATCACATCCACAGGCATCAGGCTTTCGAAGGCGGCGGCCGCATCGGGGCCGCTGAGCGTCAGTTGGCCCATGTGGGAGACATCGAACAAACCCGCTTGCGCACGGGTGTGCAAATGTTCAGCCATCAGCCCCTCGGGGTACTGCACCGGCATGCTGTAGCCCGCGAAAGGGACCATGCGTGCACCCAGGGACAGGTGCAAATCGTTCAAAGGTGTTTTGAGAAGTTCGGTCATGTCGGACAAAGAGGGCTCCATGCAGCACGATGCCTGCCCGCGCTGGCACCGGGAACCCTGTTGTCCGCTTTACCTGAGAGATTCAACGCGGATGAAGCCCGCGATTTGCCCCTTCGGTGGGCGCCGCCCTTGCAGCAGCGCCTCTCTCCAACAGAATCGGTTGCGTCAGTCCTTTTGCCTGAGCGTTCAGCCTTCGGCGGTCTTGCGACTCTCTCCTGACGCCTCAAAGTATACCGTTACTTGAAGCCCCAGAAATGCGGCAGCCAAGTGGACAGGGCTGGCACAAAGGTCAGGACCACCAGCACCACGCCATGGGCCCAGAGGAAGGGCTTGAGCTCTCGGGTCAGGTCCGACATGGGCACGCGCGACACATTGGAGGTGACGAACAGCAGCCCGCCCACCGGCGGCGTGATCATGCCCAGGGTCAGGTTGTAAATGACGATCATGGCGAAATGGATGGGTTCCACGCCGAGCTTGGCCGCCACCGGCGCCAGGATGGGCACCAACACCATCACGCCCGGCAAGGGCTCGATGAAAATGCCAAAAATCAGCAGGAAGATGTTCAGCACGATCAGGAAGGTCCAGACGCTGAGGTTCTGGCCGCTGATCCAGTTGGCCATGGCCTGCGGCACGCCCTCAATGGTGAGCACCCAGGCGAACGATGCCGACATGCCGATGATGATCAAGACCGAGGCAGTCAGCAGGGCCGAGCGCCACAGGATGTCGGGCACAGCGCTCCATGCCAGGGTGCGGTAAACATACTTGCCGCAGACCAAGGCATAAAAAACGGCCACCACCGAAGCCTCGGTGGGCGTGAACCAGCCTGCGCGCATGCCGCCCAGAATGATCACCGGCAACAAAATGGCGGGCAAAGCTTTCCAGGTGGTGCGGACAATGTCAGGCCAGCTCGGCATTTCGCCGTCGCCCTTGTAGTTGCGCTGCTTCGAGACATACCAGTTGACCACACACATGGCCACGGCAATCACAATGCCAGGCACCACGCCGGCCACAAACAAAGCGCCCACCGACACATTGTCATCGGCCAAGGCGTAAATGATCATGATGATGGACGGCGGAATGATGGGGCCGACAATGGCGGTGGACGCCGTCAAGGCGGCCGCATAGGCGCGGCTGTAACCGGCCTTGTCCATCATGCGAATCAGCATCGAGCCGGGGCCTGCCGCATCGGCCAAGGCCGAGCCAGAAATGCCCGAGAAGAAGGTCAGCGACACCACATTGGTGTAACCCAGGCCGCCACGCTTGTGGCCCACAAACTGGCCCGCAAACTTCAATAGCACCTCGGTCAGCGAGCCGCCGCTCATGAGTTCGGCTGCGAGAATGAAGAAGGGCACTGCCATCAGGGGAAAGCTGTCCACCCCTGTGAAAGTTTCTTTGAGCAACACCAGCATGGGGAAGTTGCCGGAAATGGCCAAGGCGGTGACTGTGGAGAGACCGAGCGCAAAAGCCACGGGCACGCCAATGGCCAGGTAGACGCAAACGGAAATGAGGAGAATGACGCTGGCACTCATAGGGAAGCACTCGCTGTGGCATCGAAATGGGCATCGGAGGCGAATTCACGGCCGATGATGTAGCGGCGAACAATCAGCAGCCAGTGCACGATGCTCATGGCCATGCCCACGGGCAGGGCCGCATAAATGATGGCAAAAGAAATTTGGGTCGCAGGGGTCGATTGGTATTGGGTGCGCTCCATGTATTCCAGGCCGAAGTACACAAAGAAGCCAAAGAAGCACAGCAACAACACAGCGATGAAAACACGCAGGGCCACTGCCAGCGACTTGGGCAGCGCGTCTTGCAAGTTCTCAATGGCGATGTGACCGCCGTAGCGCAAGACAGGGCCGCAGCCGATGAAGGTCAGCCAGATCATCAGGTGGCGTGCCACCTCTTCGGCCCATTCAATCGATTGGCTGGTCAGGTAGCGCAGGCCCACGTTGGCGAAGATGATGACCGACATGGCCGCCAGGATCAGCATCAGAAACCAGCGGTTGAAGGCCAGGAAAGAGTGTTCGAACTTGTTCATGGAAGGCTCGTTTGCTCACGAAGAGGCATCAGTGAAATGGCCTGCGCGGCGAGTTGCCGCGCAGGCCATCGAGGAGGCAGGCCCGATTATTTGAAATCTTGAATTTTGCGGATGTTGTCGGCACCAAACTCTTTGGAGTAGCTCACATAGACATCGCGCAGGGCATCGCGGAAGGCTTGGCCATCGACTTTGCGAATCACGGTCATGCCTTCTTTTTCAAGCTGGGCAATGCCGTTGTTTTCGTCGTCATTGACTTTCTTGCGCTGTGCCACGGTGGCCTTTTTGGCCGCGTCCATGAACACCTTTTTGTCAGCATCGCTGAGTTTGTTCATCAGGCGCGGCGAGGTGATCAGCAAAGCGGGCGAGTACACATGGCCCGTCAGCGACAAATGCTTTTGCACTTGCGAGAACTTGGAGGCCAGGATCACGGGGATCGGATTCTCTTGGCCATCGACCGTGCCTTGTTGCAGGGCACCAAACACTTCGGGGAAGGCCATGGGTGTGGGCTGGATGCCAAAGGCGCGGTAGCCGTCCATGTGCACCTTGTTTTCCATGGTGCGCATCTTCAGGCCCGACGCATCGTTGGGCTTGGTGATGGAGCGCTTGCTGTTGGTCATGTGACGGAAGCCGTTTTCGGTCCAGGACAGTGCGAACAGGCCCTTGGCAGGGAATTTCGTCAGGATGTCTTGGCCAATGGGGCCGTCGAGCACGCGGCGTGCATGGTCGTAGTCGCGGAACAGGAAGGGGATGTCCACGATCTTCACTTCGGGCACAAAGTTGCCCACAGGGCCGGTGGAGGTGTTGACGATGTCCAGCGTGCCGAGTTGCACGGCTTCGATCATCTCGCGCTCGCCGCCCAGTGCGCTGTTGGGGAATTGCTGGCACTTGTAGCGGCCTTGCGTGCCTTTTTCGATGTCATCACAGAACTCCGTGGTGCCAACGCCATAGTGCGAGGTGGCGGTCGTGGCGTAACCGATTTTGACAACGGTCTGGGCGAAAGCGCCTTGTGCCAGGCCGGCCGCGGCCAACAGGGACAGGAGGAGGGGAGATGTCTTCATGGTGTTTTCAAATAAAAGAGGGATTGTCACAGTGTTTGAAGGCGGACCGCGTCAGCATTTTCACGCACATAGGCGCGCACAATGCTTTCAAAGTCGGGGTCGGGGAGCAAGCCCAGGGCATTGGCGCGCGCAGATTGCACATTGCCGGGCCAGGATTTGACAATTCGGCGAATGGTCTCGTCGGGGGTCCAGTCGATCAGGTCGGTGGCCGGCTTGCCTGCCACCTTTTCCAGCGCCTGGGCCATTTCACCCACGGTGGTGACCAGGGCCGGCAGGTTCAGTGCTGTTTTGGGGCCCCATTCGGCATCGGTGGCTTGACCCGCCCGCAGCAGGCCTTCGATGGTGCGGCCGGGGGAAGCCAGGGCCACCTGGGTTTCAGGGGCCACCGGGCAGGCGCCTTTGACGCCGGCCAAGGGCTCGCGGATCATGCCGCTGAAAAAGCTGGAGGCGGCGCCATTGGGCTTGCCCGGGCGCACACTGACCGTCATCAGGCGGGTGGCGCGGCCGCGAACAAAGCCTTTGCGGCTGTAGTCCGCGACCAACTGTTCGCCAATGAACTTTTGAATGCCATAGCTGGTTTGTGGCGTAGGCAGGGTCAGGTCCGTGATCACGCTGGGTGGGGGCAAGGCTGGCTGATCGTGTACCAAACCAAAGACTGCCAAAGAGCTGGCGAAGACCACCACGGGCTGCGTGCCCAGCTTGCGGCAGGCGGCCAGCAAGGCTTCGGTTGCGGCCAGGTTGCTGCGCATGCCCAGGTCGAAATCGGCCTCGCATTCGCCGCTCACCGCAGCGGCCAGGTGATAGACCACATCGGTGCCGCTGGGGATGGCGGGAGCACCTTGGGGGCCTTCGACCAACAAGCTATTGAGGTCACCCACCAAGGGCTTCACGCGGGCGTCAGCCAGCAAGTCGGGGGCAGGCTGCGCGCGGTCCACCAGCAGCAGTTGCTCGATGGGCTGAGCGGGTGCGCCGTTCACAGAAAAATGACCTTGTGCCAACAAGGCGCGGGCCAGTCGAGCGCCTAAAAAGCCGGCGCCGCCGGTGATGACGATTTTCATAGAGATCCTGGGTTGAGAGGTCTGAGTTACATGCCACTGTAGTTGGGGCCACCACCGCCTTCGGGGGTGACCCAAACAATGTTTTGGGTGGGGTCCTTGATGTCGCAGGTTTTGCAATGCACGCAGTTCTGGGCATTGATTTGCAAGCGGTCGGCGCCGTCGTCGTTCTTGACGTATTCGTAAACCCCTGCCGGGCAATAGCGGCTTTCGGGTCCGGCATAAATTGCCAGGTTGGTGTTGACCGGCACCGATGCGTCTTTCAGCGTCAAATGCGCCGGCTGGTTTTCTTCATGGTTGGTGTTGCTGATGAAGACGCTGCTGAGGCGGTCAAATGTCAGCTTGCCATCGGGTTTCGGGTAATCGATGGGGGTGCATTCGGCGGCGGGTCGCAGGTAAGCGTGGTCGGGCTTGTCGCGGCGCAGGGTCCAGGGAATGGTGCCGCCCAACACGAATTGCACGCAGCCATTCATCAAGGTGGCGACGGTCAGGCCTTTTTTGAACCAGCTCTTGAAGTTGCGTGACTTGTAAAGCTCGGTGTAGAGCCAGCTGCTTTCAAAGGCCCGCGGATAAGCGCTGAGCTCATCGTGCTGGCGCCCGGCCACAATGGCGGCGTAGGCAGCATCCGCCGCCAGCATGCCGGTTTTGATGGCGGCATGGCTGCCCTTGATGCGGCTGACGTTCAGGTAACCGGCATCGCAGCCGACCAAGGCGCCGCCGGGGAAAACGGTTTTGGGCAAGCTCATCAGGCCGCCGGCCGTGATGGCACGCGCCCCGTAGCCCAAGCGCTTGGCATTGACTTCGCCGTGGCTGTCGGTGAAATACCAACGGATGTTGGGATGGGTTTTCCAGCGCTGGAACTCTTCAAACGGGCTCAGCCAGGGGTTGCTGTAGTTCAAGCCGGTGACAAAGCCAATCGCCACCTTGTTGTCTTCCATGTGGTACATGAAAGCGCCACCGTAGGTGCTGTTGTCCAGGGGCCAGCCGGCACTGTGCATGACAAAACCGGGGGTGTGACGCGAGGGGTCAATTTCCCAGACTTCCTTGATGCCGATGCCATAGGTCTGGGGGTCTTTGCCTTCGTCCAATTTGAACTTGGCAATCAACTGCTTGCCCAGGTGGCCGCGCGCGCCCTCGGCAAACACGGTGTACTTGGCGTGCAGTTCCATGCCGAGCTGGAAGTTCTCGGTGGGCTCGCCGTCTTTGCCCACGCCCATGTTGCCCGTGGCCACGCCTTTGACCGATCCGTCTTCGTTGTAGAGCACTTCTGCCGCCGTGAAGCCGGGGAAAATTTCAACGCCCAGGCTCTCGGCTTGCTGGGCCAGCCAGCGGGTGAAATTGGAGAGGCTGATGATGTAGTTGCCATGGTTCTGCGCGCACTCGGGCAGCAACATGTTGGGCGTGCGGGTGGCACCGGTCTCGCTCAGAAAGCTCCAGGCGTCGTCGGTCACGGGTTGGTTCAGGGGGGCGCCCAATTCTTTCCAGTTGGGAAACAATTCGCTCAGGGCGCGGGGGTCCATGATGGCCCCGGAGAGGCTGTGGGCGCCGGGTTCGCCACCTTTTTCAAGCACCACCACGGAAACATCTTGGCCTTTTTCTGCGGCCAATTGCTTCAGGCGAATGGCTGTGGACAGCCCGCCTGGGCCACCACCCACCACCACCACGTCGTATTCCATGGCTTCGCGAGGGCCAAATTGCGCTAGGATTTCTTCGGAGGTCATGCTCTCTCACTGAATGTCGGGACGGTGACAGATTCTATGTCTTGCGGCGGGCCTCATGACCATAATGGCAGCAACCCCTTTTGGAGAAAAAAATGGCTTACTCACTTGATTTGTCCGGGCGCGTGGCCCTGGTCACCGGGGCTTCCAGCGGCTTGGGCGCCCAGTTCGCCAAAACCCTGGCTCAAGCGGGCGCTGCGGTGGTCTTGGCCAGTCGACGAATCGATAAATTGAAAGAGTTGCGCGCCCACATCGAGGCCGATGGGGGCAACGCTCGCGTGGTCAGCCTGGACGTCACCGATGTGGACAGCATCAAGTCCGCCGTCGCCCATGCGGAAACGGAGGCCGGCCCCATCGATATTTTGGTCAACAACTCTGGCGTCAGCACTACCCAGCGCTTGCTCGATGTCAAAGAGGACGACTACGACTTCATCTTCGACACCAATGTGCGGGGCGCGTTTTTTGTGGCCCAAGAGGTGGGCAAGCGCATGGTCGCGCGTGCCAAAGGCGCGGCCCCCGGCACCTACACCGGCGGACGCATCATCAACATTGCCTCCATGGCGGGGCTGAAGGTGCTGCCGCAAATTGGCGCTTATTGCATGAGCAAGGCCGCCGTCATTCAAATGACGCGCGCCATGGCGCTCGAGTGGGGCCGCTTCGACATCAATGTCAATGCCATTTGCCCGGGCTACATCGACACCGAAATCAACCACCACCATTGGCAAACCGAGCAAGGGCAAAAGCTGGTCAACATGCTGCCGCGCAAGCGCGTGGGTCACCCCAAGGATCTGGATGCTTTGCTGATCATGCTGGCCAGTGGTGAGAGCCAATTCATCAATGGCGCTGTCATTGCGGCAGACGATGGGTTCGCACTATGAGAATTGAATTGCCCGAGCGCAAGAAACTCGTTTACGAGCATTTGCTGCCGATACGCTGGGGCGACATGGATGCCATGGGCCATGTCAACAACGTGAGCTATTTTCGGTTCATGGAAACCACGCGCATTGACTGGTTTCGCTCCATGAATGTGCAGCCCGATGCGTCCGGCGAGGGCCCCATCATCGTCAACGCCTTTTGCAATTTCTACAAACAGCTGGTGTACCCGGGCGACATCCGCATGAAGATGTACGCCAGCGACCCGGCCCGCTCCACCTTCGAAACCTGGACAACCATGGAAATGGCGGACGAGCCCGGGGTGATCTACGCCGCAGGCGGCGCGACCACCATTTGGGTGGACTTTCAAGCGCAGAAGGCGGTGGCCCTGCCCGAGTTCATGCGCCAGTTGGTGACGGCAGACTGAGTCTTAAGCGGCCGGCTTGGCTTTGGGGATGCGGCCCATCACGTAGAACTCGGGGTTGGGCATCATGCCGCTGAAGCTGGCCATGCGGTTGGACAGGCCAAAGAAAGCCGTGATGGCGGCGATGTCCCAGATGTCTTCGTCATTGAAGCCGTGGGCGTGCAACGCGGCGAAGTCGGCTTCTTCAATTTCATCGCTGTGCTGGCAAACTTTCATGGCGAAATCCAGCATGGCGCGTTGCCGCGGCGTGATGTCGGCCTTGCGGTAATTCACAGCGACCTGATCCGCCACCAAGGGTTTCTTTTCGTAAATGCGCAAAATGGCACCGTGCGCGACCACGCAGTACAGGCAGTTGTTGGCGGCGCTGGTGGTGGTGACAATCATCTCGCGGTCGCCCTTGCTCAGGCCCGAGTCCTCTTTGAGCATCAGCGCGTCGTGGTAGGCAAAAAAGGCCCGCCATTCGGCAGGGCGCCGCGCCAGGGCCAGAAAGACGTTGGGCACAAAGCCGGCTTTTTCCTGGACTTCCAGCACCTTGGCGCGGATGTCGTCGGGCAGATCTTTGATTTCTGGGGCAGGGTAGCGAGCGGTCATGAGGTCACCTTTGATTTTTTGAATCTTACCAGTGCGAGTCACGTGGCAATCTTTGGGCGCGCCGATGGGTTCAAAAACGTAGTATCGTTTAGCTTGTTCATCTTGCAAAGTCTGGAGCCTCTCGTGAACAAGATTTATCCCTCCGCTGCGGCGGCACTCAAAGGCATTGTGGCCGACGGTCAGCTGATGGCCGTGGGTGGTTTCGGTTTGTGTGGCATTCCCGAAGCCCTGATTGACGCCTTGCGCGACTCGGCCGTGAAAAACCTCACCGTGATTTCCAACAACGCCGGCGTCGATGGTTTTGGCCTCGGCATTCTGTTGGAAACCCGCCAAATCACCAAAATGATTTCCTCCTATGTGGGCGAGAACAAAGAGTTCGAGCGCCAGTTCCTGGCCGGCGAATTGGCCCTGGAATTCACCCCCCAAGGCACGCTGGCTGAAAAGCTTCGCGCGGGTGGTGCTGGCATTCCGGCCTTTTTCACCAAAACCGGCGTTGGCACCGTGGTGGCCGATGGCAAAGAGCTGCGTGAGTTCGACGGTGAGACCTATGTGATGGAGCGCGCCCTGGTGCCTGAGATCTCCCTGGTGAAAGCTTTCCGTGCCGACAAGTCTGGCAATCTGCAGTTCCGCCTCACCGCACGCAACTTCAATCCCGCCGTGGCCATGGCGGGCAAGATCTGCGTGGTGGAAGTCGAGGAAATCGTCGAGACCGGTGCCATGCATCCCGATGAAATTCATTTGCCTGGCATTTATGTTCACCGCATCGTGCACAACCCGAGCCCGCAAAAGCGCATCGAGAAACGCACCATCACTGAGAAAGCAGGAGTCTGATCATGTCCTGGAGTCAAGACCAAATGGCCGCACGTGCGGCACACGAACTGCAAGACGGTTTTTATGTGAACCTGGGCATTGGCATTCCCACCCTGGTGGCCAACCATGTGCCGGCCGACATCGAGGTGTGGTTGCAGTCGGAAAACGGCATGCTGGGCATTGGCCCGTTCCCGACCGAGGACAATGTTGACGCAGACCTGATCAATGCCGGCAAGCAGACGGTCACCACCATCGCGGGCACCTCGATTTTTGGCAGCCATGACAGCTTTGCCATGATTCGCGGCGGCAAGATCAATTTGTCCATCCTCGGGGCCATGCAGGTCAGCGCTAAAGGCGATCTGGCCAATTGGATGATCCCGGGCAAGATGGTCAAGGGCATGGGCGGCGCCATGGACCTGGTGGCAGGCGTCAAGCGCGTCATCATCCTGATGGAGCATGTCGCCAAAAAGAAAGACGGCACCGAAGACCTCAAGATCCTCCAAGAGTGCACGCTGCCGCTGACGGGCGTGGGCGTGGTGGACCGCATCATCACCGATCTGGCCGTGATGGATGTCACCCCTGAAGGCTTGAAAGTGGTTGAACTGGCACCTGGCGTCACCCGCGAGTTCTTGCAAAGCAAGACCGGTGTGCCCCTGATCTGAAGACGTCACCCAAACGACATACCGGTGTGATAAAAACATTGGTATGCCTTTTTTTGCTTCCCTCATCCCGTTTCAGCGATCCGCTTGCGTGATGATCGCCCTGTGGTGGTCGTGCGTTGCTGCTCATGCCGCACGCCCCATGATCACCGATGACGCCAACATCGTTGACCCCAAGAGCTGCCAGCTGGAGAGCTGGGTCAAAACCTCCCAGGCCAGCCTGGAGCGCTGGGCTGTGCCAGGCTGCAACTTCGCTTGGGACATGGAGATTTCAATCGGGGGCAATGCGCAAAACGCCAAGCTCGAGGGTGATTCCCAGTTTTGGCTGTTTCAGGCCAAGAAGCGCTGGAAAAAATTGGAGACCCACTCCTGGGGCCTGTCCACGACCTTGGGGCGTGTGACCGAGCGACCGGGCCGAAGCCAGCAACTCAGCTCGGATACCCAAGCGCCAGCATCGGCGCAAGACACCTACCTGAATGTGCCCATCACCTGGGCGCTTGCCAGTGATCGATTTGTTCACTTGAACCTGGGCTGGATTCACCACGAACGGCTTCGGGTGTCCCATCCCACATGGGGCCTGGGTGGGGAATACGGTCTGACGCCGCGCGCATTTGCGATAGGCGAGGTGTTTGGGGAGTCTGGCACCCAAAGTAAAACACAAATGGGTTTTCGCTACTGGGTCAGTCCGCAAATGTTGCAGTTGGACACCACTTATGGGCAGCCCTTGCGGGGCGGCAAAGAGGAGAGGTGGATTTCCATCGGCTTGCGATGGTTGTCCGATCCCTTGTGGTGAAGGGTGGAGCGGGTGAAGGGAATCGAACCCTCGTCTAAAGCTTGGGAAGCTGCCGTTCTACCATTGAACTACACCCGCG
Source organism: uncultured Burkholderiales bacterium (assembly GCA_903850735.1). Taxonomy (GTDB): domain Bacteria; phylum Pseudomonadota; class Gammaproteobacteria; order Burkholderiales; family Burkholderiaceae_C; genus Limnohabitans. The sequence continues at coordinate 731 of CAINMN010000050.1, read as the reverse complement.
TCAGGACAATTGTAACGGCCTTGCCCTTCAGTTCAGCATGATGTGGCCGCGTTGAATGAGGCATCCCCTCATGAGCACCATGTGCTGCTGTGCTCCAAGCTCTTTGGTACTTTCTTCAGAGATGCGTTTTTGGCAATCTTGGATGTCACCAGGGAGTTGTGGATTTTTCGCCGCGTCTGGGGCCACGCGTGGTTGATAGCTTGGCGTGGCTTGGCGAGCGCCATGCCCCCCCGCACAGGCCACCAAACTTGCGATCGCGCTGATCGCAATGAACGAACGAAACAAGGCCGCTTGCATGATTGCCCCTCTCTGGGTTCGCAATCATATCCATTCTTCAAAAAATGACAAATTTAACGATCGCTCAGTCGTTGGCTTTGATGCTCAACATTTCAGCGCTCAGCAAGTCGTAGTGCTTGAGCGTCAGTGGCGTGGGCGCCAAGTATTTTGTCCTGCGGTTGCCATCGTTGAATTGATGGGTGATCAGGTTGGCTATCCTGAGCAACTCTAATTTACGGTGAATGCTGGCCGGCGACGCGATGGCTGAAAGCTTCATCGCGGCGGACACCGTCATGGGTTGGCCCTCGACATGGGCCACCGTGATGATTTCCAAAAGGCGTACAGACTCGGCGTCCAGGCGTTGAAAAGGCCCTTGAGACTCAAGCCGATGGATGGTTTGTATCAACCGCAAATAGGCAGAAGCCAAGGGTGACGACATTGGACCTCCGTTAAGT
>CAINMN010000049.1 GCA_903850735.1 uncultured Burkholderiales bacterium | reverse complement strand
GGGCGCCAACTTGCTGACGCTCAAGTTCAGCCGAGAAGATGAAACCGAGGCCGACCTGGTCGGCATGGAATTGGGCGCGCGCGCCGGCTACGACCCGCGCGCTGGCGTCACCTTGTGGCAAAAAATGAGCGCCGCCAACAAGAACGCGCCGCCCCAGTGGCTGAGCACGCACCCGTCCGGCACGACGCGCATTCAGGAGATGGAAGCCAACATGCCCAAGGTGCTGCCGCTGTACGAGCGCACCCGCTGACGAAACTGCGTTCAGGTCCCGCCCACGTAGGGGTTGCTTCGCCGCTCACGCCCGAAGGTGCTCTCGGGCCCATGCCCCGGAATGAACACCGTGTCGTCCCCCATGGGCCACAAGCGCTGGGTGATGCTGTCGATCAAATCCTGGTGGTTGCCGCGCGGGAAATCCGTGCGGCCAATGCTGCCCGCAAACAGCACATCGCCGACAAAGGCACGCTTGATCTCGGGCGAGTAAAACACCACATGGCCTGGCGTGTGGCCCGGGCAGTGGCGCACCTGCAAGACGTGAGAGCCCAGCGTGACGGTGTCGCCGTCGTGCAACCAGCGTGTCGGCGTGAAGGCTTTGGCCGGCGGGAAGCCGTAGTTGGCGGCGGCATCGGGCAGGCCGTCGATCCAGAACTGATCGCCTTCGTGCGGCCCGATGATGGGCAACTGCAAGCGCTCGGCCAACTCGGCCGTGGCACCCGCATGGTCGATGTGGCCGTGGGTGATCCAGATTTGCTTGAGCGTCACGCCCAGTTGCTGGATGGCCGCCAGCAGCACCGACAGGTCGCCACCCGGGTCGATGATGGCCGCATCTTTCGTGTCATCGCACCAGACGATGGAGCAGTTTTGCTGGAAGGGTGTGACGGGAACGGTTTCGTAGTGCAGCATAAAAGACCCAATCAGAGCGTCAAAGCATAGCCAATGGTGAGCGGCGCGTGGTCGGAGAACTTTTCGTCCTTGTAAATTTCTTCGGTGCGCGCCAAGCTGGCCAGCGCAGGCGTGGCCAGGTGGTAGTCCAAACGCCAGCCCACGTTGTTGGCATAGGCTTGCCCGCGGTTGCTCCACCAGGTGTAACAGGCGTCAGTGGTGTCGGGCTGAAGTTGCCGGTACACATCCACCATGCCGCCCTCGCTGAGCAGGCGCGTCATCCAGGCGCGCTCTTCGGGCAGAAAGCCGCTGTTCTTTTGGTTGCTGCGCCAGTTTTTCAGGTCGGCCTGCTGGTGGGCGATGTTGACGTCGCCACACACAATGAAGTCGCGCTCTTTTTTCAGGGCCATCAAGTGCGGGTACATCACCTCGAGAAACCGAAACTTGGCCTCTTGACGCTCGGGGCCGGAGGAGCCGCTGGGAAAGTAGCAGCTGATCAAGGACAGCTTGCGTTGGGGCGTGTCAAAGCGCAACTCCACATAGCGGCCTTCGGTGTCAAACTCCGCTTTGTCAAAGCCTACGCGCACCTCACTGGGCGTGTGGCGGGTGTACAAGCCCACGCCCGAGTAGCCTTTTTTCTCGGCGAAATGGAAATAGCCTTGCATGCCGGCGAGCTGCTCAAAGCGGCCTTCGATGTCGGCCGCTTGGGCCTTCACTTCCTGCACGCAAATACAATCGGGTTTGGCTTTGTCGAGCCAGGCTTCCACCCCTTTGTTGGCCGCGGAACGGATGCCGTTGAGGTTGAGGCTGGTCAGTTTGAACAAGGAATTTCCCATGGCAGTGATTTCAGAGGCCCGCGATGCGCTGGCGCAAGAGTTTGTGCAATTCTCGCTCGATTGTGGCGTGCTGAAATTTGGGGAGTTCAAAACCAAGGCGGGCCGCCTCTCGCCCTACTTTTTCAATGCGGGCCTGTTTGACGATGGCGCCAAGCTCGGTCGCCTGGCGGCCTTTTATGCCCAGCGCCTGGTCAAAAGCGGCATCGAATTCGACATGATTTTCGGCCCCGCCTACAAAGGCATACCCCTGGGCGCCGCAGTGTCGGTGGAGCTGGCGCGCCTGGGCCGCAATGTGCCTTTCGCCTACAACCGCAAGGAAGCCAAAGACCATGGCGAGGGCGGCACGCTGGTGGGCGCGCCGTTGAAGGGCCGCGTCCTGATCGTCGACGATGTGATGAGCGCGGGCACCGCCGCCCGCGAGTCGATTGCCTTGATTCAAGCTGCTGGCGCCACGCCGCATGCGGTGGCGATTGCGCTGGACCGCCAGGAAATGGCGACCGAGAAAAAGGGCGACGCCACGGTGGATGTGCCTTACAGCGCGGTGCAATTCGTGCGCCAAAACTTGGGCTTGCAGGTGTGCGCCATCGCCGAGCTCGATGATTTGCTGGCTTACCTGAGCGCGCAGCCGGGCAACGCCATGGGCGAGCACCTGAGCCGCGTGAAAGCCTACCGCGACCGCTACGGCGTCAGCGCGAGCTGATTCGCGCCATCAGCCGGCGAGTTTGGCTTTCAGGGCCTCGTTGACCTGTTGTGGGTTGGCCTTGCCTTTGCTGGCCTTCATCACCTGACCGACCAGGGCGTTGAAAGCCTTTTCTTTGCCGGCCTTGTATTGCGCCACGTTGTCGGCATTGGCGGCGAGCACCTCGTCGACAATTTTGTCCAGCGCGCCACTGTCGTTCATCTGCTTCAAGCCCTTGGCTTCGATCAGGGCGTCAACCTCGCCTTCGCCTTTCCACAAAGCGTCAAACACTTGCTTGCCCGCGTTGTTGGAAATCGTGCCGTCGGCAATGCGGCCGACCAGCGCAGCCAATTGGGCCGCGCTCACCGGGCAAGCTTCAATCGAGCCATCGCCCGCGTTCAAGCGACGCGAGACTTCACCCATGAGCCAGTTGCTGGCCAGTTTGGGCTGTTGGCAGGCTTGCGCCACGGCTTCAAAATAAGCCGCCATGGCCTTGCTTTGCGTGAGGGTGGTGGCGTCGTAGTCGGGCAGGCCATAGTCGCTGACAAAGCGCGCTGCCATGACGCGGGGAAGTTCCGACATTTGGGATTTCACACGTTCCACCCAATCGCGGCCAATCACCAACGGGGGCAAATCCGGATCGGGGAAATAGCGGTAGTCCGCCGCATCTTCCTTGGTGCGCATGGCGCGGGTTTCGCCAGTGTCCGGGTCGAACAGCACGGTGGCTTGCTGGATGGCATGGCCGTCTTCGATCTGGTCGATTTGCCAGCGCACTTCAAAGTCAATGGCCTGTTGCATGAACTTGAAGCTGTTCAGGTTTTTGATTTCACGGCGCGTGCCCAGAGGCTGGCCAGGCTTGCGCACCGACACGTTGGCATCGCAACGGAAACTGCCCTCTTGCATGTTGCCATCACAAATGCCGATCCAGGTGACGATCTTGTGCAGCTCTTTGGCATAGGCCACGGCTTCTTCGCTGGAGCGAATGTCCGGCTCGGTCACGATTTCCAGCAAGGGCGTGCCGGCACGGTTGAGGTCGATGCCGGACTGGCCAATGAAGTCTTCATGCAGCGATTTGCCTGCGTCTTCTTCCAGGTGCGCGCGCACCAGGCGAACGGTTTTCTTTTCATCGCCCAGGTAAAACTCTACCGCCCCGCCTTGCACCACCGGGATTTCAAACTGGCTGATTTGGTAGCCCTTGGGCAGGTCCGGGTAGAAATAGTTTTTGCGGGCGAACACGCTGCGTTCGGCCACATGGGCGCCAACCGCCAGGCCCAATTCAATGGCGCGTTCGACCGCGCCTTTGTTCATCACCGGCAAGGTGCCTGGCAGGGCCAAGTCCACGGCGCAGGCTTGGGTGTTGGGCTCGGCGCCAAAGGCGGTGGGCGCACGGCTGAAAATTTTGCTTTGGGTGGAGAGTTGGGCGTGCGTCTCAAAGCCGATCACGACTTCGTAGCCCTGGACAAGTTTGGCGCTCATGCTGTTGCTCCGGGTTGGCGGGTGTGCCAGTCGGTGGCCGTTTGGTATTGGTGCGCCACGTTCAGCAAACGGGCTTCGCTCAAATAGTTGCCGATCAGCTGCAGGCCCACCGGCATGCCGCCGGCGCCCAGGCCGCAAGGCAGGCTGAGGCCGGGCAAACCAGCGAGCGAGGCGGGCAGGGTGAAGATGTCGGCCAGGTAGTTGGCCACCGGGTCATCCGACTTCTCGCCGATCTTCCAGGCCACGGTGGGGGCCACCGGCCCGGCAATCACATCGCATTGGGTGAAGGCTTGCTGGAAATCCGAGGCGATCATGCGGCGGATTTTTTGCGCTTGCAGGTAGTAGGCATCGTAGTAGCCGTGGGACAGCACGTAGGTGCCGATCATGATGCGGCGCTTGACCTCATCGCCAAAGCCTTCGGCGCGGGTCTTCTTGTACATGTCGATCAGGTCGGCCGGGTTTTTTGTGCGGTGGCCAAACTTCACGCCGTCAAAGCGGCTCAGATTGCTGGAAGCCTCGGCGGGCGCCAGGATGTAATACACCGGGATGGCGAGTTCGGTGCGCGGCAAGCGCAAGGGCACCAGCACGGCGCCTTGATCGACAAGGGCTTGCAGGGCCGCCTCGATCGGGCCGCGCACATCGGCGGCCAGGCCGTCGCCAAAAAACTCGGCGGGAATGCCGATGCGCAAGCCTTGGATGGGGCGCTGCAAGTCACGCGAGAAATCTTCGGCGGGGACATCGAGCGAGGTCGAGTCACGGTCCGGGTCGGGGCCACACAAGGCACTGAGCAGCAAGGCGCAATCTTCGGCGCTGCGGGCCATGGGGCCGGCTTGGTCCAGGCTGGAGGCGTAGGCAATCATGCCGTAGCGCGAGGCCCGGCCATAGGTGGGCTTGATGCCGGTGATGCCGCAAAAACTGGCGGGTTGCCGAATCGAGCCGCCAGTGTCGGTGCCGGTGGCGGCGGGCGTCAGGCGGGCCGCCACGGCCGCGGCGCTGCCGCCCGAAGAGCCGCCAGGAATGCGGCTGGCATCCCAGGGGTTGCGCACCGCGCTCCAGGCCGAGTTTTCATTGCCGGACCCCATGGCGAACTCGTCGCAATTCAGCTTACCCAGCGTCACCATGCCTTCGCTGGCCAGACGGGCCACCACGGTGGCGTCAAACGGCGAGCGGTAGTTGCTCAGCATCTTGGAGCCGGCGGTGGTGGGGAAGTCGCGGGTGACAAAAATGTCTTTGTGCGCGATTGGCACGCCTTCCAGGCGCCCTGCTGTGCCGGCAGCCAGGCGGGCATCGGCAGCGCGGGCCTGGGCCAGTGTGGCGTCTTCGTTCAGGGCCACGAAGGCGCCGTTGGAGGCGCCTGCGGCAGGCGCGCCCAAGCGCGCCGTGTGCTGGGCAGCGCGGGCCAAAAAGTGTTGGGCGGTTTCCACCGCGCTCACGCGCTTGGCGCGCAGTTCGGCGGCCAGGGCGGCCACGCTCAGGTCATGCAGTGCGGTCATGGCTTACTCGATCACTTTGGGCACCAGGAACAGGCCACGCTCGACCGCGGGCGCGCTTTGCTGGTTGGCTTCGCGTTGGTTGGGCTCGCTGGCGATGTCTTCGCGCAGGCGCAGGGCAATGTCTTGCATCACGGCCACAGGGTGGGCCAGCGGCTCAATGCCGGTGGTGTCCACGGCGCGCATTTGCTCCACAATCTCGAAAAAACTGTTGATTTGAGTAAGCATGCGCTCACTCTGATCGGGGGTGAGCTCAAGTCTGGCCAAGTTGGCGATGCGTTGGATCTCGGAAGCGTTCAGTGACATGATGGGGGTCCATGCGAAGGGGTTTTCGGCCCGGAGGCATGCGGGTTTAGCCTAGCGATCGGGTATTATCTCGCCTTTGCGTCCACCCTTGTGGGCGCCTGATTTTTAGCATTTCTTGTGGCCTGCTGGTTGGCGGAAACGTGTCCGTTGGCAGGTCTTCGACCCGAAAAATTGTGGTGATGCCAGGGCGTGCTGCCGGCATCCCTGAGAGGACTGTCATGTTTGGAGCATTTCGTCGGTATTTCTCCACCGACCTGGCGATTGACCTGGGCACCGCCAACACCCTGATTTATGTGCGTGACAAAGGCATTGTGCTGGACGAGCCCTCGGTGGTGTCGATCCGCCACGAAGGTGGCCCCCAGGGCAAGAAAACCATCCAGGCCGTGGGCCGCGAAGCCAAGGCCATGCTGGGCAAGGTGCCTGGCAACATCGAAGCCATTCGTCCCATGAAAGACGGCGTGATTGCCGACTTCACGGTGACCGAGCAAATGCTCAAGCAGTTCATCAAGATGGTGCATCCGCGCTCGGTGCTCAAGCCCAGCCCGCGCATCATCATTTGTGTGCCTTGCGGCTCCACCCAGGTGGAGCGTCGCGCCATTCGCGAGTCGGCCCTGGGTGCGGGTGCTTCCGAGGTTTATTTGATCGAAGAGCCGAT
>CAINMN010000048.1 GCA_903850735.1 uncultured Burkholderiales bacterium | reverse complement strand
TGGTGGTGGTCGATCGCAATTGCCACAAATCGATCCTGCACGCCATCATCATGACCGGCGCGATTCCTGTCTTTTTGAAACCCACGCGCAATCACTTTGGCATCATCGGCCCCATTCCCAAAAGCGAGTTTGAACAGGCCAGCATTCAGGCCAAGATCAAGGCCAATCCTTTGCTGAAAGGCGTGGACCCGAAGAAAGTGAAGCCGCGCGTGATGACGCTCACGCAGTCAACCTACGACGGCGTGCTGTACAACACCGAAACCATCAAGAACATGCTCGATGGCTATGTGGCCAACCTGCACTTTGATGAGGCCTGGTTGCCGCACGCGGCATTCCACCCGTTCTATGGCCCCTACCATGCCATGGGCAAGAAGCGTGAGCGTCCCAAGCATTCGGTGGTGTATGCCACCCAGTCGATTCACAAATTGTTGGCGGGCATCAGCCAAGCCAGCCACGTCCTGGTGCAAGACTCGCAGAACACCAAACTCGACCGTCACCTCTTCAATGAGGCCTACCTGATGCACACCAGCACCAGCCCGCAGTACGCCATCATTGCCAGCTGTGACGTGGCCGCGGCCATGATGGAACCTCCTGGCGGTACCGCCCTGGTCGAGGAAAGCATCGCCGAGGCCCTGGACTTCCGCCGTGCCATGCGCAAAGTGGACGAGGAATACGGCAAAGACTGGTGGTTCAAAGTCTGGGGACCGGACAAGCTGGTGGACGAGGGCATTGGCCGCGCCGACAACTGGATCATCAAGGGCGGTGGCCGGGGTTCCAAGTGGCATGGCTTTGGCGATTTGGCCGATGGCTTCAACATGCTGGACCCCATCAAGTCCACCATCGTGACCCCTGGTCTGGACCTGAATGGCAAATTTGCCAAAACCGGTCTTCCAGCCAGCATCGTCACCAAATTTTTGGCCGAACATGGCGTGATCGTCGAAAAGACTGGCTTGTACAGCTTCTTCATCATGTTCACCATTGGCATCACCAAAGGCCGCTGGAACACCCTGTTGACTGCTTTGCAACAGTTCAAGGACGACTACGCCAAGAACCAGCCGATGTGGCGCATCCTGCCGGAGTTCTGCGCCCAGCACCCGCGTTACGAAAAAATGGGCTTGCGTGACCTCTGCCAGCATGTGCACGAGCTGTACGCCCGCTATGACATCGCCCGCTTGACCACCGACATGTATTTGAGCGAGTTGACGCCGGCCATGAAGCCCAGCGATGCCTATGCGCAAATTGCTCATCGCAACACCGAGCGCGTGGGCATTGATCACCTGGAAGGTCGCATCACGACCAGCTTGGTCACGCCTTACCCACCCGGCATTCCCTTGTTGATTCCGGGCGAGGTGTTCAACCGCAAGATCGTGGATTACTTGAAGTTCTCACGCGAGTTCAACGCGCAGTGTCCGGGCTTTGAGACCGACATCCATGGCCTGGTGGAAGAGGTGGATGCGGAAGGCCGCACCCATTATTTTGCAGATTGCGTGAAGCAATAAGCAGCGGGGGGGGTTACTCCGCTGCCGGCTCCTCAATCCCGCCCACCACTTGGCTGAAGCCGCCATCGACATAGGTGATCTCCGCCGTCACGCCAGCAGCCAGGTCGCTCAGCAAAAAAGCAGCCACATTGCCGACATCCTCAATGGTGATGTTGCGCCGGATGGGCGAGGCTTCGGCCACCACGCTCAGAATCTTGCCAAAGCCCTTGATGCCGCTGGCCGCCAGGGTTTTGATGGGGCCGGCGCTGATGCCGTTGGCGCGCAGGCCACGGCCTCGACGGCCCAGGGAATCAGCGAGGTAGCGTACCGAGGCCTCCAGCGAGGCTTTGGCCAGGCCCATGGTGTTGTAGTTGGGCACCGTGCGAATCGCGCCCAAATAGGTCAGGGTCAGCACGGCCGCGTTGTCGTTCAAGTAAGGCAGGGCCGCTTTGGCCATGGCCGGGAAACTGTAGGCGCTGATGTCGTGCGCAATTTTGTAACCCTCGCGGCTGAGGCCGTCCAGGAAGTCACCCGCAATCGCCTCACGCGGTGCATAGCCGATGCTGTGCACAAACCCATCAAAGCGTGGCCAGTGCACGGCCAGGTCGCTGAAGAGTTTTTCAATTTGCGCGTCGTCGCCGACGTCACAATCAAAAATCAGCTTGGAGTCAAAGTCGGCTGCAAATTCGGTGATGCGGTCCTTGAAACGCTCGCCCACGTAACTGAAGGCCAACTCGGCACCTTGCGCATGACAGGCCTTGGCAATGCCATAGGCAATGGACCGGTTGGACAAGACGCCGGTGATCAAAAGTTTTTTTCCAGCCAAAAAGCCAGTCTTTGCGTTCATGTGTGATGCTCCATCCAAAAATCTTGCAGAATTGTCGCATGCGCATCCTGTGTTTCTGTCTGGCTGTCCTGATGAGCGCCCCAAGCTGGGCCGGCCATGCCTATGGCCAATTTGGCGACATCAAATATCCTGCGGGATTCAGCCATTTCGGCTACGTGAACCCTCAGGCCCCCAAAGGCGGTGAAATCGCCTTGGTCGCGCCCACGCGTGCCACCAGTTTTGACAAGTACAACCCCTTCACCCTCAAGGGTTCCGCGCCCCCCGCTTTGAACAACCTGGTGTTCGAAACCTTGCTGGTGGGTACTTTGGACGAGCCCACCACCGCTTACGGCTTGCTGGCCGAGGACGTCACCGTGGCTGCAGACAAGCGCTCTGTGACCTTCCGATTGCGTCCTGAAGCACGCTTTCATGACGGCAGCCCCGTGTTGGCGGCGGACGTGAAGCATTCCTTTGACAAACTCACCAGCAAAGAGGCCGCACCCCAATTCCGCACCATTTTTGGCGAAGTGCAGGGCGCCGTGGTGGTGGCCGAACGAACCGTGCGCTTTGATTTCAAACGCGTGAATGCCGAGTTGCCCCTGATGGTGGGCGGCATGCCGGTGTTCAGCCGCGCCTGGGGCGGCGGCAAGCCCCTGGACAAAATCATCACCGATGTGCCTTTGGGCTCGGGACCCTACAAAATTGGCAAAGTCGATTTTGGCCGCGACATTCAATACGAACGCGACCCCAACTACTGGGGCCAGGACCTCAACGTTCGCCGCGGCATGTTCAATTTCGATCGCATCGTTTACAAGCTTTACAAAGACAACACCGCGCAACTCGAGGCCTTCAAGGCGGGTGAGTTCGATTACATCCAAGCCTTCATCGCCCGTGAATGGGCCCGGGCCTATACCGGCAAGCCGTTTGACTCAGGGCGTCTCATCAAGAAGGAATTGCAGCATGGCAATGCCGGCGATTTCCAGGGCTTTTTGATGAACGCACGGCTTGAGAAATTCAAGGATGTGCGGGTCCGACAGGCCATTGGCCTGGCCATGGATTACGAATGGATGAACAGACAGTTGTTCTACAAGGCCTACACCCGCGTGCGCGGCTACTTTGTGGGCAGCGACTTCGAGGCCAAAGGGCTGCCTCAGGGGGAAGAACTGGCCTTGCTGAACGCCTTGCAAGACAAACTGCGTCCCCAAGTGCTGTCGCAAGAGGTGCCCCTTCCGCCGGTGACACAGTTGGACCCTGCTTCCGGCGCCACCTTGCGGGACCATTTGCGTCAAGCCAAGGCGTTGCTCGCTGAGGCGGGTTGGACTTACCGTGATGGTGCCTTGCGCAACGCCAAGGGCCAAGCGTTCACCCTGGAATTTCTGGACAACTCTGGCTCCATGGGAAGGGTGGTCACGCCCTACGCCAAAAACCTGGAGAAGCTGGGCTTTCAGGTGAATTACAAGGTGATTGACTTTGCCATCCTGCAAAAGCGT
>CAINMN010000047.1 GCA_903850735.1 uncultured Burkholderiales bacterium | reverse complement strand
TCGGTCGGCATGACTTCAAGAACCTGATCGCCTTCACCAGCCTGTCCAAGCGCAGCAATGTGCCCGGCATGCGCAGCGGCTTTGTGGCCGGCGACGCTGCCCTGATGAAAGCCTTCTTGCTGTACCGAACCTACCATGGCAGCGCCATGAGCGGCATGGTGCAAGCGGCCAGCATCGCGGCCTGGAACGATGAGCAACACGTGATCGACAACCGCGCGCTGTACCGTCAGAAATTTGCCGAAGTCACGCCCGTCTTGCAACAGGTCTTGGACGTCCACCTACCCGACGCCGGGTTCTACCTTTGGGCGGCCGTTCCTGGGGGCGATGACACGGCATTCGCGCGGGACTTGCTGGCTCAATACAATGTCACTGTTTTGCCAGGCAGTTATCTGGCGCGGGAAGCCCAGGGCGTCAACCCGGGCCGGGGCCGCATTCGCATGGCCTTGGTGGCGGACACCGCCGAGTGCCTGGAAGCCGCCCACCGCATCGTTCAATTTGTTCAATCCAACTTTTCCAAGACCACACCATGAGCCAACAACTCGAAAAAATCATCGACGCCGCCTGGGAACAACGCGCCAGCCTGTCTGCGACTTCCGCGCCCAAAGAAACCCTGGAAGCCGTTGATCACGTCATTGCCGAGTTGAACGCGGGTCGCCTGCGCGTTGCCACGCGCCATGGCGTGGGCCAGTGGACCACCCACCAGTGGATCAAAAAAGCCGTGCTGCTGAGCTTCCGCCTGAAGGACAACGAGGTCATCAAGGCCGGCCAATTGGGCTTTTATGACAAAGTGCCCACCAAATTCGCCCACTTGGACGAAGCGGAAATGAAAGCCAGCGGCGTGCGCGTGGTGCCGCCCGCCGTGGCCCGCCGTGGCAGTTACATCGCCAAAGGCGCGATCCTGATGCCCAGCTATGTCAACATTGGCGCCTATGTGGATGAAGGCACCATGGTCGACACCTGGGCCACCGTGGGCTCCTGCGCCCAGGTGGGCAAGAACGTGCATTTGTCCGGCGGCGTGGGCCTGGGCGGCGTGCTCGAGCCCTTGCAAGCCAACCCCACCATCATCGAAGACAACTGTTTCATCGGCGCGCGCTCGGAAGTGGTGGAAGGCGTGATCGTGGAAGAAAACTCGGTGATCTCCATGGGCGTCTACATTGGCCAGAGCACCAAAATTTATGACCGCGCCACGGGCGAAGTCACCTACGGCCGCATCCCTGCCGGCTCGGTGGTGGTGTCGGGCAACCTGCCCAGCGCCGATGGCAAGTACAGCCTGTACTGCGCGGTGATCGTCAAGCGTGTGGACGCACAGACCCGTGCCAAGACCAGCCTGAACGACTTGCTGCGCGACTGATACCTTCTTGCTTCGCCATGTCACGCACCTTGCAACTCACCGAGCAGCTGATTGCGCAGGCCTCTGTCACGCCGGAGGATGCGCAATGCCAAGCCCTGCTGGGTGAGCGGCTCAAGGCCTGTGGCTTCGAATGCGAAAGCATCGTCAGCGGGCCCGATCATTTTCGCGTGACCAACTTATGGGCCTTGCACCCTAGCCGGCGCGCCAACGCAGGAACGCTTGTGTTTGCAGGCCACACCGATGTGGTCCCGACCGGTCCTCTGAACCAATGGCAAAGCGACCCGTTCACCCCCACCCACCGCGATGGCAAGTTGTACGGCCGCGGCGCCAGCGACATGAAAACATCGCTGGCGGCCATGGTGGTGGCTGCGGAAGAATTTCTGGCGCAGTGCCCTGACCCGGCTTTCTCGATTGGCATGCTGTTCACCAGCGATGAAGAAGGCCCCGCCCTCGATGGCACCGTGGTGGTCTGCAACCAATTGAAGGCCCGCGGCCAGCGCTTGGATTGGTGCATTGTGGGCGAGCCCACCGCAGTGAAACAAACCGGCGACATGATCAAGAACGGCCGACGCGGCACCCTGAGTGGCAAGCTCACCGTGCGCGGCATCCAGGGCCACATTGCCTACCCGCAATTGGCGCGCAACCCGATTCACGAATTGGCGCCGGCCCTGACGGAATTGGTCGCCACTTTGTGGGACCAGGGCAATGATTTTTTCCCGCCCACCAGCTGGCAAGTCAGCAACATTCACGCAGGCACGGGCGCCAGCAATGTGATTCCTGGCGAGTGCGTGGTGGACTTCAACTTCCGTTTCTCGACCGAATCCACGGTCGAGAGCCTGCAGCAGCGCCTGATTGCCACGCTGGACAAGCATTCGCTGGACTATGACCTGAAGTGGACACTTGGGGGCCGCCCCTTCCTGACCCCGCCAGGCGACCTGGTCGGGATCGTGGAAGCGGCGATCCAAGGCGAGACCGGCCTGCGCCCCGAACTCTCGACCACCGGCGGCACCAGCGACGGTCGCTTCATTGCACAGATTTGCCCCCAGGTCCTGGAGTTGGGCCCACCCAATGCCACCATCCACAAAGTGGATGAACACGTGGCGGTCAGCGACATCGAGACCTTGAAGAACATTTATCGCCGCGTGCTCGAGAACCTGCAACAGCGCGAAGCTGCAGCCGCCCCATGACCCTGGCCGAACTGATCGCCGACAGCGCGCAACAGCTGTCGCAAGCGGGCGTGCATTTTGGCCAAGGCACTATCAACGCCACCGACGAAGCGGCTTGGCTGGTCCTGTGGCAGCTCGGCCTGCCCTTGGACACAGCGCTGGATGAAGAGTCGGGCCAACTCTCTGCAGAAGACCTTGCCAAGGCACGCGCACTGATTGCGCGTCGCATTGAAACGCGCCAGCCCGCCGCTTACCTGACCGGGGAAGCCTGGCTGCAAGGCGTGCCGTTTCATGTGGATGCACGCAGCATCATTCCGCGCAGCCTGATTGCCGAAGTCTTGGCGGAGGGTTATCTGG
>CAINMN010000046.1 GCA_903850735.1 uncultured Burkholderiales bacterium | reverse complement strand
TGGCCGATCTGGCCGCGGCCGAGCGCGTCGGCTTGGCGGTGGCCGAACGCCTGCGCGCCGGCGGGGCGCACTGAGCCTGCCGCCACCGTGGCTGCGCCTGTTCGCTGGATTCTGACGCGACCCGCCGAAGAGGCCGAGCGCTGGCGCCAGGTCTTGTCGCAAGGCGGCCAGACCGTGGTTTCCTGGCCTTTGATCGACATTCAAGCGGCGCCCCAAGCGGCCCTGCTGCAAGCGGCCTTGCAAAACTGGACGCAATGGGCGGCAGTGATGTTTGTCAGCCGTGCCGCCGTACAGCACCTGATGGCCTGGCGCTCCCCCACCCACCACTGGGCAAGCACACGCTGCTGGGCCACCGGCCCCGGCACGCAACAGGCCCTGCTGGCCGCCGGCGTGCCGCCCGCCTTGGTGGACATGCCCGATGCGCAGGCCGGCCAATTTGACACCGAACATTTGTGGCAAGGGGTGCAGCACCAGGTGCAGCCCGGCCAACAGGTGCTGCTGGTGCGCGGCACCGAAGCCGACGCACCGAGCACCGCAGGCCAAGGCCGCGACTGGCTCTCCGAGCAACTGAGCCAGGCCGGCGTGCAGGTTCAGGGCTTGGCCTCGTATGTGCGAAGTGCGCCTGTGTGGGATGCCGCGCAATGCGCCCAGGCCCGCGCAGCGGCGCAAGATGGCTCGATTTGGCTCTTCAGCAGCTCGCAAGCCTTGCGGCATTTGCACGCCTTGTTGCCCGAACAGCACTGGGGGCAGGCCAGGGCGCTGGTGACCCATCCTCGCATAGCCGAAACGGCGCAGCAGCTGGGCTGGGGTGTTGTACGCACGTCACGCCCGTCTGCGGCGGAAATCCGGTCCTCATTAGAATGCTTCGAATGAGCTCTGAGCCCGACAAAACACCTTCCCCTGTGCCCGATACCCCGCGCGAAGCCGCCCCTGCGGCCCCTACCGCCCTCAAGTCCGAGCCCACCGCCCCGTCCAGAACGCTGATCCTCACCGTGGCCCTGGTCGCGGTGTTGGGCGTGCTGGGCTCGGGCTTTGTCTGGCAAAAGCTGTCGGGCATCCAAGAGCTGCTGGCCCGACAAAATGCCGATACTGGCAGCCAGGCCCTGGAAGCCAAGGCGGCCGCCAAGCAAGCGCAAGAACTGTCGCGCGACACCGCGGCCAAGCTGGCGCTGACCGACACCAAACTGAACGAAGTGGCCCTGCAACGCAGCCAGCTCGAAGAGCTGATGCAAAGCCTGTCCCGCTCGCGCGACGAAAACCTGGTGGTGGACATCGAGTCCGCCATCCGTTTGGCGCAACAGCAGGCCCAGCTCACCGGCAGCATCCAGCCTTTGCTGGCCGCGCTGCGCTCGGCCGAGCAACGCCTGGCCAAGGTCTCGCAGCCCCGTCTGGCGCCCTTGCAGCGTGCGGTGGTGCGTGACATCGAGCGCGTGAAAACCGCGGCGGTCACCGACACCCCCGGCTTGCTCATCAAGCTGGACGAACTGGTGCGCTGGAGCGACGAATTGCCCCTGGCCAATGCCGTGGGCGTGGCGCAAACCCCGGGCAAAGACATCACGCCAGACGCACCCACCAGCAGCTGGGCGCGGG
>CAINMN010000045.1 GCA_903850735.1 uncultured Burkholderiales bacterium | reverse complement strand
TTGGTCGGTGTATTTGCCGTACTTCAGGCGACCTTCCACATAGATAGGACGGCCTTTTTTGACGTACTCGCCGGCAATTTCGGCCAAGCGGTCGTAAAAAGTGACGCGGTGCCACTGGGTGTCCTCGATCATTTCGCCGGAGTTTTTGTCCTTGCGGCGGCTGGAGGTGGCAATGCTGACATTGGCCACAGCCTGACCGGAGGGCAGGTAACGAATTTCGGGGTCGCGGCCGCAGTTGCCGACCAGGATGACTTTGTTGACGGATGCCATGATGTGCCTCGTGAAGAAGACTGAATTATGCGGCCTCGGCGGCGCAAAAGTTCAGGGGTTTGTGTGATCCGTTGCCAAATGCGGGGCGGTGGGCCGCGGGGGCGCCATGCCCCAGGCCACCACCAGCCACAAGGCCATCAAAAGGGCACACGCCATGAACAGGCCTTGTGCCCCTTGCGACTTGGCCAGCCAGCCGCCCAAAGCGCCGCCGGCAAAAATCCCGAGCGACTGAAGCGTGTTGTAGATGCCCAGCACGGTGCCGCGGGTGGCGGCGGGCGCCAAGCGCGAGGCCAGGCTGGGTTGGCTGGCTTCCAGCACATTGAAGCCACAGAAAAAGACAAACAGCAACAAGCCAATGACCGCCAGGGAGGGCGAGCCCATGGACTGCCAAATCAGGCCGGCCTGGACCAGCATGACCGATGCAATGGAGACCAAAAACAGGGGGCGCAAGCGCCCTCGGCGTTCCATCGGGAACAAGGTGGCACCCATGACCACAAAGGACAACAGCACGGCGGGCAGATAGACCCAGCCATGCAGCGACTTTTCCACGCCGGCTTGAATCAGCAGGGCTGGGACGGCCACCCAAGTGGCCAGTTGAACGGTGTAAAGAATGAACACCCCTAAGTTGAGGCGCGCCAAATCGGGCATCCGCAAAACCGTCCAAACCGAGACGCTGCTGCTGTGCGCGGTTTCGGGCGGGCCAGGCACTTCGGCGGGGGTCCACCACACAACAACGGCGATGCCGCCGACGGCCAACACGCTGGTGATCCAAAAAATCCCAGGCAGCCCGCCCCAGGCGGAGAGCAGCGGCCCGACCACCAAGGACAAGGCAAACATCAGGCCAATGCTGGCGCCAATCAAGGCCATGCCTTTGGTGCGAACGCTTTCGCGGGTTTGGTCGGCCAACAAGGCCGAGACCGCCGCCGAAATCGCACCGCCCCCTTGCAAGGCCCGACCCCAGGCCAGCCCAGTTACGCTGGTGGCCAGCGCCGCGACCACGCTGCCCAGGGCAAACAACAGCAAGCCGGCCACGATGACCCGTTTGCGGCCAAACCGGTCAGCGGCCAGCCCAAAGGGAATTTGCAATACGGCCTGGACCAAGCCATACAGGCCCAGGGCCAAGCCAACGGCGGTGGGGTCGTTGCCACCTTCGTAGTGACGGGCCTCGAGCGTGAAGACGGGCAGCACCATGAACAGACCCAGCATGCGCAGGGCGTAAATCAAGGCCAGGGAAAAGCTGGCGCGCCGCTCCAGGGCGTTCATGCGATGAGATTCAACCGGGGTGTCGGACACAGGGAAACCAAGAGTCGAGGCAATGGCCTATTGTCGCCCATGCGTGGGCGGGTTTGGTAAAGCAGCGCGACTTGGCTATCATGGCAGGTTGCTCTTTTGACGCTTCAATTGTGAACGCACCCTCTGACGGCACTTATCTGGCCCAAGCCATGGCCTCCCCCGCAGCGCTGACCACGCTCAGCATTCGGGGCGCGCGCACGCACAACCTGAAAAACATCGACCTCGATCTGCCGCGCAACAAGCTGGTGGTGATCACCGGCTTGTCGGGCTCGGGCAAGTCCAGCCTGGCGTTTGACACCTTGTATGCCGAAGGCCAGCGCCGGTATGTCGAAAGCTTGTCCGCCTACGCCCGCCAGTTTTTGCAGTTGATGGACAAACCCGATGTCGACCTGATCGAAGGCTTGTCGCCGGCGATCTCGATTGAGCAAAAGGCCACCAGCCACAACCCCCGCTCCACCGTGGGCACGGTCACCGAAATCCATGACTACCTGCGCTTGCTGTTTGCGCGCGCAGGCACGCCTTATTGCCCAGAGCATGGCCTGCCGCTGCAGGCCCAAAGCGTGGCGCAGATGGTGGATACGGTGCTGTCTCTGCCCGAAGACACCAAGTTGATGGTGCTGGCCCCGATTGCCCGTTCGCGCAAAGGCGAGTTCAGCGAACTGCTGGCCGACTTGCAGGCACAAGGCTATGTGCGCTTTCGCGTGGGCCAGGAGGTGTTTGATTTCAACGACCTGCCAGAGTTGAAGAAAAACGAAAAACACGACGTGGATGTGGTGGTAGACCGTCTGAAAGTTCGCCCCGACATGCAGCAGCGTCTGGCGGAAAGCTTTGAGGCCGCCTTGCGTTTGGCCGAAGGCCGTGCGCTGGCGGTGGAAATGGACTCGGGCAAAGAGCATCTTTTCAACGCGCGCTTTGCCTGCCCGGTGTGCAGCTATTCACTGAGTGAGTTGGAGCCGCGCCTGTTTTCGTTCAACTCGCCGGTGGGCGCCTGCCCCTCCTGCGACGGTCTGGGGCATCAGGACTACTTTGATCCTGCGCGCGTGGTGGCCTTTCCATCGCTGAGCTTGGCCAGTGGTGCCATCAAAGGGTGGGATCGCCGCAACGCCTATTACTTTGCCATGCTGGAGGCGTTGGCCAAGCACTACAAGTTCGAGCTGGACACGCCGTTTGAAGACCTGTCCCCCGCCATCCAGCACGCCATCTTGCATGGCTCGGGCGACGAAGACATACGGTTCAGTTATGTGATGGACTCGGGCCCCTCCGGTGCGCGCAAGCAAACCAAGAAGCATCCCTTTGAAGGCATCTTGCCCAACATGGCGCGGCGTTACCGTGAAACCGATTCGGTTCTGGTGCGCGAAGACTTGGCACGTTACCGCAGCACCAAGGCCTGCGAAGACTGTGGTGGCTCCCGCCTGCGGCGCGAAGCACGGCATGTGCGTTTGGGTGAAGGCGATCAGGCGCGCGGCCTGTACGACATCAGCCATTTGACCTTGGGCGAGTGCCAGCGCTACTTTCAAACTTTGAAGTTGCAAGGCGCCAAAGCAGAAATTGCCGACAAAGTGGTGCGCGAGGTGTCCGCACGTTTGAAATTTCTCAACGATGTCGGCTTGAATTACCTGAGCCTGGCGCGCAGTGCAGAAACCTTGTCAGGCGGCGAAGCCCAACGGATTCGCCTGGCCTCTCAAATTGGTTCGGGGCTGACAGGTGTGATGTATGTGCTGGACGAGCCCAGCATTGGCCTGCACCAGCGCGACAACGATAGACTGATCGACACCTTGAAGCATTTGCGCGACCTGGGCAACACCGTCTTGGTGGTCGAGCATGACGAAGACATGATCCGTGCCGCCGATTACTGTGTGGACATGGGGCCGGGTGCCGGCGTCCATGGCGGGCGCGTGACGGCCCAGGGCACGCCGCAGCAAGTGCAAGCCTCTGCAAGCTCCTTGACAGGGCGTTACCTGAGCGGCGACTTGCGCATTGCGGTGCCGACCCAGCGCCACCCGTGGCTGCCTTTGAATGAGGCGGCGACCAAATCATCCAAAGTTTTTCCACGCTCTGTGTTCTCGCGCAGCGGCGCGAGCGACGCGGCCTCACCCGAAGCCTTTGATGCCTCGGGCTACCAGCGCTTGCACATCGAAAAAGCCTGCGGCAATAACCTGCGTCAGGTGTCGGTGGACATTCCGCTGGGCCTCATGACCTGTGTCACGGGTGTCTCGGGGTCAGGCAAGTCCACCTTGATCAACGACACCTTGTATGCCGCAGCGGCACGCCAGATTCACCGTGCGCACGAGGAGCCCGCACCGCATGAAGCGCTGACAGGCTTGGAAGAAATCGACAAGGTCATCAACGTCGACCAGTCGCCCATTGGTCGTACGCCCCGCAGCAATCCGGCCACCTACACCGGCTTGTTCACGCCGATTCGCGAATTGATGGCCGAAGTGCCCACCGCGCGTGAACGCGGCTATGGTCCTGGGCGCTTCTCATTCAACGTGGCCGGCGGACGCTGCGAGGCCTGTCAGGGCGATGGGGTGGTGAAAGTGGAGATGCACTTTTTGCCTGACGTGTATGTGCCCTGCGATGTCTGCCATGGCCAGCGCTACAACCGCGAGACCTTGGAAATTCTGTACAAGGGCCGTAACATTGCCCAGGTGCTGGATTTGACGGTGGAGGCTGCCCTGCAGTTTTTCAATGCGGTGCCCGCGATTGCGCGCAAGTTGCAAACCTTGATGGATGTGGGCCTCAGTTATTTGAAGCTGGGTCAGGCCGCCACCACCTTGTCAGGCGGCGAAGCCCAACGTGTCAAGCTGGCACTGGAGCTGTCCAAGCGCGACACCGGCCGCACGCTCTACATCCTGGACGAGCCGACCACCGGCTTGCACTTTGCCGACATCGACATGTTGCTTAAGGTCTTGCACCAGTTGCGGGATGCGGGCAACACGGTGGTCATCATCGAGCACAACCTGGATGTGATCAAAACAGCCGACTGGCTGATCGACATGGGTCCAGAAGGCGGTGATGGCGGCGGCACCGTGGTGGGCGTGGGCACGCCCGAGCAAATTGCCGCGATGCCGCACAGCCATACGGGCCGTTATTTGAAAACGGTGCTGGCGCGCCAATGAGTGCGAACAGGCACGACAAAGCGCGCCATTGCGTGCCGCGCGACTTAGGCGATGCCGGCTTGTGCCGCGGCCTGCTGCAGCACTTCGCGGGTCTTGAGCGCCTCGCGCCTGGCGGCATCGGCAAACTGGGCATCCGAGGCGGCATAAAGAATCGCGCGTGACGAGTTCACGATGATGGGTCCGTTGGCGCGCAAGCCCGCTTTGACGGTCGCGATGGCATCGCCACCTTGCGCGCCGACACCCGGAATCAGCAAGGGCAAGGTGGGGGCCAGGGCCCGCACTCGGTCAATTTCCGCCGGGTAGGTGGCGCCCACCACCAGGCCGAGTTGACCATTCAGGTTCCAGGGGCCTTGTGCCAAGCGTGCAACATGTTCGTACAAGAGCGGCGAACCTTCCACCGAGGACAGGCGCTGGTTTTGCAAATCGTCGCCGCCGGGGTTGGAGGTGCGGCACAACAGAAAGGCCCCTTTGCCTTGGTATTTCAAGTAGGGGGCGACAGAGTCAAACCCCATGAAGGGCGAGAGGGTGACGGCATCGGCGCCGTAGCGCTCAAAGGCTTCGATCGCATATTGCTCAGCGGTCGAGCCGATGTCGCCGCGCTTGGCGTCCAGGATGATGGGCACATGGGGAGCCACCCGGCGGATGTGCTCCATCAACCGCTCCAGTTGCGACTCGGCCCGGTGCGCGGCAAAGTAGGCAATCTGCGGCTTGAAGGCATTCACCAAGTCGGCCGTGGTGTCGACGATGCGGGCGCAAAAATCGTAAATCTTGTTGGCATTTCCCTTCAGGTCGGCGGGAAAGCGGGAGGGTTCCGGGTCCAGGCCCACGCACAGCATGGATTGGTTTTTCGCGCCGGCATCGCGCAGCATGTCAAGAAAGCTCATGCAGCCATTTTAGGACTGCTGCGCAGGTGCCAGCCAGAAAGGTCGATCCGCATTAACATGGCCCCCATGCAGTCTTTGACCCGCCAGCAGTGGCTCCTCTTGGTTGTCCTGACCCTGATCTGGGGGCTGAATTGGCCCGTCATGAAGCTGGGCGTGACCGGTTTCCCGCCCCTGACCTTTCGCACGCTGTGCATGGCCCTGGGATTGCCTTTTCTGGCCCTGCTTCTGTATGTGAAAAAAATCCCTTTCCACGTGCCCCGTGGCCAGTGGCGTGAGCTGGCCTGGCTGTCTTTCTACAACATGCTGGTCTGGCATGTGACCATCATCATTGCCTTGCAAGACTTATCGAGCGGGCGCGCCGCCATCTTGGGGTACACCATGCCCATTTTCTCGGCGGTGCTGGGGGTGTGGCTGTTTCAGTCGGCGCTGTCGGGTCGGGCCTGGATGGGCGTGGCTGCGGCTGCGCTGGGCGTCTTTCTCTTGCTGTGGCATGAGTTCACCCACCTCAGCGGCAAACCTCTGGGCGTTTTGCTGGCCCTGGTCGCCGCGCTCGCTTGGGCCCACGGCACACAGTTGATGCGTCGCACCCGCATGACCGTGCCGACCCTGACCATTGCCTTTTGGATGGTGACGTTCACTCTGGTGTTCATGGCCTTGTTTGCGCTGGCCTTCGAGACCAGCCGCTGGAAAATGCCCAGCACCCCGCAGATGGGCGCGATTCTCTACAACGCATTTGGCGTGTTTGTGTTTTCGCAAGCGGCCTGGCTTTCTTTGGCGCGCCACTTGCCGCCCGTAGCCTCCACCCTCAGCGTGATGTTCATCCCCATTTTGGGCGTCTTCAGTGGGGCCTGGTGGCTGCAAGAAAAGCTGCACTGGCAAGACTGGGCGGCCGTGGCGCTGATCGTGGTGGCGATTGCCTCAGTCTTGTGGCCGACGCGCACGGCCAAGGGCCAGGCATAGGTCGGCCCAGGCCTTGGCTTTCTCCGCCAGGCTGCGCAACAGGTAAGCCGGGTGGTAAGTCACCACAACCGGGATGCCCCGGTAGTTGTAGATTTGCCCACGCAGTTTGCCTAATGGAATGCTTTCCACTTGCGGTACGCTGTCTTTGAGCAGGGACTGCACCGCAAACCGCCCCATGGCCACAATGATTTTGGGCTGCAACAGGGCCACCTGCCGCTCTAAAAACGGAGCGCATTGCAGCAGCTCTTCGGGTTGCGGGTTGCGGTTGCCGGGGGGGCGGCACTTGAGCACATTCAAAATGTAGACCGAGTCCTGCGGGGCGCCCTGGGCCCGCCGCGACAAGCCCATGGCCTTGAGCATGTTGTCCAGCAAGCGGCCGGCTTGGCCCACGAAGGGCTCGCCTTGAAGGTCTTCGTTTTCGCCAGGGGCCTCGCCCACAATCAGCCAGTCTGCGCGCGGTGCCAAGCCGGGGCCTGCAGCCGGCGCGCCCACGCCAAACACCGTGTTTTTGCGGGTTTTACACAGGCCGCAGGCTTGGCACGCCCGGACCGACTGTTCCAACGCCTCCCAGCCCAGTTCGCTCACAGCGGTTGAGGCCAGGCTGGCCAGGGGCTGCGCCTGGGCCAACGGGATGCTGGGGGCTGGTGGCGTTGCCGCCTGAGCCAGGGTGTCGACCCTTTGCGCCGAGGCAGGGGCAACTTCGGCGGGCGCCCTGGTCGCAATGGCGTCGCTTGGCGCTGCTGGCAAAAAATCGGTGCGCACGCCCATCTCGGCCAGCATGGCGCGTTGACGGTTGTCCAGCAGCAAGGTCATAGGGGCAGGCTCATCACGATGGCATCCTCGCGTTTGCCGGTGGCCAAAGGGTAATAATTTTTGCGGTCGCCCACACGGCGAAAGCCATGGGCAGCATACACCGACAAGGCCCGCGCGTTGCTGGCCCGCACTTCCAGCCAAAGCCAGTGGGCGCCTTTGCCGCGGGACCAAAGCGCCAGCGCCTCCAACATCAACTTGGCCCAGCCTTGACCTTGGTGGCTCGGCGCCACCGTCAAATTCAACAAATGGGTTTCCTCTACGCCCAACATGGCCACGAAATAGCCGATCAACTCATCGCCCCCCCAGAGACCCTGGCAGTTGTAGCCAGACCTTATGGAGTCCATCAAATTCGTGTGTGTCCAAGGGTGTGAGTAAGCACTTTTTTCAATGTCCAACCAAGCCTCGATCTGGCTTTCGGTCAAAGCCTCAAACCGTGCTTCCAGGGCAGGCGACAAGGACATGGGCTCAAGCTTTGGCATGTTGCAGTGCGGCGCGTTCCGCCGTGGTTTGGGCCACTTTGTCGCGCAAATACAAGGGCAAGGCTTGTTGCGCGGGCATCGCCAAGCCTGCCGCCCATGCGGCAGGGGCCAAGGCCAGCAAGGCTTGCGCGCAAGGCGAAGTGGCTTGGCACAACCAAGGGCGCTGAAGCGCGTCGCTCAAGGCCTGGGCGTGTTCAGGCACAGGACTGCCAGCCAACACCACCGAGGGGTCGTCACGCCAATCGCGCGGCAGTCGCACATCGCCAGGGTCGTACAAGCCGGGCGCTTGGTCGATGTGCCACTGCTTGTCTTGCCAGCGGTAAGCGGCGGCATAGAGTTGGCCCATGCGGGCGTCCAGAACGGCCAGCACGCGCGCGGATTGACCGCTTGCGGGTTGGTGGGCTTGCGCCACGGCCAGCAAGGTGTCCAGCGCCAACACAGGCACTTGGGCGCCATGGGCCAGGCCTTGGGCGACGGCACAGGCTGTGCGCAAGCCAGTGAACGAGCCCGGGCCACGCCCAAACACCACCGCGCTCAAGTCATGGCAGGACAAGCCTGCCTGCGCCAACAAGTCCAGGGCGGTGGGGATCAGGGTGGTCGAGGCTTGCGCCCCACCCGGGCCTTCCCTGTGCCAAACCTCGTGGCCCCGTTGCACCGCCACCGACAATACGTCGGTGCTGGTGTCAAAGGCCAACCAGTTCAGGTTGTTCGGGGTGGAGGGACTCGTCTGGCGCATGCCGAGATTATCCGGATAATCTCGGCATGTCCGCTGATTGCCGTCACCCCTTTTTATGGCTTTGTCTTGTGTGGCTCTGGCATGGTTGGGCAGGGGCCGCTCCCGCAAGTGAGCTGCCAGTGGAGGTTTCCGCTGCGCTGGCGCGTTCCAAGTTGCCGCGGGAGGCCTTGAGCGTGCTGGTGCTTCCCGTCGAAGACGAGGGCCAGGGCAGGGCATCGAAGCTTCCCCGATTGAGCCACCGCGCCGATGTGAGCGTGAACCCGGCCTCCTTGATGAAACTGGTCACCACCAGTGCGGCCCTGGAACTGCTGGGCCCCTCCTTCACATGGCGCACCCCCGTGTATGTGGAGGGCGTGGTTCGCGAGGGGGTGTTGCAGGGCAACCTGTATGTGCGCGGCCAGGGCGACCCACGCTTGGGTGTGGAGAAGTTGTGGCAACTCATGCGGCGCGTTCAAGGCCTGGGCATTCAACGCATAGAGGGCGACATTGTGCTGGACCGTTCTGCCTTTGAGGTCTCTTGGCGCGACCCGGGCAGCTTTGATGGCGAGCCCTTGCGGCCCTACAACGCCACGCCCGATGCGCTGCTGATCAACTTCAAGTCGCTGCTCATTCATTGGGTGCCTGACCGCGCCGCCCAAGAGGTTCGAATTCACATGGAGCCGCCCTTGGCTGGGGTTCAATTTCCCACCCAATTGCCTTTGTCGCCAGGCGAGTGTGGTGACTACCGCAGCGCGGTCAAGGCAGATTTCTCCGACCCCCTCAAGCCGCGGTTCAGCGGGGCCTATCCCGCTTCATGTGGTGAAAAGATCTGGCCGGTGGCCTATGCGGACCCCTCCCAATTCGCCCCGCGCGCCATTTTGGGGATGTGGCAACAGCTGGGCGGCCAATTGCGAGGCGTGGTGCGCGACGGTGTGGTTCCGGCTCTACTCAAGCCGGTTTTCTGGCATGAGTCGGCACCGCTGGCGGAGGTGGTGCGGGACATCAACAAATACAGCAACAACGTGATGGCGCAGCAGCTTTTCCTGAGCCTCAGCCTGCAGCAACAAGGCCAGGGCAAGCAGGCCAACTCGCAAGAAATTGTGAACCGTTGGTGGCGTGAGCGCGTGGCCATGCCGCCGCCCACTTTGGACAACGGTTCAGGACTCAG
>CAINMN010000044.1 GCA_903850735.1 uncultured Burkholderiales bacterium | reverse complement strand
GTGTCAACGCGCAAGACAGAGTTGGCATTCAGGCTGATTTTTTTGTCAATGTCCGCAGCAGAAGACGGCGTTGAAGATTTGCTGGGGGCATAGGTGTAGCCTGTTCCATCCGACTCACTCTTGATGGTAAAGGTGCTGTCTGCGATGCGACGGTAGTAAACGTCCAGCGTGTGGGCGTTGCCGTCATTGTCAAAAATCGTTTGCGAGGTTTTGTTGTTGAAGGTGTTTTGCGTGGGGTCAAACGGGGTGGACGTGGTGCTGGTGAAGGCCGTGGACGTCGAGTCCAAGAGGGCGGAAATCACAGAGCTGCCCGTCTTGTTGCCAAAATAATTGGCCTCAGGCACCTTGAGCAGGCCCCAGTTGCCATAAATGTCGTCGGTGATGGCCTTGCCATAACGGTCCGGCTGGTAGCCCGTCAGGTACATGCCGTTTTCGTTGACGATGTAGCCGTCCTTGCTGACGCTGAACTGGCCGTTGCGGGTGTAGAAAAGTGACGAGGGGTCCAGTTTGTCCTCGTTGTTGCGGGGCAGGTCTTGCAGCAAGCGGAACATGCCGTTGCCGCTGATGGCCAGATCCAGGGGGTTGGTGGAATTGGCAATCGCACCCTGAATCATGGGGCGGCGAACCGACAGGTTCTGCGTGCCCATGCCGGTGCGTGCAGCGTCCGTGGTGCTGGTGGCCTTCATGAACTGGTCGGCAAACACCCACTGGCCTGCCTTGTAGCCGACCGTGCTGGCATTGGCAATGTTGTTGCTCACGGCATCGATGGCCTTGGAGACATTGTCAAGACCCGAATAAGCGACGTTGTAGTTGGACATGTCAGTTTCCTTTGCTGAAATTTATCGATTGGTGAATCAAACCATGACCCATTTGAGGATCTCGCTTGTCAAAACATTGCGGCCATCGCTCAAGCCTGCGCGCAAGTCGCTGCCATCCATGCCAACGCTTGCGACCATGGCGCCCACATAGGGGTCAGGCAGCAAGCTTTGGCCTTGCGCGTCGCTGGCCTTCAGTTCGAGCGTGTAAACCCCTGTGGCGACCGTTTCGCCGGCGTCGTTCTTGCCATCCCAGATGAAATCGGTCACCCCGGCGCCCACCGCACCAAAGTCGAGTTCGTTCACGATTTGGCCAGAGGCATCCTTGATCGTGGCGGTCAGCGAGGATGCCGGCTGGGTCAGCTTGGCGGCCATGGTGACGGCCTGCCCGCCGAAATACACGTCTTTGCCAGCGGCCAGGGCCATCTTGCCCACGCTGGCCGAGAGGTTCATGAAATTGGCCGATTGCATCTGCGCAATCATGGAGCCCATGCTGGTGTTCAAGCGGTTGATGCCATCCACGGTGTTTAATTGCGCCAACTGCGAGGTCATGGCCGCGTTGTCCATGGGGTTCATCGGGTCTTGGTTTTGCAGCTGGACCGTCAGCATTTTCAAAAAGTTTTGCGCCATGTCCTTGGTGGACGTGGGATCGCTGGCCACGGGCGTTTTGGCGGCCGTGGGGTCGTAAATCCGAAGATCATTGATCGAGGTGCTCATTCGTTTCTCCGTTTACTTGCCAAGATCCAGCGTCTTGAGCATCAATTGCCGCGTGGTGTTCATCAACTCAACGTTCATTTGGTAAGCGCGGGATGCGGAAACCATGTCCACCATTTGCTCTGCGGGGTTCACGTTGGGCATGGTCACATAGCCTTGTTCATTGGCCAGGGGATGGCCAGGCCGGTACTCCATGCGCGGGGCCGCATCGCTTTCGACCACGCGGGCCACTTTCACGCCCAAACCCACAGCGTCTTTCCTGGGCAAGGCCTGGAACACCGCATGGCGGGCGCGGTAGGGCTGGCCATCTGCGCTCACGGCCGTTTCTGCGTTGGCCACGTTGGAGGCAATCAGGTTCAAACGCACCGACTGCGCCACCAGGCCGGTGGTTCCCAAATCAAAGGTGCTCAGCAAGCTCATGAGGGTTGCCCCGTGATGGCCGACAAGCGGGTGCGCAAGGTCGAGCCCAGAAAGCTCAGCGCCGATTCGGTGAACATGGCATTTTTCACAAAATGTCCGCGCTCGATGTCCGGATCGACCGTGTTGCCGTCAGCTGCGGGTTGCACCGGCACGCGAAACATGACGTTGGGCCCCTGCAGGGTCCGTTGGCCGGGCAAGTGCGCGGTATGGGTGCGGTCCACACCCAGACCATGGCGGGGGAGTTGGCCCGTCAAATGCTGCTCAAGTGCCTTGGGGAAATCAATGTCACGCGCCTTGAAGCCGGGCGTGTCCGCATTGACCATGTTGGCCCCCAACAGCTCATGCCGATGGGTGCGCAGTTTCAGGGCGGCCTCACCAAACATCAAAGGGTCGTAACGGGGAACGGTGCTCATGCTGCGGTTTTGCAAAATGAAATGAATGCTGTTCACTTCGCAAACAATGTGCCAAGCCAGAAATTCAGTTATTTCTGGGAATTTCGTGGTTCTGGGTGCTTTCAGGCCCAGAAATAGGCAAAAATTGCAGGCACGCCGTGTTTTCACCTCGGCAAAATATGCCGCCCACCCACCCTGACCCTCCTCTGAACTGTGGCTAACCCTTCTGACAATGACGAAGAACGCGCCCTAGAGCCAACCGAGCAGCGAATACGCAAGGCCCGCGAGGAAGGGCAATACCCGCAGTCGCGTGACCTGACCACCCTGTTGGTGTTGATGGCGCTGGCGGTCTTCACCGCCACGCTGGGCCCGACCCTGTTTGCGCAGTGGGTTGAGGTGGTGCGTACAGGGCTGGTGTTTGGTTCGGTGGAAGCCTGGTCCGACCATCTTTCTGCCTGGGCCGCGGGGCCGCTGTGGCTGATGATCTTGCAGTTGGTTGGCTTGATGCTGCCCGTGTGGCTGATCTCGGTCTTTGCGCCGCTGGCTTTGGTCCGCTTCCAGCCCGTGTTCGCCTTTCAATTCAATGTCTCGCGCATGGACCCGCTGGCCGGCTTGGGGCGCATGGTCTCGATGCAAACCTTGACCGAGTTGCTGAAAAACCTGCTGAAAGTGATCGTGATTTATGGCATCGGCATCGCCTACCTGCTGAGCTTGTTCAGCGGATTGAGCGTTCTGGCCAGCCAGGACATCAAACAAGCCTTGGCCCAGACGGTCAGCATCCTGCAAAACGGCTTTCTTTTTCTGATGGCCCCTTTGCTCTTGGTGGCGGGCCTGGATGTGTTCCTGCAATGGTTCAACTTCAACAAGCGCATGCGCATGAGTCGCCAGGAAATGAAAGAGGAAATGAAGGAGTCGGAGGGCTCACCCGAAGTGCGCGCGCGCCTGCGCCAACGCCAACGTCAAATTGCCACCACACGGATGATGGCAGCGCTGGAAAAAGCCGATGTGGTGTTGGTCAACCCAGAGCACTACGCCGTGGCCTTGCGCTACGACGCTGAGAAAATGGCTGCGCCCATTGTGGTCGCCAAGGGCTTGGACGACTTGGCCTTGCGCATGCAGGACATTGCCCGGGAATGCGAGGTGCCCATTGCACGCATCCCTCCCCTGGCCCGCCTCATGCACCACCGGTTGAAGGTTGGCGAGGCTGTGCCTGCGCAGTTGTTTGAGGCCGTGGCCAAAATCCTGGCCTGGGCCTATGAGTTGGGCGACAAAACGGCCGAAGAGTCTCCCCCGCCGGAGATTGGCCCGCTGCCGCAACTGGAAACACCGCTGCCTTGAAGCAAGCAGCTCAAGGCAGGCGTTGCTCCAAGCCCGCACGCAGCAAACGCACCGGCTCCTCCAGCGTGCGCTGAACGATCTCCGGGAACTGTGGCAGCATGAAGGCAATCACCACAAAGGCGATCGGAATCATCACCGAGAAGCCAATGGAGAACAAATTCATCTGCGGGCTGACCCTTGCCAGCATGGATTGCGTCATGTTGAAAAGCCAATACACCGCAATGGCGGGCAGTGAGAGCACCAAGCCCAGCACAAAACTGTCTTGAACCAAGCCAATCAAAGCATCCAGGTTCCAGGCCGTAGGCCAGACCCCAAAGGGCAAGACCTTGAAACTCGCAAGCAAGATGTCCAGCACCAGCAAATGGATGTTCAGGACAAACGCCAAGGCCATGGCCACCAAGCCCAGAAATTCAGCCATCAGGCCGGAGGACAGCGCAGGGTCGCGCGCGTAGGACACGGCAAAGCTCAGCCCCGACTGCATGGACAGGACTTCGGCCAGCACATCCACCGCCATGAAACCCAAACGGATGATCATGCCCCCCGCCATGCCGATGGCCAGCTCGATGAAAGCCAACAGGTAGCCTGGGGCAAACGCCGCCACTGGAATGCGCTGCACAGAAACCAGGGGCATCAAGCCCAGGGCGATCACCAGCGACAACAAAACCCGAACCCGCATCGGATTGGCGCGAAAGGCAAACAAGGGCATGACCAGGAAAAACCCAAGCACCCGCATGGAGACCAGCATCAGCAGCTCGGCAAATTGACTGATCCAGTCAGGGCTCAAGGGCACCATGTGTCGCTCAGCGCAGGCTCGTCGGAATGTCCAGTATCACGTCTTTGAGGTAGTCGACAAAGACGCTCAGGCTGGAAGGCCCCACCAGCAGCAAGATCACCCCCAGGACCAGCAGCTTGGGGATGAAAGCCACCGAGCTTTCGTTGACAGACGTGGCCGCCTGCAAAATACCGATGACCAAGCCCACAATCAACAGGGCCAGGAGCACGGGACCACACAACACCAAGGACATCCACAATGCCTTGAAGGTGATTTCAATGATCAAACCGCTGTCCATGCTCACAACCTGTAACTGGCGACCAAGGACGCGGCAAGCAAAGTCCAGCCATCGGCCAAGGCAAAAATGACCAACTTCAGCGGCAAGGAGAACATCATGGGCGACACCATGACCATGCCCAGCGACGTCAAGATACTGGCGACCGCGAAGTCAATGGCAATGAAGGGCAAGTAAATCATGAAGCCGACCAAAAAACCGGTCTTGATTTCGGACACGGCAAAAGCTGGCACCAGCACCGACATGGGCGTCTCTGCGCGGGTAGCGATGGGCGCGCCGTACATTTTGGCAAACATGTTCAGGTCATCTTGGCGCGTGTGCCCCAGCATGAATTGCCGAATCGGCTCGAGCCCTGCGGTCAGGGCTTGCTCGAACTCCATCTTGCCCAAAGACAGGGGCAGATAGGCATCGCGGTAAATGTTTTCAAACACAGGCCCCATCACAAACCAGGTCAAAAACAATGACAAGCCTGTGAGGACCATGTTGGGGGGCATGCTTTGCAAACCCAAGGCCTGACGCAACAGCGAAAAGACAATCAGGATGCGGGTGAAACTGGTCATCAGCATGAGGGCCGCAGGCAAAAAGCTCAGGGCGGTCAAGGCCAGCAGGGTTTGAACGGGCACCGCGTACTGCGTGCCATTCTTGCCCGATGTGGCAGACACCAAAGGCAGATTTTGCGACCATCCCTCCAAGGGGATACAGCACACAACGAGAAGGAGCAGGACACCCCAATGCGTCGAACGGCGCTTCATGACTGACGCTCTTTCAAACGCGCTTTGCTGAGCAGCTCAGAAAAACCGGACGGCAGTGCACCTTGTGGCGTATTCGTGGGGGTGTAGGCATCGAGCTCGGTGATGAGATTGATCTGGCTCGGTGTGTAGCCCAAGGCAAAGAAACGATCTTGAATTTTGACCACCAAAATCTGCTCGCGCGGGCCCAGGCTTTGGCGTGCCAGCACTTGCAATTGCGGGTCAGCGGGACCCGCGCCAGCCATGCGCTTGTACACCCGCAAAGCCACAGCCACCAGCACCACCAACAAGGTCAAGGTCACCAAACTGTACCAAGTGGCGCCCCCTGAGCTGGCCGAAGACGTCGCCGTGGTGTTGGCCAACGCCCCCCCTGCATAAAGAACCTGAATTGTGACGAGTGTTGTGATCCAGGAGGGGGGTCTCAAATGCATGGTGTGTTATCGATGTGTTTTTCGCAGCCGCTCAGACGGACTGACAATGTCGGTCAAGCGTATGCCGTACTTATTATTCACTATAACAACTTCACCCTGAGCGATCAAGCAACCATTGACCACCAGATCGAGAGGATCGCCCGCGCTGACATTCAATTCGATCACGGAGCCCACCCGAAAAGCAAGCAGCTCGGCGATCGTGATCTTGGTTCGGCCCAACTCCACCATCACTTGAACCGGCAAATCCAGCACCATGCCAATGCCGTGGCCTGCTTCCGTAGCGGAGGAAGTGTCGGCGAGTTCATCAAAGGTGACGGGGCTGGCCAGTCCGGGGAACTTGGCGTCAGCGGCAGAGCCTGTCAGGCCTGCGTCGGGAAATTTTGAGCGTCCGTCGGTCATGGGCGGGCCTCATCTTGGGCTACTTGTTGTGAGAAATCGGACAGTGCTGAGGCGATTTCGCTCAGGCTCTCAGAGCCTGAGGGTGAGGCTTCGGGAGCGCTGGGGGCTGGGGGGCTCAGTTGGTTTTGCAAGATGTCTTCCACCTTGAGCGCGTATTGGCCGGAGCGCACACCGTAGCGCCCTTTCATCAAGGTGACGCCGTCCACCATCAAGTCCACCGGCTCGGACAATTCGATCGGAATGACCTGCCCAATGGACAGCGACAACAATTGCGCCACCGTCATTTGCGTTTTTCCCAAAATGGCCACGGCCTCAACGGGGGCGGCGTACACGTTGTGCTGAAGACTGTGCCCCCAGGCGTGCTTGACGCTGGCATCGGGCGTCGCGTTCTCTTGTGGCACTTCAGCCGTCAGTATTTCAATGGCGCGCCGGGGCATGCACAAGTCGATCGACAGGGCCATGGCGTTCAACTTGAGGTGAAAACGGGCATGCAAAACGGTGTCTTGTGGAGAAGCCATGCGCAAGGAAGCGGGCTGTTGCTCCTGGCGCAAGGGATGAAGCCGGATCGGGAAGCTGTTTTGCCAGGCCGCCTCGTAGGCCGTTGCCAACGACTCCAGACAGCGCCTGCGCACCCCCAGCTCAATGGGGGTATAGCGTCGACTCAAATCACGCACCGGGATGCGCCCCGCGCCGCCAAACATGCAATCGACGGCGGTTGGGAAGAGGCGAAGGTCCAGACTCCAAGCGCACAAACTTTGCAAAGCCTCGACTTCAAACACCTGAATATCGGAGGGCGAGGCAACGTCAGCGATGAATTGCGAATAGGTCTTGAATTCCAGCGCGCCCGCTTCCAGCTGCACTTGCGCAGGAATGAGGGTTGTCAAAGACTGACGCCAGTGCATCATGAAATCGGTGTGCCTGGCATCGAGCTGCGTGAATTGGCGGCGCAAGACTTCGGTTTCCCACAGAGGGGTTGAAAAATCGCCCGAGGCGGTATGTTGTTCCATCATGAAAAGATCTCAGCTTTCACGCATAAATATGGACTTGGCCCTCGCCCACCGAGCGCGAGCGTTGCGCCTCAGTCACTGTCGACGCAGTGGCCCGTGACAGTGTGCCTGAGGGGGTGAAGCTTGACTGCATCTGCTGCATGGCTTCGCGCTGTGCGCCGGGGTCATGCGATTGGCGCATGTCCAGTTGCAAAGCCAGGCCCATTTCTGCAAATTGTTGTTGCAAACCTTCTGCACCGCGCTCCAAGCGCGAACGCGTGGAATCACTGGCACCTTCCACCACCAGAGACGCCACCCCTTGGGCATCGATTTTCAGATCGATTCTGAACTTGCTCTGGTCCGGCGGTGTCAACTCCATCACGATCTGACCGCCGCCTTGCTTGACCAAACGCATGATTTCAACTTTGACTTCGCCCGCGTCCAACTGCACCTGGTGCGGCTCCAGGGGCGCGGGCACGTTGGTGGGCTCAAAAACTTGGTGCGCTGGGACCTGCGTATGCTGAGCCGTGAATTGGCCCAGCAAGGTGCTGGTGAAGCTGGTCTGCGCCTGACTTGGATCGATCGTGACAGGCTTGAATTCATTGTCATTGCCAAGCTCCAAGGGCGCTGCCGCTGGGCTGGAAAGCAGGCTCGAAGCTGGGATCGCTTCATTCAGGGGGCGCGAGAGGTCTTTGGGATCTGTCTGTGCAACTTGAAAGACCGAAGAGGCTGTCACGGCAGGTGCAAGCGCATCTCCAGATGGCGCTGTCGCCGCCAAGGGCTCTTCCTGCACAGACTCTGAGACTGCAGCCACCGTGTTGCTGACCGCTTCGCTGAATGTGACGCGCTGGGTTGCGATCAAGACAGGTGAGGCATCAGCCGTCGTGACAACGGATGTCGGAGCGACTGACTGTTCGGCGAGGGCGAATGGGCGCTGCCCCTGGGCGTCGGCGCTGAACCCAGGCTTGTCAGGTGCGATCGCGGCAGCCACCGGCGTGTCCACCAGGTTTACAGAGGCCAGGGTGAGGCCCTCGTCGCGTGCGGCAAGGGCTGCGGGTGCTGGCGAGGTGCTTTGTGCAAGCGTATCCGCAGGGTCGATTGCGCGGGTTTGCGAACTCTCCAGCGGCGCTGCCGCTTGGGATGCCACCGCCAGGCTGGTGGTCTGAACGTGCTGCCCTGACTCTGTGAGCAACACGGACTGCGTTGTCTGTGCCGCGAGCGTTGATGGCTTGATCGGCGTCTGCACCTGCGCCAAGGACAGATTCTGGCCTGCCTCAGGCTGTGCCCTGACTTGCGGGGCCTCTGGCGCCTTGGCCAGTGTCGGCAAAGGCTGCAAAGACAGCTCCGGCCCAGCGTTCTGAGGTGCGACTGCGGCGCGTGCTTGTGCTGGCGCAAGCGTGACGGCGCCTGTGGTGGGCACAGTGGCTGCCAAGCTGGGTGAATCAATGACGTCAAGAGGGGTCGCAGCGGAACCGGCGTCGGTTGTGTCTGTCGGCCGTGCATCCTCGCTCAAGCGTGTGGCGGCAGGGTCCGCGCTGTCTGCCATGACTTGTGGCGATGCGCTGGCCAGCGCTGGTGCTGTGGTGGGCAATGCAAGGCTGACCGTGTCCGTGGTTGGCAACACCGGCAGCATGTCCGTCGATGTGAAAAGCGCTTGTGCATCGAGCGCTGCGGGCGCAGCTGTGGCCGAGTCTGAGGAGGCAAAATTTGCCGCAGCAGGCAACGCCAACAATGCGGTCTCCGGCAAAATTTGCAAACCCAGCAGATCGACATTCAACTCGAGCGTATTTGTTTCGTCTTTTTCGCCGTTCTGATTTTCCGTGGCTTGGGAAGCAAGCTGCAAGCCCAGGGCGTCCTTCAACTCCCCAAGGAAAACACCCGAATTCTCTTCCTGGACAGGGGCAAGAAATTCATTGCCTGCAGTGGCTGCAGTGGCTTGAAACTGAATTGGTGAAAGGTTCGCCATGGCTGGATCCCAAAGTTCTTGGGATTCAGTTAGCAACTTAAATGCCAACCCTCAAGGTTCGCGCGCTCGACCGTTCAGGTCGTCTTCCAATTGGCGCTGCTCGCGTACTTCCATGGCTTTGCGCGTCAACGCCTTGCGCCTGGCAATGTAGTCTTGTAAAACCTTGATGCGCTGGCTGTCTTGCAGCGCCTGCTGCAAGGCCCGTTGACTCGTCTTTTCGAGGGCACGGGTTTCAGCGCGCTGGGTGGCCGCGGTGGCGTTCAAATTTTGACCGAAAGCGGCCGATGTGTGCAGCATCATGGCCGTATCGCCTTGTTGTGCAGATCGGACCCACTGGTTGTCGTATTCCGCCGCGTAAGTCTGCAACTGGTCGCTGATGTTCTTGGAGGACAAAAAGTCGGCTTGTGCTTTACGCGATTTGGTCACCGAGCGGTCTTTTCGCATCTCCATGAGCTTGAGCATCAACTCAAAGGCTTTGTGGCTCATGTGCCAACCCCACCGAATTGCAACAACACCTTCAAGGTCTCGTCAAAGGCGGCGACCTCGTCAGACTCTTGTCGCAAGAATGTCTGGATGTGAGGCCAGAGCTTCAGGGCGATGTCCAGTTCCGGGTCATTGCCCGCCACATACGCCCCCATGGCGACCATGTCACGGTTTCTGACATGTTTGCTGATCAATTGTTTGAGACGGCGAGCCGCCATCTGGTGCTCACGCTGCGTGACCTTGGGCATGACGCGCGAAATTGATTTTTCGACATCGATGGCAGGGTAATGGCCGGCGTCTGCCAACTCGCGCGACAAAAAAACATGGCCATCCAGAATGCCACGCGCGGCATCCCCCACGGGGTCATGCACATCGTCACCTTCTAGAAGCACGGTGTAAAAGGCTGTGAGCGTGCCTTCAGGGTTCTCGCCGTTGCCCACACGCTCGACCAGGCTAGGCATTTTGGCAAAGACGCTCGCGGGGTAACCACGCGCCACAGGGGCTTCGCCCAAGCCCAGGCCAATTTCTCGCTGCGCCATGGCGTAGCGGGTCAAGGAATCCACAATCAGCACCACATGCTTGCCTTGGTCGCGAAACCAAGCGGCAACCTCGGTAGCGTATTCAGCCCCTTTGACGCGGGACAAAGGAGAAGTGTCCGCGGGGGACGCCACGACCACCGAACGTGCCTTTGTTTTCTCGTCCAACAGGTCATCGCAGTATTCGCGGACTTCGCGGCTGCGCTCCCCTACCAGGGCCGTGACAATCACGTCGGCCACACAGTTTTTGGCCAACATGGACAGCAACACGCTCTTGCCCACGCCAGAGCCCGCGAAGAGGCCCACCCGCTGGCCCCGGCCAACGGTCAGCAAAGCATTGATGGCCTTGATGCCCGTATCCAAGGGTTCATGAATGGGCGCACGGCGCATCGGGTTGGGGCGCGGCCCGGCCGCTTGCAACGCATGCCACTGCGTCCCCCCCATGCCGTCCAGCGGACGCCCCAAGCCATCGACCACGCGCCCCAACAATTCAGGTCCAATCGGCAAGGATTGGACACTGCCACGCATGCGGTAATCTCCGCCCGAAAGGATGGGGGTTTGCAGTGGGCAGACAGCGGCGCCGGGAGACAGGCCATGCACAGGGTCAAAAGCCATCAGAAAGGTGGCACCGCCCTGAAAGCCAATGCACTCGGCATCGACCCAATGGCCTTGCGTGCTGTTATGGACACAGGCATGTGCGCCCATGGCCATGGGCAAGCCTTCGACCTCGAGCACCAGGCCCGAGACTTTGCGCAAGCGTCCCTGGCGGATAGACAACGGGGTTTGCTCAAGGCGTTGGCGCTGGCGCGCCAAGCCCGACGAAAAGCTTTCGGCCAGCGTCGGCGTGAGGCTCATTGCGACGATGGCTCAGGCGATGGATTCAACAGGCCCAGGGCACTGCGCACCAAGGCTTGGCGAGCTTGCGCACCCACGTCGGCGCGTGTCCCGCACCATTCCACAAAGGCTTGCCCAGGCACTACAGCAGCATCGGGCACGAGTTTGAAGGCGATGCCCGCCGAGGCTTGCTGTGACAGTTGTTGCCAGGTCTGGGCCTCCTCGATGGGAACACGCAAGACCACTTGCTCACCCGAGGACGGCAGCTGCGAGAGGGCCTCCTTCACCGCTTGTGTGAAGGGGGCCAGGTCCAAGTGATTCTGCCCGCTCAGGCGCAACGCTGTTTCGTAGGCCAAGCGTGTCAACTCGGGCTCAATGGCTTGGCCCAGCTGGGTCAATTGACCGAGCAGGTCTTCCAAGCTCTGCGTCAAACGCTGAACTTGCTCTGCGCCCTGTTGGTAACTCTTTTGAAAACCAGCCTGCAAGCCTTCTGCATGGCCCGCCTGATAGCCTTCTTGTCGCCCCAGGGCCATGCCCTGTGCGCGCCCCTCTTCGAGGCCCTCCTGCAAGCCACGCGCAAATGACTCTTGGTGCGCTTTGGCTTGAATGCCCTGCAATTGCTGCACGGTGGCCGGTGCGCCTGCCCCCTGCGCCAGGGTCGGCGAGGACGCGCTCGGTGGATCGAAGGAAGGCGGGTCCCAGCGATTCAATCCCTGCCCCTCATGTGCCTTGTGGCACCGCATCGGCTGCGATGCGCTGAAGTGACAGCAGGTTTTCAGACTCCATTTGTTTGGCGATCCGCACAATGCGGCGCTGCTGGAGCTGCACCTCTTGAACGCGCACAGGCGGCATGCCATCCATTTGCACGCGCAAATTGCCCGCCATGCTTTGGGTCATGTGGCTGAAGAAGAAGTCGCGTACCCTTGGCGTGGCGCCTTTGAGTGCCACCGCCAAAGCTTCCGCCGGGACCGCAGGCAGGATTCTTTGCAAAGCCAGCTTGTCGATGCGCATGAAGTCTTCGAAGATGAAGAGTTTGTCCGTGATCTGGTCGGCCAATTGCGCGTCGTACTTGCGAATGCTCTCCAGCACCTGCTTGTCGCCGTCGCCGCCCAAATGCGTCATGATCTCCACCACGGGTGCGACGCCGCCGATGCCACTCATCTGGATCAGGTTGTCGGGCTCGAAAGAGCGCTCGAGCGCGTCGTTGAGCTCACCCAAGGCTTTGGGATCGATTCGGTCAAGCAAAGCCAAGCGCAGCATCAACTCATCGCGGGTCTCGCCGTCGAACAAGTCGAGCACTGCGCCTGCGAGCCCTGGCGGCAGCAGGGCCAGCAAGGTGGCCACCACTTGCGGATGCTCTTCCCGCAAGTAGCGCTGCAAGAGTTCGGGCTTCATGGCCGCAATGGTTTCAAAAGCCGGCAGGTTGCGGGCAATTTCACTGTTGCCGCCCCAACCCTTGACGTCGGCCTCGGCGGTGAAACGCTGCAACAATGAACGCAAGAAACCGTCTGAATCAAAGGCGATTTCGCGGTTGTATTCTGTGGTTTTCTTGAAGTCCTGCAACACGCTGATGATCACATCGCGGTCGAGTTTGCGCACCGAGGCCATCAAGGCGGTGACGCGCTGCGCTTGTGCCGGTGAAAAAACCTTGAGGATTTCAGAGGCCTTGTCGGGACCCAGCACCAGCAACATGACAGCCACCTTGGTGGCCCCGTCGAGGTTGTTGGACGCCAGTTCAGCCGTGGCCGGTTGTCGCATGCCCTTTTTGAGGGCGCCACTGATCACGCCGGGTTTGAATCCGCCGCTCACCACTGCATCGTTCATGCTGATTCACCCTGATTTGTTGGCGCCATGTCATCTACCCAGGCGCGCAACAACAAAGCGGCATCTTGGGGCTTTTGGCTCACATAGTTCTGGGTGTAGTCCACCAAATCGTCGTACAACATCTTGCTGGAAGCCTCTTTGGCTTGCTGACGGCTGGCCTCCAGTTTGTCAGCGCGCTCTTTGAATTCGGCTTCTGCGCGCCAGGTTTCCTGCTGCAGCTCCCATTCCTCTTCGCGCTCGGAGATTTCTTTGCGCAAGCGCTCCTTGTTCGTCAAAGCGGGCTCGGGCGGCGCCACCGGCTCCTTGATTTCTACCGGCGGGGGCAAGGGCTTGAGCAAAGGCCTGAGCACCGCAAAGTAACCAAAGAGAACGGCCAAGGCAATCGAACCATAACTGAGCAGCTGCGAGGTCAGCTCAGGGGTCCAGGCGGGCGTTTCCACAGGCACCTCCACTGAAAATGGCAAATTCGCCACACTGACGGTGTCACCGCGGGCTTGAACATAGCCAATGGCGTCTTTGACCAGGCTGTTGATTTGGGTGATTTCCTGGGGAGAGAACGGCACTTTGGCGGTGCCGTTGGCGGCGCCAGGGGGCATTTTGTGATCGAGGATCACGGCCGCAGAAATCCGGCGCACATTGCCTTTGCTCGACTTCAGGCGCTCGATGGCGCGGTCGACCTCGTAATTGACGGTTCGCTCGCTGCGGGCTTGCGTTTGGCCAGGGTCTTGGCTGATCGCCACGCCGGTTTCCACTTCGCCTGGCGCTTTCAGCGTGCGGGAGGCGCCGTTTCCGTTGGAAGCCACCTCGTTGACGATGGGCGCTTCTGCAGGACGCTGCGGCTGGTTGGTGAGCGCGCCAGGAATGCCACCGGAGGCCGATGCACCCCCTGTGCTGTCCATGGATTGCTGGCTGCGAATGGCCTGCGCGTTGGGCGGTGAATTGCGCCCAAAAGTTTCGGAGGTGCGCTCACGCTCATCGAAATCCATGTCGACCGTGACTTCGGCACGGAAACCATCCTTGCCCGCCAATGGCTCCAGAATCACGGCAAGGCGACGCGTCAATGCCGACTCCAATTCGGCTGTGTACTTGATTTGCGAAGGGTCCAAGCCGGCCTGCCGAATGGGATTGGGCGAGACAACGCCGCCGCCAGCATCGAGGATGGCCACATCTTGTACCTGCATGCCCGGCACAGAGGAGCTTACCAAGCGCGAAATGGCGGCCACCTGTGCGGGGTCCAACATGCGCCCCGGGTGCAGCATGACCACCACCGACGCGGTGGGACGTTCTTGCTCGCGAACAAAGGCGGTTTGCTTGGGAACGGCCAAATGAACGCGGGCTGACTTGACCTGACCCAGCGAAGCAATGCTGCGCGCCAGCTCGCCTTCGAGGCCACGTTGGTAGTTGATCCGCTCGACAAATTGACTGGTGCCAAATTTCTGGTTTTCCAACAATTCGAAGCCCACATTGCCCGCTTTGGGCAGGCCTTGGCCTGCCAATTTGAGACGCGTCTCATAAACATTGGCTTGAGGCACCAGAATAGCGCCGCCGCCTTCAGTGAACTGGTAGGGCACGTTCAGCTGCTGCAACGAGGCAATGATGGCAGCGCCATCGGCGTCACTGACATTGGAGAACAGCACCTTGTAGCCCTGCCCTGCGCGGCTGGAAATCAAGGCGAGGCCGACCAGGAGGCACATCACCAGCAGGCCAGCGCCAAACCCGAGGCGCTGGTTCAGCGTCATGGCTTGGAAGCGCTGCTTGAGGGAGGACAATGAACTTGTAGACGCCGATCCCGCCGTTGCCCGACCGGGCAATTCTGTTTGGGATGCCATGGCGCTATCTGACTGCATCGCGTTGGATACTTCCCATTGAGTCGTTGCCTTGTGAAGTCTTGAATGTTGAGCCCTCGAAAGGCCCATCTGTGATGAATATAACTCAGCCTACTTGTCATTGTAAATAATTTAGAATGACAAGTAATCCCTTTGGCAACACATTGCAGACATTGGGCAAGCATGACGCATTGGACACCTTGATGGAACTCGAATCTGGCCTGCCAAGTCATTTTGACGCGCAGTCCCCCACAGCGGCACGGCTGTGGCTGGGCGCCACGATGGGTCAGTTGAGGCTTGCCATTGAACTTCGCGAGCTTGGCGCCGTGTTCAAGTCCGGGACCACGTCCAATCTTCTCGCCAAACTGGCCCCCCTGGAAATTGAATTGCACGCCGGCACGCCGGTTTTCATGACCACATTACAGACCCTGTTCGAGCCAACCCCCGGGGTGCCTGTCGAAGCAAGCAGTGCACAAGGTGAATGGGTGGTCACGCGGCAACACCCCAACGGCAGCTTGCTGGGCTGCCGCGTACAGAGCGTTCATGGCCCCTTTTACGCGCACACGACAAGCAGTGACAGCGTCATGTTTGAAGGCAGGTCATGGACCGTGTTCAGCCCCAAAGGACTGACCCATGGATGAAGGACAAGCCTCAGGCTGGTTGAACGCTGCCCGCCTGAGGCGGGCGGCCCAAGGCATGAGTTGGGTTTGCCTGGCATGGCTTTTGGGTCTGGCCTTGGTGGCCTACGATGTCTGGCCTTTGGCTTACGCTGTCGATTGGGCCGCGTCTGTCGCCTTAGCCATTCCTTTGATCGTTGCCATGGGGGTCTTGTGGCAAATGCATGGCGCGCACGTCGTGCAAGAAGAGCGGATGGCGCGCACACAATGGCTGAGGTTGCTCATGGTGCAGCGACAAGAGGTCGAGTCCGCCTTGCAACAGTTGCTTGCAACCCATGCCAGTGTGGCGCAGGTCATTCATGAAAGTGATCAGCCCCAGCTGCAACAAATCTGGACCGACGTGGTGTTGCATGCGCATCAAGTGGATGCCCAGCGCCTGTCCCCCCCTTTGGAAGCCGCACTCTCAAGCCAGGCGTCCCTGAATGCAGACATGGATGAATTGACGCAGCAAATGCGCAACTTGCAAATCCAGTTCAGCCAAGGCGCGCACCAGAGCCAATTGATTTATCGATTGCACGATGTCCTGACGTCGTTGCAGTCGCTCTTGGCGCAATCCCAGTCCGCATGGCTGAGCTTGTCGCAAGCGCGGGCGGATCAACTCGCGCACAGACACGCGGCCAACATCCCCCCAGACTCGCAGTTTGAGGCATGGCGTCAAGGCATGCGCCAGCTGCAAAGGCAGTTGAGAACCGTCGAGTTGTCACTTCGCAGCGGCCTGGGAGAATCTGTGGCGCCAGCCCATTCCACGCCTGAACTGATGCAATGGCTTGAGCCCAGGGGGCCGATATGATGGAAAACCTCCGGCAAGACCATGTCACCCTGCTCGCCATGGATGCCGAGCGTTCGCTCCAGGGCTTGGTTCACAGCCTGTCCATGGGCGTGGGTGGCATGCCCAAAGGTGCGCTGCATGCGATTGACCTCGTCAGCGCGCTGGCCAGTGTGGGCTTGACCAGTGCCTCCCATCTGATGCAACAAGTGGCCCAGGAACTTGCCGCAGGGCAACCCCTGGTCCTGGAGGTAGCCCATGCGTTTTCAGCTTGGCTGGAACACGCATTGCATGAAATTCGGGCCGGTCAGCCCTACGACCCAGCGCCATCGCAAGACAAGCTTGCGGCCTGGACACGCCAACTGCAAGGTTTGCCTCAGATGACCTTGACGCAAGGCGACGGCTTCGATGGCCTGGGCCAGACGCTGAGCGGTTTGGGCCCGGCCCAGCCCTCGGCGCTGCCCGCACATGCACTGCAAGCTTTTCAAAAAAACGGGCTGGATTTGCTGCAGTCAGCACGCGTGCTGAACATGGCACCGAACCAAGAGCGCTCAATGCAACGCATCGACAACCTTCTGGCCGAGTTGCAAGACAGAGCCGCCCACATTGGGCAGCGCAGCTTGCGCGAACTGTATGACCAACATCACAGCGAGATTGACGAGTGTTGGCTGGATGCGGCTCCTTTTCAGGCGCTCGAGGCCTTCCTGGCGGTGTCGGATCGTGCCCAACGCATCACGGCGGTTCAGCGTCACCTGACACTGTTCATCGAATGGCAAGGCCTGACGCTGAGCGATTCAGAAATGCAAGACGTCGGGAACATGCTGGCCCAATGGCATGGCCACATCCTGCCTTTGCCCGAAGGCTACCGACTGGTATTGCCCTGCAGCCAACGCCGCATGTGGCTTCAGCCTTTTGAGGCAGAGGGCCGCATTTATGCCATCAGCGCGGCACAAGCCCTTGAAAGTGTGTCCGCGCAATCTGGCCACCCTGCCAAACTTGAAGTGTGTGCAGGCAACAAGCGCTCGACCCTGCATGTCGATCGGTGTCACACACCGGTCAGCATGAACATACACCCCATTCCCAGCAACCTGCCGCGGCCCCCCGGGGTGTCTGCGGTGGCGCTGAACGGTCGGGGTGAGGTGTTCCTGTTTCGCAACCTCGCGGTATGACGATGGTGTTGCGCCCGCCTCGCGCGCTGCGGTTTCTGATCGGCATGGTGCTCGCGTTGCTGACAGCTTGGTCGCAAGCCCAAAGCACACCCGCTGGCCCCCCTGCGCCCATGGCGCAAGCCATTCGGTCCTTTGTCAGCAGCCACCCCAGCATGGTGGGTCGCAGCTTTGAGATCACTTGGCGCGACCGCCAGGCCCCATGGCCCGCCTGCGCCAGTGCGCCTGGCGTCAGCTTGTTGCGCAAGGACAGGCCCTGGGGCCAGGTCTATTTGCAGCTTGAATGCCGTGAGCCTGGCCAAACATGGCGTCAAACGGTTCAAGTTCAGGTGACTGTTTTTGGAAAAACGTGGGTGACAAAATCATCGCTCAAGCCTGGGAAATGGGTCAATTTGAATGACTTTGAAACCAAGGTCATTGAACTTTCGAAGTACAAAGAAGACTTGATTGACGACCTCTCTGTGCTCGATGGCCTGGAAGTCGCCAGGCCATTGTCGGCAGGCACGGTCGTCAAACTAAACGACTTCAAGCCAACATCCGTTATCAAGTCGGGGGATTTGATCAAACTCACGCTCTTGGGCCAAGGGTTTGAAATGGTCACCTCTGGACAAGCGCTTAACGATGCGGTGATCGGTGCTACAGTTCGCGTCAGAACGGTAGAGGGCAAGGCACTGCAAGGCAAAGCTGTGGGGCCAGGAAAAGTCGAAGCTGTATTGGATTGAGGTAGCACAAATGGTTTCAAAAATATCTGAGACACCGGTGATCAACACCACCCCGTCAGGACAAGCACCTGGGGCTACCGCTGCACGCAACACTTCCGTGGCAGACAAGCCCGCGGCGCCCCAACCTGCTGCGCGCATCGGCTTGAGTGAATCAGCCAAAGCCTCGCAATCTGCACAACACACCATGGCCCAAGAGGCCGATGGCCCCATGGACACCGACCTGGTGCGCGAAATTCGTGAGCGCATCGCTCAGGGCAAGTTCAAGATCGACTACGAGCATGTCGCCTCCAACTTGCTGCGTGAGGCCGTGGCCAGCACCCAACGCGGCTGATGTCCGACATTCTTCCCCTCCTGGGCGCGCTCGCACACTCTGTGGCGGCACTGCGCAAGGCCTTGGAGTCCAATGAGCTGACGGCATTGGAGCCCGTGTTGGCTGAGGTTCAGTCGTATCTGGACAAAGTGAACGGCTTTCCTGGCGGAACGCAAGGCTTGCAACATGCGATTGCCCAATTGGCCGAACCCACCCGCTCTGAAACCCAGCAGTTGTTGGAACAAGCCAAACTGGACCATCAAATCAATTCGCAATTGATACGTCTGGCAATGCAACGCAATGCCGCCTTGCAAGCCTATACGGCGCAATCTTCGGCGGCAGCCACTTACTCCAGCGAAGGCGGCGTTGCCATGGTCAACACCGGGCAACTGTTGGGCAAATTCTGAAGCTGGACTTCAGTCCAGCATGGCACGAATCGCGATCACGGCTTGCGTGTGAAGTTGGCTAATGCGCCCTGGCGTCAGGCCCATCACGGCGGCGATCTCCCGGTAGGACAGGTCTTCCTGGTAATGCAAGGCCATCACCATTTGCTGCTTGTCAGGCAATCGCTTCAGAACCTCGACCATGCGAAGCATGAACTGTTTGCTGTTGACTTGTTCGAGCGGGTCACCGAAGGGATCGGTGGGCAGCATGTCTTCGGGCACGTCTTCCAAAGGCATGACATTGACCAGGCTGTCCAACACGGAATGGTAGTCCTCAATGGCGACGCCCAAAGACTGGGCCACCTCGACCTCGCTGGGCAAGCGCCCCAGTTCCTGCTCAAGACGACGGGTCGTTTTCTCCAGGGCGTCCACTTTGTCTCGATGGTGCCTGGGCAAAATATCATCGCGACGGCAAGCGTCGTAAATCGCACCTCGAATCCGCGTGCTGGCATAGGCCTCGAAACTCAGGTTGGGCAGCGGCTTGTAGCGGTTCATGGCATCGAGCAAACCGGTCATCCCCTCCTGAATGAGGTCATCCAGCTCGACATTGGCCGGTAGCCGGGAACCGATGTGCGACGCAATCCGTCGCACCAGGGGCGTGTACTGCCGAATCAAGGCGTTGGGATCGTTTTCCTGGTACTTGGCCGGCATGGCGAGGTCAGGCCTGAAGAATGTGCTGCAGCCAAAGGTCGCGCAATGTCTGTGGCTGAGCCCATGCATTGGACAGCGCACCCTGCGCCAAGCTGGCGGGCAGTTGCCCCAAAACCTTGACGTGCTGCCCCGTTGTTTGAAGGATGTCATCGACCAGGGTTTGCGTGGGACTCTTGCGCCCGCCTTTGCCCTTGACCCCCACCCAGACGATGCTCCATGAGGAGGCTGGCTGGCGGGATTG
This sequence comes from uncultured Burkholderiales bacterium, assembly GCA_903850735.1. GTDB lineage: Bacteria > Pseudomonadota > Gammaproteobacteria > Burkholderiales > Burkholderiaceae_C > Limnohabitans. The sequence goes on along the minus strand of CAINMN010000044.1, from coordinate 12,178 downwards.
CATTTGAACAATCCAGTCACGTGCGACGCTCACCTCCTCTGCGGAGCCGCCGCTGATCACAGTGTGATGAACCTGCTCGTGGTAGAGGCTGAGCATGCGCTGCGAGCTGGGGTCCAGACACAAGAGAATTTTGTCCAGTTTGAGACCCTTCTCTTGCATGCGCTGAATCAGCGACGGGTACACATGGTGCGGCACGCGCTCGAGACGACGTGCCAGGGCATACCAAAGCTGCGGATTGAGTGGCAACAGGCTGGCGGCCAAAGGCACATGGCCCATCAATGCTTGCGACAGGTCAAACCGCACAGGGCAAGGCAATGGCCAGTCTTGACGGTTCCCCAAATCCAGCTCGTCAATCCAGGCCAGGCTGAAGCCTTGTTGGACCAAGGCATGGGCCGTGATTTGCGCCAGAGGCAGCACAATGGCTGGGCGCGAGGGGCAGGACAAGGCATGGACCGGTGGGGGCAAATTGTCGCCAAACAATTTGCGCAATCCGCTGGCCTGGTCTTGTGCGTCAAACATGAACATGTCCAGCTTTCAGCGGGCAAGCGCCCATTGGCTGAGTTGATCCGCCATCAATGCCGGCAACTGGTTGTCAGCCAGCGTCATCTGGCTGCCCAAGGCGCGCGGATGAATGGCGCGATGGCTCAAGTAGGGCAAATTCGCCTGGCTCAAATCTTCCGGCACACGCTGACCGTTGGCGAGGAACATCAAGGGCAAGCGGTGCCGGATCATGCAATCGAGCACAGGACCCAGTTGCGCAGCCTCATCGGTCTTGGTGATGATGGCCGCACGAATGCCCTCCCCTTGCTGCGCCAAGCCAGCTTCTTGGTGCATCAGGATCACATCCTCTTGGGTACGCAAATCTGTGGTGCTGCTCATGACCAGAATGCGCTTGAGCGCCGGCGCGCCCTGCTGCAGCATTTGTGCCTGCTCCAGCATGCGCGCATCGCGCTGGTTGACGCCAGCCGTGTCCAGCAGGATGATGCGCCGGTCGCCCATGCTTTTGAGCTTGGCGGCCAAATCATCGCTGTCGCGCAGCGACGCGACCGGCACGCCAATGATCTTGGCGTAGACATTCAGTTGCTCTTGCGCGCCGATGCGAAAGGTGTCCGTGGTCAACAGCGCCAATTGGTCGCGCCCGTAACGCAGGACACAGCGCGCAGCAATTTTGGCAATCGCCGTGGTTTTACCAACGCCTGTCGGGCCGATGAAGGCAAAAACACCGCCAGCATCAAAGACGGTCAGTGGGTCGATGACAGAGACCCGCTGCTCCAGAATGGTTTGAAGATGCTGCCGCAAAGCCTGGCCTGTGCCTGGCGCTGGCGGCAAGGCCTTGACCAACTCCGCGCTCAGTGCGGGGGAAAAGCCCGCATTCAACACCACGCGCAACGCTTCGGCCTGTTGGGGATGGTGCGATTGCATGTCACCCCAGACTTTTTCAGACAAATGGGTTTGCAGCAATTGCTTGACGTGGGCGAACTCGGACAGCAGATGGTCCATTTCAGCCACAGAGACGGCCGTGGATGGCTTGAAGTCAGGCGCAATCGGCTGAGTTGGCGCCATGGAATGGGCAGGCACTGCTGGTGCCTGGGTCGCAGGTGCTGGGGTCGCAACGGGCGGCGTGGCCTGCCCTTGAGCCAACTGGGCGAGGTCGCCGGGGGCAATGGCGATGATTTCAACGCCGTCGGGGGTGTCGCGTGTGGTCAGCACAATGGCATCGCCACCCACTTTTTGCGTCACCAATTTCAGGGCTTCGGTGACATTGGCAGCGACAAATTTTTGCGGGTTCATTCCGTCCTATCCATTCACGGGGTGGCTGCCTGGGCACACAACATGCGCTCAAAACTCAAATGTGTTTGCAAAGGCAACTCAGTCAAGGACAGCACCGTGGCCTGACTGCGCACCCGTTTCACTATTTTGGCAAAAGTCAGCCGGGCTTTGCTGCCACTGACAATCACCAAGGGCAAATTTTTGGCTTCCATGGCATCAACGCCGCTGGCAATTTCTTGCACCAACAGGCGCATGAGCGAGGGCTCGATCACCCCATCGGGGGCGACGGGTGCGGCCCCCATGGCCTGCTCGATCAAGCGCTCGAACTCGGGCTGTATGCCCAGCACCTTCACCTCGGTGTTGTCGCCAAGGGCCTGCTGCACGATGGTGCGGTGCAAGCTCATGCGCACATGCGGCAAGATTTCCAGCGGATCTTGGGTCTTGGGGGCATGTTCTGCTGCGGTTTCGATGATGCTGCGCAGGTCTTTGATGGGCACATTTTCTTCCAGCAACAACTCCAGCAAGCGCTGCAACAAAGCCACAGGCACCACCTTGGGAATGATGTCCTCCACCAGCTTGGGGAAGCTGCCTTTGAAATGCTCCAGCAGTTCTTGCGTTTCTTGACGCCCCAGCAACTCATGGGCATGGCGGCGAATCAGGGTGTCCAGATGGGTGGCCATGACCACGGCCGGCTCCACCACCGTGTGGCCCAAGCTGATGGCCGTGTCACGCATGCCCCGCTCGATCCAGGTGGCGGGCATGCCAAAGGACGGGTCGCGCACCTGCAGCCCAGGCAAAGGCTCCGAGCCCTCGGGGGCAATGGCCAGCAAGCGATCGGGCAGGCACTGACCGCGCCCAACTTCGCCGCCGTACACCAGGAAACGGTAGGTTTCGGCCGGCAACTGCAAGTTGTCGCGAATATGGACAGAGGGCGTCAAAAACCCAATGTCTGAGATGAATTTGCGACGAATGGCCCGAATGCGCTTGATCAGGTCGCTTTCCTCGCCACGGTCCACCATGGGAATCAAGCGGTAGGGCAACTCCAGGCACAAAGGCTCCACCACGGGCACGTCTTCCCAACCCAGCTCTTGCCGATCGGAGGCCGAGGTTGCCTCGGCGGCAGCACTGCTTGTTTGTAGGCGCGCTTGACGCCGCATGGCATAGGCCAGGCTGCCGAACACCAGGGCAAAAGCCAGAAAGGTCAAGTGAGGCATGCCAGGCAAAACCCCCAGGACGGCCAGCACGCCAGCGGCCACGATCAAGGCATTTTGGTTGTCCTTGAATTGCTTGGACAGCTGCGCCGAAAAATCATCGTCTGTGGCGACGCGGGTCACCAGAATACCGGCGGCCGTTGAGATGATCAGTGCCGGCACCTGAGCCACCAGACCGTCGCCAATGGTCAGCGTGCCATAAATTTGCAGCGCATTGCCAAAGGTCAGGTCATGGCTCATCACCCCGATAGCAATGCCGCCAATCAAGTTGATGAGCAAAATCAGAATGCCGGCAATGGCATCGCCCCGCACAAACTTGGAGGCGCCGTCCATGGAGCCGTAAAAGTCAGCCTCCTGTGACACATCGGCGCGTCGCTGCTTGGCTTCTTCCTGGCGAATCAGCCCGGCATTGAGGTCGGCGTCAATCGCCATTTGTTTGCCGGGCATGGAATCCAGCGCGAAACGGGCAGACACCTCGGCTACGCGGCCGGAGCCCTTGGTGATGACCACGAAGTTGATGATGGTGATCACGATGAAAATCACAATGCCCACCATGAAGCTGCCGCCAATCAGGAATTTGCCAAAGGCTTCGATCACGTGGCCTGCCGCATCCGAGCCTGTATGGCCCTTGAGCAACACAATGCGGGTGGACGCCACGTTCAGGGACAAGCGCATCAGCGTGGTGACCAGGAGCAAGGTGGGAAAGGCCACGAAGTCTTTGAAGCTGCGGATGTTCAGGGCCGCAATCAGGACCATGATGGACAGGCCAATGTTGAAGGTGAAGAGCATGTCCAGCAAAAGCGCTGGCAATGGCACCAACATCATCACCAGGATCAGCAGCACCAATACCGGAACAGCCGCTTGCGCAGAAGGCAAGCGGAGATTGGAGAGCATGGAACCAAAGGTATTCATGTAGACCTGATGAGGATCAATGTTACCAATTTAAAAACAGAGATTGGACTCATCAAATTTAATTGTTATGGATTAATTTTTGAATTAACACATCTTTTTTTCCTTTTTTTCGCCATTTCACTAAACGCCAAGCAGGCAACTGCCGTAACCACACAGGAGAGGGCTGGGAATCTGGCCCAGTCATACAGACCCCACAGGAGAAGCAAATGCCTAGCGTTATCTATACCAACACCGCGTCATTAGCAGCCCAACGCAACCTGTTGGGCGCGCAAAATTCCCTCACCACTTCGGTCGAGCGCCTGTCTTCTGGCCTGCGCATCAACCGCGCCAAAGACGATGCCGCCGGCCTGGGCGTTGCTGAGTCCCTGCAAAAGCAGCTCAACGGCATCAAGCAAGGCATTCAAAACATCAATGACGGCATTTCGATGTCGCAAACGGCTGAAGGTGCCTTGGCGGCGGTTGCTGAAATGGCGCAGCGCATGGTGACCCTGGCAACTCAAGGTGCCAACGAAACTTTGAGCATCGCACAACGCAAATCCATTTACCAAGAGATTGCCGCGCTCAAGACCGCCATCAACGACGTCTCAACCCGGACAAAATTCACTGGCAACAGCCTGTTCACGGCCACGGCCTTGTCCATTCAAGTCAGCAATGACTCTGCAGACAAAGTCCAGATATCGGCGACAGCGCTGGCAAAAATCGCCATTGATGGGTCCTCCAACACCACGTTGAACACCAAAATTACTGAGCTGAACACGGCTCTGACGGACGCAACGCCCAACACCGCGACCATCACCACGAAATTTCAAAATGTTCAGGATGAGGCAGGCAACTTCCTGACCGCGATCACCACACAGCGCGGCGAGCTTGGCGCTTTCCAGAATCAATTGGAATACACGGTGGCCAATTTGAGCGACTTCTCCACCAATTTGTCAGCCGCCCGCAGCCGCGTCATTGACACGGATTACGCCGCTGAAACAGCCAACCTCACCAAAGGCCAAATCTTGCAGCAGGCTGCCACGGCCATGCTGGCACAAGCGAACCAAATGCCCAATGTGATCTTGACCTTGCTCAAGTAAACACTTTCATTCCATTCTTTTTCAATCAGGGAGTCACACATGCCCAGCGTCATCTACACCAACACCGCGTCATTAGCAGCCCAACGTAACCTGCTGGGTGCGCAAAATTCCCTCACCACCTCGGTCGAGCGCCTGTCCTCGGGCTTGCGCATCAACCGTGCCAAAGACGATGCGGCGGGTCTGGGCGTTGCTGAGTCACTGCAAAAGCAGCTCAACGGCATCAAGCAAGGCATACAGAACATCAACGACGGCATCTCGATGGCGCAAACGGCGGAAGGCGCCTTGGCAGCGGTATCTGAAATGGCGCAGCGCATGGTGACGCTGGCCACGCAGGGTGCCAATGAAACCTTGAGCAAGGACCAGCGCACGGCCATTTACAACGAAATCAGCGCATTGAAAACAGCCGTCAATGATGTCTCCAAGCGAACGACCTTCACAGGCACCGCCTTGTTCGCGGCCAACTCTCTTTCCATCCAAGTCAGCAACTCGAGCACCGATGCGGTGACCATCAGCGCCACCGCGCTGGCCAAAATTTCTCTTGGTAGCGGCAGTGCCACAGGTAATACGCTATCAACCGACATCACGGCCATCGGCGACGCGCTGACCGCGGGTGTTTCGGCAGGCATCACCACGGCATTCAAAGCCGTTCAAACATCTGCCGGCGCCTACCTGGATGCCATCACGGCGCAACGTGGCGAACTGGGCGCGTTTCAAAACCAACTGGAATACACCGTTGCCAACTTGAGTGACTTTTCGACCAACCTTTCTGCTGCGCGCAGCCGCGTCGTCGACACCGACTATGCGTCCGAAACGGCAAACCTCACCAAAGGCCAAATCCTGCAACAAGCAGCGACGGCCATGCTGGCACAGGCGAATCAAATGCCGAATGTCATCCTGACACTGATGAAATAAGCCAAAGCACTGAGAAGCCACACGAATCAAATTAGGAGTAGAAATGTCCAACGTCATCACCACCAACACAGCGTCTTTGGCAGCGCAAAGAAACCTTGCAGGTGCTCAAAATGCTTTGACAACGTCCGTCGAGCGACTTTCCTCTGGCTTGCGCATCAACCGCGCCAAAGACGATGCCGCCGGCTTGGGCGTCTCTGAAGCACTGCAGAAGCAGATCAATGGGGTCAAGCAAGGCATTCAGAACTTGAACGATGGCATCTCGCTTGCCCAGACCGCGGAAGGCGCTTTGGCCTCCGTGGCTGAAATTGCACAACGCATGATCACATTGGCCACACAAGGCGCGAACGAAACGCTGAATGCCACGCAAAAAGATGCCATCAAAACTGAAATTGGCGCCTTGCGGGACTCGATCAACGACATTGCCAAACGCACCAACTTCACGGGCACCACGCTGTTTGCTGGCGCCGAAATCAAGCTGCAAGTCAGCAATGACTCCGGCGACACTGTCACGGTCTCCACCGCAGCATTGGCCAAAATCAAACTGACCACCACTTCGGGTGACACCACGACCGAAGGCAAGGCCCTGTTCGACGCCATTGCGGATCTGTCCAGTGGGATCACCACCGCCAAAATGGGCGTGATCCAAACCAAGGCCTCCGACTATTTGAACGCGATCACCACCCAACGTGGCGCACTGGGCGCATTCCAAAACCAGCTGGAATACACCGTGAACAACCTCTCGGACTTTTACAACAACCTCTCTGCTGCACGCAGCCGCGTCATCGATACCGATTACGCAGCCGAAACGGCCACGCTGACCCGCGGCCAGATCCTGCAGCAGGCGGCCACCGCCATGCTGGCGCAGGCCAATCAGATGCCCAATGTGGTGCTGACGCTGTTAAAGTAAGAGCATGGTGACCCAGCTGCAACTGTGGCTGGGTGACACCTCGTTGACCTGGAGAACAACATGAACCCATTGTCTGCAATCGCTGGCAATGCTGCTGGCGCCTACCAATCGGTGGCTACGGTCCCGGAGCGTGCGACGCGCCCGGACGCGCAGGCCGTGGCCATGGCTGTCAGCGCCCCCAGCAAAACAGAGACTCCTCTCAAGGATGTCACCAAGCCTTCAAGGGAAGCTGTCGAGTCTGCGGCAAAACAAATCCAGCATTTCGTCTCGTCCATGCAGCGGCAAGTCAGCATCAGCAAGGACGATGTCACGGGGTACATCAAGGTACAAATCATCAACCCGGATTCGGGTGAAGTGATTCGCACCTTGCCGTCAGATGAATTAATTCGCATTGCGCACAGCTTTGAGCAACTGGGCAATGTGATGGTGCATCAAAAAGCCTGAAGACCGGCAAGCGGAGAACACCTTGGCCATCCAGTCCACCAGCAACAGCGGCAGCCAGATCGATGTGGCCAGCATCGTCAGCCAATTGATGCAGGTGGAGCAAAAGCCGCTGACGGCCTTGCAAAACAAGATCGCCAAGAACGACGTCAAGATCAGTTCATTGGGAAGCTTTCAGGGCCAGTTGTCCGCTTTTCAAACGGCCCTGAAGGCTTTGCAAGACAGCAGCAATTTTTCAACAAAGAACGTCAGCAACAGCGTGCCAGGGGCTGCCACGGTGACCATCACTGCCGCCGCATCGCCCGAGACTGGCCGTTACAAACTCAACGTCACACAGACCGCCGAAGCCGCGCTGGTGAATGTTTCGGGTTTTGCCAGCGACACAGACCCCATCGCCAATGCTGCCGACTTCAAAGTGCGCGTGGGTGGCACTGACTATTCGCCCAGCGCCTCGGACAACGTCACCACGATCGCGGGCTTTCGCAACTGGGTCAACAATCACAGCACCCTCAAAGACAAAGTCAAAGCCACCTTGTTGCAGACCGATGCCACGCATTGGTCACTGGCTTTGCAAGGTTTGCGCACGGGGACAGACAACACGCTGAGCGTGACCACGCCATCGGGGGCCTACACGGCCACAGCCGTTCAGGAGGCGCGAAATGCCAGCTTCACGGTCAATGGCATTGTTTTCAACCGCAGCAGCAACACCGTCACAGATGCGATTCCAGGCTTGACCCTGAATTTGCTGTCCAGTTCAAGCAATACCGTGATCGAGGTGACAGGCGACACCAGCACGGCCCGTCCGAGGGTTGACGCTTTGGTCAGCAGCTACAACGATTTGCTGAGTGTCTACAAGAGCCTCACGCAATCCAATGCCAACGCCGAATTGCGCGGCGTTCTCAACAGTGACTCCACGTTGACGTCGATCATGCGACAAATTGCCAGCGGCTTGAGCCATCCAGAACACGGCCTGAACAAGCTGGGCTTGGAGTTTGCCAAGGATGGCCGGTTGGTTGTCAATGAAAGTCTTTACAGCAGCCTGAGCAACTTGCCCCAAACTTTGGCCAGCGGGTTTCGGCTCGGCCTGACTGGCGGCGTGGACTTGTCCAACACGGTGGATGGCTTCCTGAGCGACTCCGGCACCCTTGCCAGCCGGATTCAGTCGGAAAAAGACAACCAGACCGATTTGAACCGCCGCAAGACCCAATTGGAGAGCAAACTGGCCCTGCTGCAATCTCGCTACACGGCGCAGTATGCGGCGCTGGACGCTTTGTTGTTCAAGCTGAACAACACCAGCACGGCACTCAAAAGCGCTTTGGACGCACTGACCAACTCACAAAAGAACAACTGACCGGAAAACTGACCATGAGCTCGCGCGCCTTCAATGCCTATGCCACTGCCCAGCGGGAAACTGCCGTTGCCTCTGCTCGCCCGATTGACTTGGTGGTCCTGGTTTACCAACGCTTGATTGACCATCTGCGGCACAGCCGGCAGTTGATGCAACAAGACGCCGATGCCACTGTGCCTCTCGGGAAAGCCTTGGACTTGCTCAACAGCGGCCTGGAAGCCTGCCTGGACCATGAGGACGGCGGTGAAATCGCCACCAACTTGGCCACGATTTACCAATGGGCCAACCGGGAAATTCTGTTGGCCAGGCTCAAGAACGACGCGCTCAAACTGACCAATGTGATCGATGTGCTCACCACGGTTTATTTTGCCTGGCAGCAAAATGCTGCGGCGCCGAGCGCGACCTCTGCGCAAGCGGCCATGGCCTATGACTCGCTCAACACGAGCGTTCGCGAACAGGGCATGGGGTTCAGCACCACCTTGCGCTGACACGCCCCGATTGGAAGGCGTTGGCACCGTCATGCAAATTCCAATCAACCCGCCAGATCTCCACCTCGGGCAGGCGACGCAGCGTGAGCGGCAAGCCGTCGTCCCGGTGACTGCGGTGCCCAGCGTTCCCGAAATCGCACAAACGCTGGCGCCGCATGTTGCACTGCAATGGACTCAGCCTGTCTTCTCTGACCAAGGCGCCGCCCCAACGCGTTCATCCGTTCAAACGGAGGTCTCTGCCGAACCAGGCACGAGCGCACCCGCACGCCCCGGGGCTGCCGTCAGGAACGAGCCAGCCAGCTTGACGCAATGGACCGAGCCAGGCTTGGCCCTGACGCAGCTCTTGAAGCAAACGCAATCGTCTGCCGCCTTCAACAAGCCGTCGCCATGGCCAGACATGCCGCCCGAGTCAGCGCCTCCTGAGCCACCGCCCAACACAACCACAAGCCAGCCGCTGTTGCTAGCCTTTCAACGGCTTTATTCAGCGCTGGCCGCGTCGGACGTTTTTGCGGCTCGGCAACTGGCATCTCATTGGTATGGACCCAAGCGCTCACCTGACAACCCGCAGGACCCGGCGCCCGCCAGTCGCTGGGTGCAGGCTTTGTCGCCCGAGCATCCGGCCGCGCAACAGGCCACCCACATGTTGATGACGGGCGAAATGGTCTGGCAGGGCGAGATGCTGCCGGGCCTGTTCGCGCGGGTCCAAAGGCAAGACTCTTGGCGTGAGAACGCGCCGGGGAGTGGCCGCTTGGAAAAAGGCGCATCGCTCACCCTGGACATTGACCTGCCGCGCGTGGGTCGAGTCAAGATCGTTGGACATCAATGGGGGGAACAACTTGATGTCACGGTTCGCGCACCACGCCAGGCCCAAGCCGGGCTCAAACTTGCCTACCCGGCGCTGCAAGAACGTTTGGCAGAGCTTGCGCCTGGCCGGCTGACGACCCACTGGCAGGAAACCGAATGAGCGAACCCGCAGAATCGCAAGCTGTGGCGCTGACTTACCAGCCGGGCATGCCTGCGCCCAAGGTATTGAGCCAGGGCCGCGGCTTGCTGGCCGATGCCATTTTGCAAAAAGCGAAAGAGCTAGGGATTCCCACCAAAAGCGAACCAGCGCTGGTGGCGTTTTTGATGCAACTCGACGTCAATGACTGGGTGCCGCCAGAGCTTTTTGCAGCCGTGGCACAAGTGCTGGCATGGGCATATGAAGTGGACGGCAGCTTGTCTGAAAAAACAGAGGCCGTGGCCGAAACCTTGAAACCGCCAGCGTCCTGACTTAGACCTGCAGGTTGGTGACTTCTTTGTAAGCGTCGACCAGGCGGTTGCGTACCGCGATCATGGTCTGAAAGGAAAGATTGGCCTTCTGCAAAGACACCATGACTTCTTCCAGCGTCATATTGCTTTCGCCGGTCGAGAAGGCTTGCACTTTGGCCTGGGCCGTGTTTTGCGCCTGATTCACTTCGCTGACAGCCTGCTTGAGCAGGCTTTGAAAGTCATGGCCATCGGCATTGACCGTCGGTGCCGCAGGCGCCACCTGCCCTGCCGCCAGATCGGACATGACCTTCATCTGAGCGACCAACGATTGGATGGAATCAGAACTCATGGACAGATGTTAAAACAAATTCAGTCAAACTCAAAACCGGCTTCCTTGTAGGCTTTGAGCTTGTAGCGCAAAGCCCTTTCGGACAAACCCAGGATGGCAATGGCTTCCTTGCGATTGCCTCCCACTTGCGCCAACACTTTCAGGATGTGGTCGCGCTCAATGGACTCAATGTCTTGGGGCTGGTGGCTTTTCATTGCAAGTTCAATGCCAGCCGTCTCCGTTGGCCCCTGATCGCCTTGCTGTGGGGCAGCCTGGCCTGAGCCTGGAGCAGACATGCCCGCCATGTCCAACTCAATGTGCTCTGGATCGATGGTTCCGCCGTCGCACATCAGCAGTGCGCGCTGAACGGCATTTTCCAATTCTCGGACGTTGCCGGGCCAGTTGTAGCGGCTCAGGGCATCTTCAGCGGCCTTGGAAAATTTGGCCTCTGGCAACCCCATGGTGCTGCGGTAACGGGTCAGGAACGCCTGGGCCAGGGGCAGGATGTCAGCACTGCGGTCGCGCAGGCCCGGGATGCGAATGGGGAAAACCGCGAGGCGGAAATACAGGTCCTCTCGGAAACGACCGTCTTTCACGCGCTGCTGCAAATCTTGGTTGGTGGCGGCCAGAATGCGAACATCGCAGTTCACCGAGCGCATGGAACCCAAACGCTCGACCACCCTGTCCTGCAAAACGCGCAACAGCTTGGACTGAAGTTCCAGAGGCATTTCGCCGATTTCATCCAGGAACAAGGTGCCGCCATGCGCTTGCTCAAACTTGCCAGGCTGAGATTTGGTCGCGCCAGTGAAAGCCCCTTTTTCATAGCCAAACAGGGTGGATTCCAGCAAATTGTCTGGAATGGCCGCGCAATTGATGGCCACATAGGGTTTACCCTGGCGACGGGACAAGGCGTGGATTTGTCGGGCAAACACATCTTTGCCGACACCTGACTCCCCGGTCAACAGCACGGTGGCATCGGTGGGCGCGACACGTTCGCACCGGGTCATGACGGCAAGAGTTGCCGGATCGGCGGCAATGATTGCCGCGTCTTTGGCAGAGTTTTCCGTGGCATGCACCGGCCGATGGCGTGCAATGACCTCGAGCAATTGCTGCGGCATGAAGGGCTTGATCAAGAAATCTCGCGCGCCGCCCTTCAAGGCCTGTACAGCCAGCTGGGTGTCTGCATAGGCGGTCATCACCACCACTGGCAATTGAGGATTGCGCCGGCGAGCCTCCGCCAGCAATTGCAGGCCGTTCATGCCCGGCAATCGAAAGTCGGTGACCAGCAACTCGGTGTGCTCATCGCTGAGCAAGCCCAGGGCATCTTCGGCAGACTCAAAGGCCTGGAACGGCACCTTCCCCAAGGTCAAGGTGACACTGATGGCCTCCCGCAGGTCTGGGTCGTCTTCTACTAGGAGTACTTGGTAGGGGCTGTTCATAAATGGATTCAAAGGCTCGACAAACTGGGGAGAACAACCGTGAAGCTGGCACCACCCTCGTTGCGGTTGCGCGCTTGGATATCGCCGCGGTG
>CAINMN010000043.1 GCA_903850735.1 uncultured Burkholderiales bacterium | reverse complement strand
GCCACGCCATCGGCCAGCCATTGGTAAGCCAATGGCAGTTCACCCGTGCCATCCAGATCCACAATCGCTGAGGGCGTGACAACGGACACCAGGCCATCTTCTTCAAAAGTGCCTGCAATGACCGGCAAGCCCGTGGGCGCTGCATTGACCTGAATCGAGGGGCTGAAAACAACCACCGTTGCGCCGCTGCCATCCACGTAGCTGGCGCGCGCCGTCACAGCGCTTTGAGAAAGGTCCAGTGGCAGCTGAAAGCTCAGGCCGCTTGCGCGCGGCGCCTCTTCGTCATCGACAAACCATTCGTAGGTGACCACCAGGCTTTCAGGCAAAGCCAATGGCGCCACATCGAGGACGGCGCCAGGGCGAGCAAAGCTTTGAGCGGACAGCTGCAAAAGGGTCATTTCAACGGGCCACGGTAAAGAAATCAATGAAAGAAAAGGCCTGTCAAAAAATTGACCACGCACCTTCCCGCTCAAGTGCTGCAACTAGCGTGCCAACTTCAGGCGCCAACGTGGGAGAATCGCAGCATGTACGCATTGTTTGAAGAAGCTGGCAAATTTTTGTCTGGCCGCATCCTTTCTGAAGCCGAAAGCTCGGCTCAAATTGAACTCGAGTCGGGCAAGCGGGTCAAAGCCAAATCTGCCCATATTCTGTTCAAATTTGAAAAACCCAGCCCCAACGAGCTGATCACCCAAGCCCAGGCACTGGCGCAAACCATTGAGTTGGACTTGGCCTGGGAGTTCGCCCCTGAGGACGAATTTGGCTTTGCCGACTTGGCCCGCGAGTATTTCAGCAGCCAGGCCAGTTTGGTCGAACAAGCTGCGGCGCTTTTCCGTTTGTACGAAGCGCCCCACTATTTCCGCCGTGCCGGCAAGGGCCGCTTTAAAAAGGCGCCTGCCGAAATTCTTCAGCAGGCCCTGCTTGCCATCGAGAAGAAAAAGCAAATCCAGCAGCAAATTGAAGCCTGGGCTTCAGAGTTGGCGCAAGGCACTTGCCCGCAGCCTGTCCTGTCGCAGCTTTACAAAATTTTGTTCAAGCCCGACAAGAACGGGCCCGAGTACAAAGCCGTGGTGGAGGCTTCCAAAGCCACGCAAAGCGCGCCGCTGAGCTTGCTGCAACGGGCCGGTGCCATCCGTTCGCCTTACCAATTTCATTGGCAGCGTTTTTTATTCGATTATTTTCCCAAGGGCACGGCCTTTCCCAAACTGGAGGCCCCTGCGATTGCCGAGAGTTTGCCACTGGCCTCCGTGCAGGCTTATTCGATCGACGATTCGCAAACTACCGAGATTGACGATGCGCTGTCAGTGCAAGGCCTGGGCAGCGGCGCGGTGACGCTGGGCATTCACATCGCCGCACCGGGCCTGGCCATCGTGCCCGGGGGCGCTTTGGATGCTTTAGGGCGCGCGCGCTTGTCTACGGTGTACATGCCGGGCCACAAAATCACCATGCTGCCTGATGAGGTGGTGCAAACTTACACCCTGCAAGAAGGCCGAGATTGCCCAGCGGTGTCACTGTATGTGCGTTTCGACGAAGCCACGCTGCAAGTGCAGGCATCGCAAACCATGCTGGAGCGTGTGCCCATTGCCGCCAACCTGCGCCACGATCAACTCGACCAACTGGTCACCGAAAGTTGGTTGCAACAAGCGGCACCCGCGCCATCGGCCGAGCAGCCGGCCATGCCTCATGCACAACTGGCCTTTTTGTTCCGCTTGGCTAAGCACTTGAAAGCCGAGCGCGAAAAGGTACGTGGCAAGCCCGAAAACTTCAACCGCCCCGACTACAACTTCCGATTGCGAGATGTTCAAGGCAGCGAGCCCGAAGGGCAAGAAACCGTGGACATCAGCGTGCGCCAGCGCGGCGCGCCCTTGGATTTGATGGTGGCCGAGGCCATGATTCTGGCCAACAGCACCTGGGGCCAATGGATGGCCGAATTGGGCGTGCCCGCCATTTACCGCAGCCAAGCCAGCTTGGCGCCGGGCGTGAAAGTGCGCATGGGCACCAAGGCCTTGCCGCATGCGGGTATTGGCGTGCCCAGTTACGCCTGGAGCACCTCCCCCCTGCGACGTTACACCGACTTGGTGAATCAATGGCAAATCATTGCCTGCGCACGCCATGGCCGTACGGCCGCACTGGCAGCACCTTTCAAGCCAAAGGATGCCGAGTTGTTCTCGATCATCTCGGCCTTCGATGCGGCCTACTTGGCTTACAACGGCTACCAAGCCAGCATGGAGCGCTTCTGGACCTTGCAGCACTTGCGCCAGCAAGGCATCACCGAGCTGGAAGCCACGGTCTTCAAGAGCTTTCCGGGGCAGCCGCCCATGGCGCGGGCAGACCACTTGCCCTTGGTGCTGCCCGTGCTGGGTGGCGGCGATTTGCCACGGGGCGCGCAGGTGTTGCTGCGCCTGAGCAGCCTGGACGACATCACCCTGGATGTGAGCGGCCAATTTTTGGCCTTGCGCGATGCGGGAACATCATCGGAGGATGCAGACGATGAGACGGAAGACGACAGCGACAGCGCCGGGCCACTGACGATTGCGGTCAGCCTGGACGATGCGGACACGCCCGCGGCCGAAGGGGCTGGCACGCCGTGAGCGTCATGGGCCTGCGAACGCTTTGGCCCCTGAGCAGGCTGCAGGTGGCTTTGTTGCTATCGCTGGCACTGCATGCAGGCTTGCTCTCCTTCAAGCTGGCCGATCCTGCGCGTTTCGAGCGCTTGTTCAAGGACAGCCCGCTGGAAGTGATCTTGGTGAACACGCAGGCACCCGCCAAAGAAAAGCCGCAACGTGCTCAGGCCTTGGCGCAAACCTCGCTCATGGGTGGGGGTGATGCACGCCAAGGCCGGGCCACATCGCCGCTGCCCGATGCCGCACGGCGACAAACCGGCCAAGGCGCCGAGCAGTTGCAACAACAGCTCAGTGCGCTGCAGGAACAGCAATCGTTGATGCTGAGTCAGGTGAAAAAACTTTTGGCGCAATTGCCACCCACCCATCCCAAGGAGCAAAGCAGCACGGTGGAGCAACAACGCCAACAGTTGCTGAAAATGCTGGCCGAGATTGAGCAGCGCATCCAGGAGGAAAACGCCAGGCCGCGCAAGCGCTACCTGAGCCCCTCCACGCGCGAGGTGGCTTATGCGCAGTACTACGATCAACTGAAGCGAAAAATTGAAGCGACTGGCACGCGCAACTTCCCAGAAAAGCAGGGGCAAAAGCTCTATGGCGCCCTGACCATGATTGTCACAGTCGATGCGCGTGGCAAAGTGCTGAGCACCGAGGTGGTGGAAAGCTCGGGCTTGCCGGAACTGGACCGTCGCGCCCAAGCGATTGCCAATCAGGCAGGACCGTTCGGGCCGTTCACGGCCGCGATGCGCCGCCAGGCGGACCAATTGGCTCTGGTGTCGCGCTTTATCTTTTCACGTGACGGCGATGTCTTGCAAACTCGCCTGACCGGGCCTTCAGCACCATGAAGCGCTGGCAAATTTTGTGGCAATGGCTGGGCTTGCTGCTGCTGGCTTCGCTGGCCTTGCAGTTGTTTTTTGCGGGCCGCATCGCGATGATGTTGGTGTGGGACCCGCAGTCCACCAGCTTTCAACGCTCAGAAGCCTGGCGCTTGGCGCACAGCGACAAAGCGCTGGCTTGGCGCCAGCAGTGGGTGCCGTATGCGCAATTGCCGGACAGTTTGAAGCGCGCCGTCATCGTTTCGGAGGACGACATCTTTGTGCAGCACCATGGCGTGCAATGGGACGCACTGGAAAAGGCCTGGCAACGCAATGCGCGTGCCGAGGCCCTTGCCCGGCAGAATCGCCCCGCCAAAATTGTGGGCGGCTCCACCATCACCCAACAATTGGCGAAAAATTTGTTCCTGTCTGGCGAGCGCACCCTGTGGCGCAAGTCGCAAGAGTTCTTGCTGACCCTGATGCTGGAAGCATTGCTGGACAAGCGCCGCATTCTGGAAATTTACCTCAACAATGTGGAGTGGGGCGAAGGCGTTTTTGGCGCCGAAGCAGCGGCACAGCATTACTTTCGCAAACCTGCTGCGCAGCTTCAAGCGTGGGAGGCCGCGCGCTTGGTGGTGATGCTGCCGCGCCCCAAGTATTTCGAGCGCCTGCCGAATTCACCCTATTTGCAAAGCCGAACAGAAGTGATCCAAGCCCGCATGGCGCAGGCGCGACTGCCCTGACCCCGATCAGTGGCTGCGCCCTTGGCGGTACATGCCACTGACTTTGCGTGTCGAGGCCCCTGCAGCGGCCAAGCGCGACAAGGCCAGGCCACTGTGGGCGTGCGTGATAGCCAGCCCCAGGGCATCGGCAGCATCTTGGCCTGGCACGCCAGGCAATTGGAGCAAGCGCTTCACCATTTCCTGCACCTGCGCCTTGGCCGCGCGGCCATGGCCAGCCACAGCCTGTTTCATTTGCAGGGCGGTGTACTCGGCTACCGTGAGGTTGCGATGGACCAGAGCGCTCAGGCATGCGCCCCTGGCCTGGCCGAGTTTCAGGGTGGCTTGTGGGTTCACATTCACAAAAACAATTTCCAGCGCAGCCTGCTCAGGTTGGTAGCGGTCAATGACCTCTTGGACGCCCTCGAACAGCACTTTGATGCGCGCTGGCAAATCACCTTGCGCCACCCGGCTGGTGCGAATGGTGCCACTGGCCACATAGGCCAAGCGCCCGCCCTCGGCATCGATCACGCCAAACCCGGTGGTTTGCAAGCCGGGGTCAATGCCTAACAAGCGCATGTCTGCCTGATCACCAGGCGGGCGCGAGTTGGGCCAGGCCGCTGGGCGCGTCGCGTTCGTTGTCGAAGGTGACGACCTCATAGGCATCGGGTCGGCTGAGCAACTCGCGCAGCAAGCGGTTGTTCATGGCGTGGCCCGAGCGGAAAGCGCTGTAGGCGGCCAGCAAGGGCTTGCCCAACACATACAGGTCGCCCATGGCATCGAGGATTTTGTGCTTCACAAATTCATCGTCGTAGCGCAGGCCCTCGCTGTTGAGCACCTTGTAATCGTCCATGACGATGGCATTGTCCAAGCCACCGCCCAGCGCCAAACCATTGGCGCGCATCATCTCCACATCGCGCGTGAACCCAAAGGTGCGGGCCCGCGCGATGTCACGGGTGTAGCGGCCCGTGTCCATGTCGAACTCGACGCGCTGCCCAGTGGAGTCCACCGCAGGATGGTTGAAGTCGATTTCAAAGCTGAGCTTGAAACCGTGGTGGGGGGTGAGGCGCGCCCATTTTTCTTGTGCGCCCTGCCCTTCGCGGACTTCCACGGGCTTGAGCACACGCACAAACCGTTTGGGCGCGTTTTGCAAAGCAATGCCCGCACTTTGCAGCAAGAACACAAACGAAGAAGCTGACCCATCCAGGATAGGCACTTCTTCGGCCGTGATGTCCACGTACAAATTGTCAATGCCCAGCCCAGAGCAGGCCGACATCAGGTGCTCAATGGTGTGCACCTTGGCGCCACCTTGCGAGATGGTGGACGCCAGGCGCGTGTCGGTGACGGCCGTGGCCCCCACCGGGATGTCAACGGGCTGCGGCAAATCGACGCGACGAAACACGATCCCCGTGTCCGGCTGGGCCGGACGCAGGGTCAACTCCACCCGCTGACCACTGTGCAGGCCAACGCCAACGGCGCGGGTGATGGCTTGAAGTGTTCGTTGTTGCAGCACCCTGTGATTTTAATCCGCCTGCTTGCGCAGGAAGGCCGGGATCTCGTAATCATCCATGCCGCCAGAGGCCAAGGCATCGACCTTGGCTGCAGCTTGGGTGCGGTTGGTGCGCCACACGCTGGGCACGGCCATGCTGCCGTAGTCGGGTTGGGCCATTGAAGTGGCACCGCCCGTGGCGGTTGCTTGATTGGACTCCAGGGTGGGCACGGTGAACGGCACGTTGTCGGTGCCGGTGCGAATGACCTGCAGGGGCTGGGTGTTGCGGCGTCCGCCCACCGACAGGCCCGTGGCCACCACGGTGACGCGAATTTCGTCGCCCAGGTTGTCGTCGTAGGCGGTGCCATAGATCACGTGGGCATCGGGCGACGCATAAGCCCGAATGGTGTTCATGGCTTCACGCGACTCGGACAGCTTCAGGCCACCCTTGGCGGCGGTGATCAGCACCAGCACGCCCTTGGCGCCCGACATGTCGATGCCTTCCAGCAACGGGCAGGCCACGGCTTGCTCGGCGGCAATGCGCGCACGGTCCGGACCGTTGGCTTTGGCGGTGCCCATCATGGCCTTGCCTTGCTCGCTCATGACGGTGCGAACGTCTTCAAAGTCCACGTTCACCAGGGCTTCCACATTGATGATTTCGGCAATGCCGCCCACCGAGTTGCGCAGCACATCGTTGGCATAGGCAAAGGCCTGGTCTTGGGTGATGTCGTCGCCCAGCACTTCGAGCAGCTTTTCATTGAGCACCACGATCAGCGAGTCCACATTGGCCTCGAGCTCGGACAAACCGGCTTCGGCGTGGTTCATGCGGCGGCCACCTTCCCACTCGAAGGGCTTGGTGACCACGCCCACGGTCAGGATGCCCATTTCGCGGGCCACGCGCGCCACCACTGGGGCGGCGCCGGTGCCGGTGCCGCCGCCCATGCCGGCCGTGATGAAGAGCATGTTGCAGCCTTCCAGGGTTTCGCGAATCTGATCCACGGCAGCCTCGGCGGCTTCACGGCCGCGCTCGGGCTTGCTGCCTGCGCCCAGGCCGCTGTGGCCCAGCTGAATGGTCTTGTGGGCCGAGCTGGCGCGCAAGGCCTGTGCATCGGTGTTGGCGCAAACGAATTCCACGCCTTTGACACCGCTGGCAATCATGTGCTCGACGGCATTGCCGCCGCCACCGCCCACGCCGATCACCTTGATCTGGGTGCCTGAGTTGAATTCTTCGACTTCAATCATTTCGATGCTCATACTTTTCTCCAATTTTCCAAGTTGCAGTTGCCGTTAATTTGTTTCGTTTGTTGATTCTTTGTTGCTTCACTGGGTAGGCGGTGCGCCTCGACAGCAGGGTCGCCATCGACAACATCGCCCACTGGGCCAGGAGGGGCTGCCGCGCGCCAAATGAGAATGCAGGCTGAAACGGTTCATCAGAAGTTCCCCACAAACCAGTCTTTGATGCGACCAAAAGCGGTCGTCACCGAGCCACTCTTTTGTGCCACCTTGAAGCCCCGCATGCGGCCCAGGCGCGCTTCTTCAAGCAGGCCCATGACGGTCGAAGCGCGGGGTTGCGACACCATGTCGGAGAGCGCGCCGCCGTAATGGGGCAAGCCACGACGCACGGGCTTGAGGAAAATGTCTTCGCCCAACTCCACCATGCCCGGCATGACCGCGCTGCCGCCGGTGAGCACGATGCCCGAGGACAGCACCTCTTCAAAGCCCGAGTCGCGAATGACTTGTTGCACCAGCGAGAAAATTTCTTCCACGCGGGGCTCAATCACACCGGCCAAAGCCTGGCGGCTGAGCATGCGCGGACCGCGGTCGCCCAGGCCAGGCACTTCCACTTGCATTTCCGGGTCAGCCAGCATTTGCTTGGCATAGCCGGACTCGACCTTGATGTCTTCGGCGTCTTTGGTGGGCGTGCGCAAAGCCATGGCGATGTCGCTGGTGATCAGGTCGCCCGCAATCGGAATCACTGCGGTGTGGCGAATGGCGCCACCGGTGAACATCGCCACATCGGTGGTGCCAGCGCCAATGTCCACCAGCGCCACGCCCAGGTCTTTCTCGTCT
>CAINMN010000042.1 GCA_903850735.1 uncultured Burkholderiales bacterium | reverse complement strand
CGTACTGCGCGGCGCGCTGGTAGGCGCGTTCGGCCACCGCAATGCCCTGCACGCCCACGGCGTAACGGGCGGCGTTCATCATGATGAACATGTATTCGAGGCCACGGTTTTCCTGGCCCACCAAATAGCCGACCGCGCCACCGTGGTCGCCATACTGCAACACGGCGGTGGGGCTGGCCTTGATGCCCATCTTGTGCTCGATGCTGACGCAGTGCACGTCATTGCGTGCACCCAGTGAGCCGTCTTGGTTCACCATGAACTTGGGCACCACAAACAGGCTGATGCCCTTCACGCCTTCGGGCGCGCCGCTGACGCGGGCCAGCACCAGGTGCACGATGTTTTGCGCCATGTCGTGCTCACCGTAGGTGATGTAAATCTTGGTGCCAAACACCTTGTAGGTGCCATCGGGCTGCGGCTCGGCGCGCGAGCGCACCATGGACAGATCGGAGCCGGCTTGCGGCTCGGTCAGGTTCATGGTGCCGGTCCACTCACCGCTGATCAGCTTTTCCAGGTAGATGGCCTTGAGCTCGTCGCTGCCCGCCGTCAACAGCGCTTCGATCGCGCCATCGGTCAGCAAGGGGCACAGGGCAAAGCTCAGGTTGGCCGCATTGAGGATTTCGCCGCAAGCCGCGCCAATGGCCTTGGGCAGGCCTTGGCCGCCAAACTCCGCCGGGTGCTGCAAGCTTTGCCAGCCGCCTTCGCAGTACTGCTTGTAGGCCTCTTTGAAGCCCGGCGTCGTGGTGACCACACCGTCTTTCCAGCTCGACGGGTTTTTGTCGCCTTCCCAGTTCAACGGGGCGACCATGCCCTCGTTGAATTTGGCGCATTCCTCGAGCACCGCTTGCGCGGTTTCCAGGCCTGCATCCTCAAAACCGGGAATGGCGGCAATTTCATCGATGTTGGCGAGATGCTGCAAATTGAACAGCATGTCTTTGACGGGTGCGGTAAAGCTCATGGCAAATCCTCAATCAAACGGTCACTCAGAGTTTGCCCACCAGCTCGGGCACGGCGGCAAACAGGTCGGCTTCCAGGCCGAAGTCGGCCACGCTGAAAATCGGCGCTTCCGGGTCTTTGTTGATCGCCACGATCACTTTGGAGTCCTTCATGCCAGCCAAGTGCTGAATGGCACCGCTGATGCCGCAGGCCACATAGAGCTGCGGCGCCACGATCTTGCCGGTCTGGCCCACCTGCCAGTCGTTGGGGGCATAGCCCGCATCGACCGCGGCACGGCTGGCACCGAGTGCGGCGCCGAGCTTGTCGGCCAGGGGCGTCATCACTTCGTTGAATTTCTCAGAGCTGCCCAGGGCGCGGCCACCGGACACAATGATCTTGGCGGCGGTCAGCTCGGGGCGATCGCTCTTGGCGATTTCGCTGCCCAGGAAGCTGCTTTTGCCACTGTCGGCCACGGCGGCGGCGCTTTCCACGGCGGCGCTGCCACCGCTGGCGGCAGCGGCATCAAAGCCGGTGGTGCGCACCGTGATGACCTTGGTGGCATCGGTGGACTGCACGGTGGCAATGGCGTTGCCGGCGTAAATCGGACGCTCGAAAGTGTCGGGGCTGTCCACTTGGGTGATGTCGGAAATCTGGCCCACATCCAGCTTGGCCGCCACGCGTGGCGCCACGTTCTTGCCACCCGCAGTGGCAGGGAACAGGATGTGGCTGTAATTCGAAGCGATCGCCAGCACTTGGGCGGCCACGTTCTCGGCCAGGCCATGCGCCAGCGCTTCGCTGTCGGCATGGATCACCTTGCTCACGCCAGCAATTTGCGACGCAGCTTGGGCCGCGGCGCCAGCATTGTGGCCCGCCACCAGCACATGTACATCGCCGCCACAGGCCAGCGCTGCGGTCACGGTGTTGAGGGTTGCGCCCTTGATGGACGCATGGTCGTGTTCAGCAATCACGAGAGAAGTCATGTCAATTCATCCTTGGCTTAAATCACTTTGGCGTCGTTCTTGAGCTTGTCCACCAGGGTGGCCACATCGGGCACCTTGATGCCGGCGCTGCGCTTGGGTGGCTCGGTGACCTTGAGGGTCTTGATGCGCGGGGCCACGTTCACGCCGAGGTCTTCGGGCTTGAAGGTGTCGAGCTGCTTTTTCTTGGCCTTCATGATGTTGGGCAAGGTCACATAGCGCGGCTCGTTCAGGCGCAGATCGGTGGTGATGATGGCGGGCATGGACAGCGACAAGGTCTCCAGGCCGCCGTCCACTTCGCGCGTCACCTTGGCTTTGCCGTCGGCCACTTCCACTTTGGAGGCAAAGGTGGCTTGCGGCAGGTCGGCCAGTGCGGCCAGCATCTGGCCGGTCTGGTTGCAGTCGTCGTCAATCGCTTGCTTGCCCAGAATCACCAGGCCCGGCTGCTCTTTGTCGATCAGCGCTTTGAGCAGCTTGGCAACGGCCAAGGGCTGCAGCTCTTCTGCCGTCTCCACCAGGATGGCGCGGTCCGCGCCGATGGCCATGGCCGTGCGCAAGGTTTCCTGGCATTGGGTGACACCACAAGACACCGCGATCACCTCGGTGGCCACGCCCTTCTCCTTCAGGCGCACCGCCTCTTCCACGGCAATCTCGTCGAAGGGGTTCATGCTCATCTTCACGTTGGCGATGTCCACGCCTGTGTTGTCCGATTTGACGCGCACTTTGACGTTGTAGTCGACCACGCGTTTGACAGGTACCAAGACCTTCATGGGTTAGCTCCAAAGTTTAAAAATAAGGACCATCGGTCAGAGCGCAAAGCCCCAATTGACGTTTACGTAAACGTCAATTCTAGAACAAGTCCGGGATTTTTGCGAACGACCGTGCTTTTTTCTGGTTCTGCCCTCTAGTGTAGGGGGAGATGCCGCTGTTTTGGCGGGGGATTGCCCGAACTTTCTGGGGGCAATGAGTTCGCTGACCGATTGGTCGGTTAATTCGGGAAAGTCATGAGGGCGACAGCTCCGAATTCCCTATACATTTCTAAGCTTATTGCCTTTACTGGAGTTTTCATGAAACGTTTCATCCTGTCCACCCTGGCCCTCGCAGGCGCCTTTGCCGCCCAGGCCCAAACCGTGCTGACGGTTTCCAGCTGGGTGGGCCCCACCCACACCCTTTCGCTGGCTCAAAAAGAGTGGTGCGATGTGCTGGAACAAAAGACCACCGGCAAAGTGAAGTGCAACATCCTGCCGCGCGCGCCCACCGCCGCACCGGGCACCTATGACGCCGTCAAGAATGGCCTGGTCGATGTCTCGTTCACCGTACACGGCTACACACCGGGCCGCTTCCTGTACACCCAGATGGCGGAGTTCCCCTTCCTGGGCAATTCGGCCGAATCGCTGTCGATTGCCTTCAACAAGGTGGCCAGCAAGTACCCGGAATTCACCACCGAACACCAGGGTGTGAAAGTGCTGGCGTTCTTCACCCACGGCCCCGGCATCGTGTTCAACACCAAGCGTGAAATCACCAAGGTGGACGACCTCGCCGGCCTGAAATTCCGCGTCGGCGGCGGCATGGTCAATGAGATCACCAAGACCCTCAACATGAACGTCACCCTCAAGCCCGCCCCCGACTCTTATGAGTTGTTGTCGGGCGGCGTGATGGACGGCACCCTGTTCCCGGCCGAATCCACCGAGTCGTTCCGCATCGACAAAGTGATTCGCTACGCCACCACCTTCCCCGGCGGCCTGTACAACACCAGCTTCATCTTCATGATCAACCCGGCCAAGTACGACAAGCTCGGCCCCGAGGAAAAGAAGGTCATCGACTCGATGTCTGGCGAGTACGTGGCACGCCTGTTCGGCCGTGGCTGGGACAAAGTGGACCGCCGCGCCTTTGGCCTGATGCAGGCCAACAATGTGACCGTCACCAAGGCGGACGCCAAGTTTGTGGCAGACATCAAAGCCAAGACCTCTTCGCTGGAGTCCAAGTGGGCTGCTGATGCAGAAGCCAAGGGCTTGAAGAACGCTGCCAAAGTGCTGGCCGAGTTCCGCGCAGAAATCGCCAAGCTGGAAAAGTAAACTACAGGGTTGCGACACGACGGCCTCCGCGTGAGGCCGTTTTTTCTGGCGCGACGCGCCAGCCCTTGAGGATTTGAATTTTGAAGAAACTGCTCGAACATTTGTGCGGGGCGTTATGCGCGCTCGCATTGTTTGCCATCATGACGCTGACGTTCTTTGACGTGGGTGGTCGCAAGTTGCTCAGTCACTCCATTCCCGGCTCCCTAGAGCTGACCGAACTGTTGATGGTGGTGGTGATCTTTGCCTCGCTGCCCCTGGTGTCCAACCGCGGCGAGCATGTGGTGTTCGACTCCCTCGACAGCGTCTGGCCCGAGTGGGTGCTGAAGCTGCAAAATGTGTTGGTGCACTTGCTGTGTGCCGCTTGCATGCTCAGCCTGGCCATGCTGATGTGGAAAACCGGCAGCCAGTTTTTGGAAACCGGCGAAACCACGGCGCAGCTCAAAATTTTGAAGGCGCCCTTCATTTACGGCATGAGTTTGATGTGTGGCATCACGGGCATCTTGCACCTGGGCTTGATGATCCAACCTCCAGCAGCCCTGCAAGAGGGTGAAGGAGTGGCACTGTGATTGAAGCACTCCTTGGCTTTGCCGCTATTTTTGCCCTCGCATTGCTGCGTGTCCCTCTGGCCTTTTCCATGGGCCTGGTCGGCTTGTGCGGCATTGGTCTCACCATCAGCTGGCAGGCCGCGTTTGCCGGTGCGGCCCAAGTGGTCTACGAGACCGGTTTTGCCTACACCTTGTCTGTCATTCCCTTGTTCATTTTGATGGGCAACTTTGTGGCGCGCGCGGGCTTGGCGCATGAACTGTTTCAAGCGGCCTATGCCTTCATTGGCCACTTCCGCGGCGGCCTGGCCCATGCCACGGTGGCGGCTTGCGCAGGCTTTGGCGCCATTTGCGGCTCGTCGATTGCCACCGCCGCCACCATGAGCAAGGTGGCCTACCCCTCGATGAAGCGATTGGGCTACAGCGACGAGCTGTCCACCGGCGTGATGGCCGCAGGCGGCACGCTGGGCATCATGATTCCGCCCTCCACCATCATGGTGATTTACGGCATCATCACCGAAACCAACATCGGCAAACTGTTTGCCGCCGGCGTCATTCCGGGTGTGCTCACCGCCTTGCTGATGATGCTGGGCATTGTGCTGATGACCCGACATGACCCCGAGCACGCCCCTGCGGGCGAGCGCACCTCCTGGCCCGACCGCTGGCACGCCCTGCGCGGCATCTGGGGCGTGGCCCTGCTGGTGGTGGTGCTAGGTGGCATTTACGGCGGCTTGTTCACGGCGACCGAAGGTGCCGGCTTTGGCGCATTCGGTGCCTTTTTGTTTGCCCTGGCACGCCGCCGCCTCACCTGGCTGTCGCTCTACCAAATTCTGGTGGAGTCGGCGCGCACCACGGCCATGTTGTTCACCTTGCTGATTGCCGCCTCCATCTTCGCCAACTTCGTGAACTACACGACGATGCCGACAGACCTGAAGGAGTGGATCACCCACCTGGGCTTGTCACCCACCATGATTGTGGTGGCCATGATGGGCATCTACATTTTGTTGGGCACGGTCATGGAAGAGCTCACCATGGTGCTGCTGACCATTCCCTTGTTCTTCCCCATCGTCACTTCCCTGGGCTTTGACCCGGTGTGGTTTGGCGTGCTGATTGTGATGATCGTGCAGATCGGTCTGATCTCGCCGCCGGTGGGCATGAACCTGTTCGTGCTGAACTCACTGTTGCCGGGTGTGAGCCTGGGCCAGATCTTCCGCGGTTGCTGGCCCTTCGTGGCCATCATGGTCGGCGTGCTGGGCTTGCTGGTGGCTTTCCCGGGGCTCAGCCTGTGGCTGCCCTCTTTGATGAACTGATCAAACTCCTGGCGCCCCGGACTGGTGGCGCCAGTCGGTGGGGGGCGATGTGATCATCACATGCGCCTGACGCAAGGCATTCAGTATCGCCACATTGACCGCTGAGCGCACATTCAACTGGCCGTTGTCGGGATCGTTGATCCAGAAGGCCACGGTGAACTCCAGGCCGTCGTTGCCCAGCAAGGCCAGATGGGCTGCGGGAGCGGGCTCGGCCAGCACGCGCGGGCAACTCAGCGCGGCCTCGCACAACAGCTTTTGCAGGTGGGGCACGTCGCTGTCGTAAGACACGGTGACCGTGCAGGTCAGCAGGATTTTGGAATCCACCAGCGACAGGTTTTCAACGCGCTGGGTGATCAAGGCCTCATTGGGCACGATGGCTTCGCGGCCATTGGCTGCGCGAATTTGCGTGTAGCGGGTTTTGATGTCGGTGATCTTGCCTTCAAAGCCATCGATCTTCACATGGTCGCCAATGCGCAAGGAACGCTCGAGCAAGATGACAAAGCCACTGACGTAATTGGCCGCCAGTTTCTGCAAGCCAAAACCCAAGCCGACGCCCAAGGCACCGCCCAGCACCGACAAGGCCGTCAGGTCCACGCCCACAGCGGACAGCACGAACAACAGGCCCAACAACAGCAACAAGGCGCGCAAGGCATTGGCAGCCACCTTGCGCATGGACAAGTCTTGAACGGTTTGCGCCAGCACCTTGCGCTCGATCGTGGCCGACAACCAAAGGGCCAGCACCAGCACCAGCGAGGACGACAGCACGCCCTCGAGCAGCGTGCGCAAATCCAGATGGGTTTTGCCAAATGACAAATGGATGGCCTCGAGCTCGGCCAGCACAATGGGCAGGCCGCCTGTGATCCACAGCACGGCCAGCAGCCACGCCACCCAAGAGAAGCCGCGCTCGATCAGGCGCACGCCTTGCGATTGCGGGAACACCGCCGACATCACGCGGGCCAGCAAGCGAATGGCGGCCAGCGACAGCAGCACCGGCACAGCCACTTTCAAGACCGATGCGCCGGCGTGGTGTTGCGTCCAGGCCAGTTTGGCGCCATAGGTCAGCACCAGAGCCAGCGTGGGAAACATCAGGCCATCCCAAAGCGATCGGCCAAACCACACCGAGTCGGGGCGTGCGCCCTGCCCCAGCCAGCGCGACGCGCCCCAAGCCAGGCCCAAGGCCAGCAGCAGCAGGGCCAGCTCGGGCAACACGCCCGGGCTGCGAAGGTCTTGCAGAAGTTGCAGCAATTCACTCATGGTCACAGATCCGCCAGTGCGCGCAAATGCGCTTCCACGCTGCGTGCCAGCGCGCTCAGGTTGTAGCCACCTTCCAGGCAAGACACAATGCGCCCGCCGGCATGCTTCTTGGCCAGCTCGCGAATGCGCCAGGTGATCCAGCTGTAGTCGGCCTCGGTCAGGGCCAGCTGGCCCATGTCGTCTTCACGGTGCGCGTCAAAGCCCGCGCTGATGAAAATCAACTCGGGGCGGTGCGCCTCCAGGCGGGGGATCCAAAAGGTTTCCACCAACTCGCGAATTTCCATGCCCCGGGTGTAGGCCGGCACCGGCAAATTCACCATGTTGGCCGCCGGATTTTCTGCGCCGGTGTAGGGGTAGAAAGGGTGCTGGAAAAAACTGACCATCAGCACCCGGTCATCGCCGGCCAGGATGTCTTCGGTGCCATTGCCATGGTGCACATCGAAGTCGACCACGGCCACGCGCTTGAGGCCATGCCTATCCAGCGCATGCTTGGCTGCGATGGCCACGTTGTTGAAAAAGCAAAAGCCCATGGCCTGCTGTCGGGTGGCGTGGTGGCCCGGTGGTCGGGTGGCGCAAAACGCGTTCTCCAGCTCGCCTTCGATGACCGCATCGGTGGCGGCAATGGCGGCGCCCGCGGAGTGCAGGGCCGCTTCCCAGGTGTGCAGGTTCAAAGAGGTGTCGGGGTCCACTTGCAAATGTTCTGGGCCGCCTGCCATCAGGTCGTCGCGCAAGCGGTCACTCAATCCGCGCAAAGCGGCCACATGCATGCGGTCATGGGCCAGCTCGATGTCGCTCATCGCGGCGGGGGCAGCCTCCATGGGGGTGAGCCCCATGCTGACGCCGGAAATCAGCAAACGGTCCTGGATCGCGTCCAGCCGCTGGGGGCACTCGGGATGCCCGTGGCCCATGTCGTGCTTCCAGCACGTTGGATGCGTGTAATAACCAGTTCGGCTCATGCATTCAGCTTACCATGGGCTTGTGCAAGATTTGCATACACTTGCACACAGACTGACGGGAATCAAGGTGAAATTTTTGTTGCGAAAAAACCTGGGCTTGTGGCTTCTGATGGCAAGCGTGGCGTCAACGGTTTTGTCAGCTTGGGCCCCTTCGGCCATGGCCAACAACAAGGCCAGCGCTGCTACGCCCCGCAAACCCAAAACGCCTACAGGCCCACCCTTTGGCGAACGTGCCGATGTCATGGCCTTGGCCGACACATTGGCACAGCGCCATGCACTGCCCGCTCAATGGGTTCGCAAGCAACTGAGCCAGGCCCGCGAAATCAACAGCATCCCCAAATTGGTCTTGCCCCCGCCCGTGGGCGTCCCCAAGAATTGGGCGGCTTACCACGACCGCTTTGTGGAACCGCGCCGCATTGAGGCTGGCCGGGCGTTTTGGGAAACCCACCGCGCCGCCTTGGCTCGGGCAGAAGCACAGTTCGGTGTGCCTGCCGCCATGATTGTGGGCATCATCGGCGTGGAAACCTACTATGGCCGGCACATGGGCAACTACCGTGTCATTGACGCACTGACCACCTTGGGCTTGAATTTTCCGGCGGAGCATCCGCGTGCGGCCGAACGCCAAAAGTTCTTTCAGGATGAATTGGGCCACTTGCTGGTGCAAATGCGCAAGTCTCCCAAAATGACGTTTGCCGGCAGCTACGCAGGCGCCATGGGCTGGCCCCAATTCATGCCCTCAAGCTGGGCACGCTTTGCCGTGGACTTTGATGGCGACGGCCGCATCGACCTGATCAACAGCCCCGTCGACGCCATTGGTTCGGTGGCGCGCTACTTCCAGGCCTTCGGCTGGAAAACAGGCATGCCCACGCATTACGCGGTGAGCCTGGACAACCCAGACTTGCAAAAAGAGGTTTTGCTCGCGCCCGACATCTTGCCCAGCTTCAGCGCGGCACGCTTTCAAGAACTGGGCGCACAACTCGGGCCTGAAGCACAAGCCCACGTGGGTCCACTGGCGCTGGTGGAATTGCAAAACGGTGAGCAGCCGGCGTCGTATGTGGCGGGGACTGAGAATTTTTATGTGGTGACGCGCTACAACTGGAGCAGCTATTACGCGATGGCGGTGATCAAGCTGGGGGAAGCGATCAAAGCCGCGATGCCCAATTGACGGGTCTTCCCACAGAAACTGATGACACATTGACAGCGTGATTGCCATGGCAGATGCCCCTACCGAACCCATCACAAAACAACTGCGAGCCTCTGATGGCTATGTATTGCAAGCAATGCAGTACCTCGCCAGCGGCCAACCCAAAGACAAGCACTGAACTCATTGCCAGGCCTCTCCGAAAATGAGTCTTTATCCGAAAAAATCCACAAAAGAATTAGGAATTGATGACTGCTAGGATGACGCGAAATTTTTGCGGAGCCAACATGAATAAAAATTGCGATCTATGCCAGTCAGTTGACTTTATAAATCTGGTAGAAAAAGACGCAAAAAACAAGTCTCAACTGAATATCCTTCATTGCATCCAATGCGGACTGATTCAACAAAGAGACGTCCCTAGCAATGCCGAGTTGAAGACATATTACGCTCACAACTACAGGCAAGATTACAAAAGCACTTACTCTCCCAAGCCAAAGTACGTCTACCGTGCTGGGTTAGCAGCACTTGATCGAATTAAATTCCTAGAAACCCATCTTGGCGTGGGCCATCAAACATTGCTGGATATTGGTGCAGGCGGGGGTGAATTTGTCTATATGGCCAAAAAACGTGGCCTTGATGCAAAAGGCATTGAACCTAACATTGGCTATTCCGAATTCTCCAAAGAACAATACGGCGTGGAAGTTCAAACAGCGATGCTATCGGATCTAGAGGATTCCTCTGCCGATATTTTGACGATGTTTCATGTGTTTGAGCACATGGCGAACCCTCAGGATGTCATGCGAAAGCTGCACAGGTGCGTCAAAGACAATGGCTACCTTTTTATTGAGGTGCCCAACATATTGCAAGCAGACGCTTCACCTCACAACATCTACTTTAAAGCCCATCTTTTTTATTACTCAAAATTTACTTTGAAAAGCTCGGCAAGTCAGTATTTTGACCTTGTACGAACGGAAGATAGTGGCAATCTAAAAATGCTTTTCAAAAAAAAGTCAGTTCCAAGCCTAAATGTCAGCTTACCGTCCGCGGAAGAAGTCCAAGCAACAAAGCGCAGAATGCAAAAAAAAGGATGGCTTGAATATCTCCTCATTGGCGGAGGAGCATTAAAGCCTTTCCGAAGAGTTGAAAAAATGATTTTCGAGGCATTTGTCAAAAATTCATCACCGCGAAAAATTCTGGATGATTTATATGAGAAAAGACATGAACACTCGAAGGCGTTTTCCATTGGGAATCTCAAAAGATTAGGTGGATGGTCCACTGCAAGTGGCCTTGGATTCGTATGCTTTGAAGCATTGTGTTAATTTACTATTTTCATGGCGGCTTAAAGTCGCGCTAGCTCAGAAGCCTTCTGTCATGAACCCTTTGAACCCCAAAAAACTGCTGCTGACGAAATGGACGGCGGTCAAACCTGTGGCCAAGCAAAAGCACTTTTTGGTCAGCCGTGTGATTCAACCTGAGCTGGACACCGATCCCATTGAGCGGGTGGAAATCGAAGCGGTGTTTTCCAAAGCCACGCAGATCATCCATTGGCGTGAATTGCAGAACGACAGCGTGTGGCGCCAGGGTTGGGTTTGATCAAGCCTTGACTGACAGCTGAACTGGTCAGATGGTGAACTTTGCAGTTCAGAGATCAAACCTAGCTCCAGTGCAGTCAAAGTGATGAACGGCGCTTAAGCACCCTCCCAGCTATTCTTAACAACATGATGACAATGAGCACACCGGTGACATCGCCAACGAACATGACTGCAAACCCACTCAGGATATCGGCGGTCAAATGGCTCCAGTAAAAAACAAGCTGATTCAATGCGCTGTTGAGCATTGAATACAGTAAAGCAATGGCTATCATTTTTTGTTGGGTAAGGCTTTGAATCCACCCGTCTATTCCCTTGGCATGGGTAAACAAAGCGACCGTCCAATAAGGCGCTAACGCATTGACCAAGGCCAACTCAAAATTGAGAAAATATTGACCTGGAAAGTAAAAAAGTGCGCCTGCTGCCAGCGAAACAACAGCAATACTGCAAGCGCCCATCTTTTCAAACAAAATAACCAGAATCAACTTGATGCCACTGGGTATGTGTACCAGATGAGCGCCTGGAACCAGAAGTAGCCAAGGAGTTAACGCATTGTTGATGGCATAGACAATGCCAAAAGTAAAAGTAATGACAAGAAACTTGAGAGCCTTGCTGTCGGTTAATTTCATGAATTCAATCTGGCAAAACGATGTTTTTTGACATCAATTTTTTTGTCAGAATTTCCTCAATGAACTCGTAACGTTTGTAAGCAAGGTCTGTGGGCACAAGATACTTGGTTCGGTTGTTGCCATCTTTGCAAACTGAAGAAACAAGTCCTCGTTTTTAAGTTCTTCTATTTTTTATGAATTGTTGCGGGACTGGCCAAAAAATTCAGTTTCATCGCACTGGTCACTGTCAGGGCGTGTCCATCGCTGTGGCAAATTGAAATCACGTCCAACAATTCTCTGGCAGTTGAATCCACATCTCCAACAGGATGAGTTTCATCCAGTTTATTGACGAACTTCAGAAAACGGAGGTAAGCGTTTTGCATTGATTCATCCTTACTTGAGTTGCGATTCACAATATTATCAATACAGGAGATTAGCGGCAAGAGCCCTACCTTTCAACGAAAGTGTGAATATCAAGGTGGCGCTGATAGGTTAGCCATAGTCCGCTAACCTAGCATGCTTAGTTAGGATCAGCCACTTACCCATTCATTTTGAGTATTCGAAAGACAAGCTGTATCCGCTAAGCTAAAAAGAGCGATCTCGCTCCTTAGACTGCAGACTTTTTATTCAAAGTCAACCGACGGCAATTTCAAATCCAGCCAAAGCGTCACCAGCCTTGTGCCGGTCGTTGCGATGGTGCAAGCTGCCAATGGCACCCATTCAGGCAGTTCCAAAGAAGCCAATAAAGCGTAAACAATCGCACCCAACAGCGCACAAAGAGCGTAGGGCCGGTGATCCCTGAAGAGGCTGGGAATTTCATTGCAAACCATGTCTCGCAATACACCGCCGAAGGTTCCGGTGATGACGCCCATCATGATGGCCACAGCAGGCGGCTGCCCCATGCTCCAGGACAAGTGCAGCCCCGTGGTGCAAAACAATCCCAGGCCAAGCGCATCCGGAATGGACAACAGCTTTTCACTGCTCTCCAGATGGTGTTGTTTGAAAAAGGTAGCGCAGGCCACACACAGCAGCAAGATGCCCAACAACACTTCTTGATGCTCCACCCAGAAAAAAGGGCGCCGATCGATCAGAACATCACGCAGGGTCCCGCCACCAAATGCAGCCAAAAAGCCGCAGACGCAAATGCCCACAATGTCCATGCGCTTGCGAATGGCACCCCATACCCCAGAAACAGCGAAAGCAGCGGTGCCCACATATTCCAGCGCGACCAGCGTATGTTGTCGGATCGATTCAATGTTGCTCACAGCACGACCCTTTGTGGCATTACTCGGGTTGCAAGTTGATAGCCTTAGCGATCGCTCGGTAGCGTGTGATGTTGTCGCCGTACACCTTGTGCATGGCGGTCAGCGGCTGGGGGCGAGGCACCACCATGGCCTGCGCTTCCAGTGCAGCGCGCACCGCGGGATCGTTGGCCACTTCACTCAAAGCTTTGTGCAAGGCTTG
>CAINMN010000041.1 GCA_903850735.1 uncultured Burkholderiales bacterium | reverse complement strand
ATTGCCGCAGGCAAGCATGTGGTTACCGCCAACAAGGCTTTGCTGGCCGTGCATGGCACGGAAATTTTTGAAGCCGCCCGCCGCAAAGGCGTGATGGTGGCCTTTGAGGCGGCTGTCGCCGGTGGCATTCCCATCATCAAGGCCTTGCGTGAAGGCCTGACCGCCAACCGCATTCAATGGATTGCCGGCATCATCAACGGCACCACCAACTTCATCCTGTCCGAAATGCGCGACAAGGGCCTGCCGTTTGACGAAGTGCTCAAGCAGGCCCAGGCCCTGGGCTATGCGGAAGCCGACCCGACCTTTGACATCGAAGGCGTGGATGCGGCGCACAAAGCCACCATCATGTCGGCCATTGCCTTTGGCATTGCCGTGCAATTCGACAAGGCCTATGTCGAGGGCATCACCCGCTTGGAAGCGCAAGACATTCGCTATGCCGAGCAACTGGGTTATCGCATCAAGCTGTTGGGCATCGCCAAGCGCGTGGCCTCCGGGGTCGAGTTGCGCGTGCACCCCTGCCTGGTGCCTGCCAAGCGCTTGATTGCCAATGTGGAAGGCGCCATGAACGCGGTGATGGTGCAAGCCGACGCCGTGGGCACCACGCTGTATTACGGCAAGGGTGCCGGCAGCGAGCCCACCGCCAGCGCCGTCATCGCCGACTTGGTGGACATCACACGCTTGCACACGGCCGACCCGCTGAACCGGGTGCCGCACCTGGCGTTCCAACCCGATGCCATCAGCGACGTCAAAGTGCTGCCCATGGCCGATGTCGTGACCAGTTACTACCTGCGCTTGCGCGTGGCCGATGAGGCGGGCGTGTTGGCCCGCGTGACCGGCATCCTGGCCGAATCGGGCATCAGCATCGAGGCGGTGTTGCAGCGTGCGGCCGGTGAAGGTGAAAACCAGACCGACCTCATCATCCTCACACACGACTGTGTGGAGTCGCGCATGAATGCCGCCATCGCGCAGATGCAGCAACTCAGCACGGTGTTGGCCCCCATCACCCGCATCCGCAAGGAAGACCTGAACTGATGCTGTACTTGTCCACCCGGGGCCATCCCGAGCGCCGTCGTTTTTGTGAAATTTTGTTGGAGGGCCTGGCGCCCGACGGCGGCCTGTACCTGCCCGAGTCCTACCCCCGCATCGATGACAACACCTTGAGCCAATGGCGCCGTGTCTATGCCGAGCAGGGCTATGCGGACCTGGCCTTTGAAATCCTGTCGCGCTTCATCGATGACATTCCTGCGCAAGATCTTCGCGGGCTGTGCCGCAAAACTTATACCGAGGCGGTGTTTGGCTCCCGCGAAATTGTGCCGGTGCGTCCCCTGGAAAAAGGCCTCTACCTGGAAGCCCTCTCCAACGGGCCAACCCTGGCTTTCAAGGACATGGCCATGCAGTTGCTGGGCAACCTGTTCGAATACGAACTGGCGCGCCGCGGCGAACAACTCAACATTCTGGGCGCCACCTCGGGCGACACCGGCAGCGCCGCCGAGTACGCCATGCGCGGCAAGCAGGGCGTGCGCGTCTTCATGACCAGCCCGCACGGGCGCATGAGCCCGTTTCAGCAGGCGCAGATGTTCAGCCTGCAAGACGAGAACATCCACAACATCGCCATTGAGGGCGTGTTTGACGATTGCCAGGACATCGTCAAGGCGGTTTCCAACGACCTGGCTTTCAAGCGTCGCTACCGCATTGGCACCGTCAACTCCATCAATTGGGCGCGCTTGCTGGCGCAGGTGGTTTACTACTTTGCCGGCTATTTTCAGGTCACCCAAAACAATGCCCAGCGCGTGAGCTTCTCAGTGCCCAGTGGCAACTTCGGCAATGTCTGCGCCGGCCATGTGGCCCGCATGATGGGTCTGCCCATTGAAAAGCTGGTGGTGGCCACCAACGAAAACGATGTGCTCGACGAGTTTTTCCGCACCGGCATCTACCGTGTCCGCGCGGGGGCCGACACCCACGAAACCTCCAGCCCGTCCATGGACATTTCCAAGGCCAGCAATTTCGAGCGCTTTGTGTTCGACCTGCTCGGGCGTGATGCCGAGCGCACGCGCGCTTTGTTTGGCGAACAGTTGTCCAGCCAAGGCCAATTTGACCTCAGTCAGGACCCCTTGTTCAAGCAAGCCGCTGAGCGCTTTGGCTTTGCCAGTGGCCGCAGCTTGCATGCCAATCGCCTCGCCACAATCCAAGACACCTACCAGCGCTTTGGCCAGATGATCGACCCGCACACGGCAGATGGTGTCAGGGTAGCCAGAGCGTACATGCAAGAGGCCACGCCCATGCTGGTGCTGGAGACGGCGCTGCCCATCAAATTTGCCGCCACCTTGGTGGAAGCCTTGGGCCAAGAGCCCGATCGCCCGGCACGCTTTGAAGGCATGGAGGCTTTGCCACGGCGCGTGCAAGTGATGCCCGTGGATGTGCAGCGTGTGAAGCAATTGATCGAAACGCACTGCGCATGAAGGTTGTGGGCTTTGCCGGTTACTCCGGCGCCGGTAAAACCACTTTGGTGGAGCGCCTGGTGCTGGAGTTGCGCCACCGAGGCTTGCGCGTCTCGGTGGTCAAGCATGCCCACCACAGCTTTGACGTTGACCAACCGGGCAAAGACAGTTACCGGCATCGCGAAGCCGGCGCTTTCGAGGTCGTCGTGGCGTCCAACCGCCGACTGGTCTTGCAAAGGCAGTTTGAGCAAGAAGCGAATTTGTCGGTGCACCACCTGATCGCCGAGCTGTACGACGGCGTCGACTGGGTGCTGGTGGAAGGCTTCAAGGAAAGCGATGTGCTCAAAGTGGAAATCTGGCGAGCCTCTGCCAAGCGGCCAGCGCGCTACCCCGAAGATGATTTCGTGGTGGCCATTGCGACCGATTCTGCCGACGCTTTGCCCCAGGCCACCCTGCGGCCTGTGCTGGATTTGAACGACCCGCACGCGGTGGCCGAGTGGTTGATCCACAATCAGGACCGATTCCATTATTCCGCGCCTGAATTCCTATGAGCCGACCGCCATTGCTGTCCCTGGACGAAGCCTTGCCACTGTTGCTGGTACGTGCCCAGCCCTTGCCGGGCGTGGACGAAGTGTCCACCTTTGAAGGCGATGGGCGTGTGCTGGCAGAGGATTTGTTGTCGGCCCTGCAAGTGCCCCCGCAAGACAACAGTTCCATGGATGGTTATGCCGTTCGCTGCGCCGACGTGAGCGCACCTGGCGTCGTTTTGAAGGTGACGCAGCGCATCCCTGCGGGCACACATGGCCTGCCGCTGAACGCGGGCGAAGCTGCCCGCATTTTCACGGGTGCCCCCATTCCGCAGGGCGCCGATGCCGTGGTCATGCAAGAAGACTGTGTGGCCGAGGGCGACACCGTGCGCGTTCAGCAAGTGCCAGCCTCAGGTCAATGGATTCGCCGCAGTGGCGAAGATGTGGCGCGCGGCGACCGCGTGCTTTCGCGCGGCGACCGCTTGTCACCCGCGGCCTTGGGCTTGGCCGCCAGCATTGGCCTGGCAAGCTTGAAAGTGGCGCCTCGCCCCCGCGTGGCCTTGTTCTCTACTGGCGATGAGTTGGTCATGCCCGGCGAGGTTGCGCCCGAGGCCATGCAGCCTGGCGCCATCTACAACTCCAACCGGTTTTTCTTGCGTGCGCTGTTGCAGCGCTTGGGCTGTGAGGTCAGCGACCTGGGCATCGTGCCCGATCGGCGCGAAGCCACCGAAGCTGCCTTGCGCGCTGCTGCCGAGCACCACGACTTGATTTTGACCAGCGGCGGCGTGTCGGTGGGGGAAGAGGACCATGTCAAACCCGCCGTGGAAAAATGGGGCGAATTGACCCTGTGGTCGCTGGCCATCAAGCCTGGCAAACCTTTTGCCTTTGGCGCCATTCGCCGCTCAGTGGGCGCTTCCAGCGCCCACTTCATGGGGCTGCCGGGCAACCCGGTGTCCAGCTTTGTGACCTTCTTGCTGTTGGTGCGCCCCTTTGTGCTGGCTTTGCAAGGCGCCACCTGCTTGGTCGCTCCTCAGCAACGCATGCAAGCCCATTTTGATTGGCCGCGCGCCGACAAACGCCGCGAGTTTCTGCGGGTGCGTCGCAATGCCAACGGCGGCCTGGATCTGTTTCCCAACCAAAGCTCGGGCGTGCTGACCTCGGCGGTCTGGGGCGATGGTGTGGTGGACAACCCGCCAGGACAGACCATCCGCGCAGGGGACACGGTGTCTTTCATTTCTTTGGCAGAGTGGCAGTCATGAAAGTCCATTTGCGCTACTTTGCGGCCATTCGCGAAGCCATTGGGCTGGGCACAGAAGAAGTGCAAACCCAGTCGCAAACCGTCGCTGAGCTGCGTGAAGAGTTGCGCTTGCGCGGGGGCGCCTATGCCGAAGCCCTGGCGCAGGGCAGGGCGGTGCGCACGGCGCTCGACCAAGTCCTGTGTGACCCGTCGGCCCGATTGCATGAGGGCTGCGAGTTGGCGTTTTTCCCGCCTGTCACGGGGGGCTAAGGCATGAGCTTTTCTGTACGCATTCAGGCAGAAGATTTTGATGTCAGCCAGGAGTTGGCAACTTTGCGCGCGGGCGACAAGCGCGTGGGCGCGGTCTGCAGTTTTGTTGGGACGGTGCGTGACCGCAACGAGGGCAGCCAGGTGGCCACCCTCGAGTTGGAACACTACCCGGGCATGACCGAAAAATCCATAGCGCACCTGATGGCGCAAGCGCGAGAGCGGTTTGACATTCATGCAGCCTTGGTCATTCACCGCGTCGGGTTGATGCAACCCCTGGACCAAATCGTGATGGTGGCTGTGACCTCCGCCCACCGCGGCCAGAGCTTTCAGGCCTGTGAATTCCTCATGGATTACCTCAAGACCCAGGCGCCGTTCTGGAAAAAAGAGCTCACCCCGCAAGGCGCCCGCTGGGTCGATGCCCGCGTCAGCGATGACCAGGCCCTGGCACGCTGGGGCATACAGGCCCAGAATGCTGCTTAGTTCAAATAGGTGGGGCGCTGCGTCGGCGCAACGACCTCGGGCTCTTTTTCCTGAGGCTTGACCACCGCCTCGACCTGCAGCCATCCAGACTTGGCCACAGCATCCTTGAGCAGGTGCTGCAAACCAATGACCAACTCGGATTTCACTTTGACTTGAAAGGCGCGGTGGGGCGGTTCGCCGATTTTTTCCTGAAAACCCAGTACCAAGGTGCCATCGGTCTGGGGAGAAATTTGGATGTCGGTCACCAGCAATGGGTTTTCCCCCAGCAAAAACTTCACGGGTTCTTCATAGGGCGTGGCAAAGTCGGCTTTTTGCAGGTTTTCTTGTTGCTTGAACTCTGCCAGCATTTCCTTGGCTTGCGGGGTCGGCAAGGTGGTCTCCACGCTGGCTTCCTTGGCGATCAGGTCCACACTGGCACGCTGAAGGTAAGGTTGCAGGCCCAGGGTCAGGCGGCGGGTGAGCCAGATCCTGATTTCCTCACGATCGGTGGTGCTGATGCGCAACAAGATGCGGTCCTGGATCGGGTCGTGCAACAGCGATAACTGGTGTATGTTCATTCTTTGTGTTGTATCAAACAGGACGCGCCTTGTCATCTCTTGAAAATAGCCTCGACAACCTCAGGTGCATCCCAATTCCATCATTTTCCAAGAAAAGCCATGCGACTCGACAAACTGACCACAAAATTTCAGGAGGCCCTGGGCGAGGCCCAGACGTTGGCCCTGGGGGCTGACCACGCCTACATCGAACCCGCGCATTTGCTGGTGGCCATGTTACGTCAGGAGGACGGCCCCAAATCCTTGCTGCAGCGCGCGGGTGTGAATGTGGGTGGCTTGCTGACCGCTGCCGAGGCGGCCATGAAGCGCCTGCCGCAAGTGCAAGGGCAAGAGCAGGTCCAGGTGGGGCGCGATCTGGTGTCCCTGATTCAAGCTGCCGAAAAAGAGGCCCTCAAGCGCGGCGACCAATTCATCGCCAGCGAACTGTTCTTGCTGGCCCTTTGTGACAACAAGGGCGATGCGGGCAAGATGGCCAAGGAGCATGGCCTGTCCCGAAAGTCCATGGAGTCCGCCATCCAAACTGTCCGTGGCGGCCAAAAAGTGGAAAGCGCCGAGTCAGAAGGGCAGCGCGAAGCCCTGAAAAAATACTGCGTCGACCTGACCGAGCGCGCGCGCAACGGCAAGCTCGATCCCGTCATTGGGCGCGATGACGAAATCCGCCGGGCGATTCAAGTCCTGCAGCGCCGCACCAAAAACAACCCCGTGCTGATCGGTGAGCCGGGGGTGGGCAAAACCGCCATCGTCGAAGGCTTGGCGCAGCGCATTGTGGCGGGCGAAGTGCCCGAGTCGCTCAAAGGCAAGCGCGTGCTGTCACTTGACATGGCCGCTTTGCTCGCAGGCGCCAAGTTCAGGGGGGAGTTCGAGGAGCGGCTGAAAACCGTGCTCAATGAACTGGCCAAGGACGAAGGCCAGACCATCGTCTTCATCGATGAGCTGCACACCATGGTGGGCGCTGGCAAGGCCGAAGGCGCCATGGATGCCGGCAACATGCTCAAGCCCGCCCTGGCACGCGGGGAGTTGCATTGCGTGGGCGCCACCACCCTGGACGAATACCGCAAATACATTGAGAAAGACGCGGCCCTGGAGCGCCGCTTTCAAAAGATCATTGTGGGCGAACCCAGTGTGGAGGCCACCATCGCCATTTTGCGCGGCTTGCAAGAAAAATACGAAGTGCACCATGGCGTGGAAATCACCGACCCAGCCATCGTGGCAGCCGCAGAGTTGTCCAACCGCTACATCACCGACCGTTTCTTGCCCGACAAAGCCATTGATCTGATCGACGAGGCGGCCGCCAAAATCAAGATTGAAATCGATTCCAAGCCCGAGGTCATGGACCGCCTGGATCGCCGCCTCATCCAGCTGAAGATCGAGCGCGAGGCCGTCAAAAAAGAAACCGACGAAGCTTCCCAAAAGCGACTGGGCTTGCTCGAAGAGGAGATGGTCAAGCTGGAAAAGGAATACGCCGACCTGGAAGAAATCTGGAAATCGGAAAAAGCCTCTGCGCAGGGCAGTGCGCACATCAAAGAGGAAATGGACCGCTTGCGCTTTCAAATCGAGGAATTCACCCGCAAGGGCGATTTCAACAAGGTGGCGGAATTGCAATATGGTCGCCTGCCCGAGCTGGAAAAACGTCACAAAGAGGCGACAGCCAAGGAGAGCAAGGGCATGAACGCCTCGGGCGGCCCGCGCTTGTTGCGCACCCAGGTCGGTGCTGAAGAGATTGCCGAAGTGGTGGCGCGTGCCACCGGCATTCCGGTCTCCAAGCTGATGCAGGGTGAGCGTGACAAGCTCTTGCAAATGGAGGATCGGCTGCACCAGCGCGTGGTCGGCCAAGACGAAGCCATTGTGGCAGTGGCCAACGCCATCCGGCGCTCGCGTGCCGGCTTGGGCGACCCCAACCGTCCTACCGGCTCGTTCTTGTTCCTGGGCCCCACCGGCGTGGGCAAGACCGAGCTGTGCAAGGCACTGGCCGGCTTCTTGTTTGACAGCGAAGAGCACATGATCCGCATCGACATGAGCGAGTTCATGGAGAAGCACACGGTCAGTCGCCTGATCGGCGCGCCGCCGGGCTATGTGGGGTACGACGAGGGCGGCTACCTGACCGAAGCCGTGCGACGCAAGCCCTACAGCGTGGTCCTGTTGGACGAGGTCGAAAAAGCCCATCCTGATGTGTTCAATGTGCTGTTGCAAGTGCTCGACGATGGCCGCCTGACCGATGGTCAGGGCCGCACCGTGGACTTCAAGAACACCGTCATCGTCATGACTTCCAACATCGGCTCGCCCATCATCCAAAGCATGGTGGGCCAGGACCCGCAGGACATCAAGGACGCGGTCTGGGATGAGCTGAAGTCGCATTTCCGCCCCGAGTTCCTGAACCGCATCGACGAGACCGTGGTCTTCCATTCGCTGGATGCCAACCACATCGCCCGCATTGCCGACATTCAGTTGAGTGTGCTGGCCCAACGCCTGGCCAAGCTCGAGCTCAGCCTGGACGTGTCAGCGGCTTCGCTGGCCGAGCTGGCCAAGGTGGGCTTTGACCCGGTGTTCGGGGCGCGCCCGCTCAAGCGCGCCATTCAGCAGCGCATCGAAAACCCCTTGTCCAAGTTGCTGCTGGAAGGTCGTTTCCTGCCCAAGGATGTCATTTCGGTGCAGGTGGATCCGGTGCGCGCGCCAGGCGAGTTCAATTTCACCAAGGCCTGAGCACCAGGCTGTCTCGCGCCCGACGCACATCGGTGGGCATCTCGGGGTAGGATGCATGACTT
>CAINMN010000040.1 GCA_903850735.1 uncultured Burkholderiales bacterium | reverse complement strand
TGGGGGGGTGGCGAGCAACTACAAGTTACCCGCGTTGAATCTGACGAATGCGCCCGCGAGTATCAGGCCCAAAGTGCTCACACTCAACGGCCTACAAACCATAAACAAGGTCTACGACGGCGACACCACCGCAACCATCGTCAACTTTGGTATTTTGCTGGGCGACGCCACTTCAAGCACCGACTACAGGTATTACGCAGCAGATACCGTCAAGTTGGTGCTAAACAACCCCACTGCCAATTTTCCAGACCCTAATGCAGGCATCAACAAACCCGTGACAGTCAAGGGGCTGACGCTGAACAACAGCAACTACACCCTTGCCGAGCCAAACACAACAGCTGACATCACGCCCAAGGCCTTGCGCATTGTGGCCAACAATGACGCGCGGACCTACGACAGCGTGGCATACAGCGGTGGCAAGGGCGTGACCTACAGTGGGTTTGTGGCAGGCGAGTCAGAAACAGTGCTGTCGGGGGTTTTGGTTTACGCAGGCACCAGCCAAGGGGCAGTGAATGTGGGCACGTACACAATTCAGCCCAAGGGTTTGACCGCGCGCAACTACAGTCTTGGTTTTGAGGATGGGCAATTGAGCATTGTGGCTGCGACCCCTGTTGTGCCGCTGATTCAACAACTGTTTGATAAGTTACCACCACCGTCACCGCCGGCAGATCCAGCGCCACCGCCACAGCCAGCGTCAGTGCCACTGAAAGAAAAGCGGACATCTAGCCCATTGACCATCTTTGCGATACCGCAAGAAAACACCCTGGGTGTCGCGACGCTGAAGATCAACCAGGCGTTGCCAGCACCAGGTCAAACCATTCAAATTCCGATGCCACAGGAGCTGAGCGGGGCAAGCCAGGCAACCGTGCGTGCCACCGGGTTACCGCCATGGTTGAGCTTTGACCCATTGCTCCAGGTGTTCATTGTCCGTAGCGTGCCTTTGGGCATTGAAACTTTTCAGGTCATTGTCCTGGTCGACGGAAAAATTTGGAATTTGACCCTCGATTTTAGAAACAACTGAAAAAGCAAGTGAAAAGATGATTCACAAGAACGCATTCAACGCCTGGGTGTGTGCAGACGCCCAAGCGGCCATGGCCAAAGAGCGGGTGCGCCAAGGCCTGATATTAAGGGTCAACAAGAAGATTTGTCAGATGATGCTTCTGCAAACCCGATTTGTTGCTTGAGCGTTGACAGAGTTTCCTGAATGGTGAACGCCAGTTCTGCCATGGTCTGAACCTGTGGCAGCAGGGGCGGGTTTTGGCGCAGCCCTTCCTCCACACTGTTGAGCGCCGCAGCCAGTTTCTCGCACCCCAAGCTTCCCAACATGCCTTTGAGCCGATGGGCCAGGCGGCGTGCCTCGTCCCAATGTTGATCGGCGATGCATGTCAGCAGAACCGGCGCTTGCTGGTGTAATTTTCGATGCGCTTCATCCATGAATTCAATGAATTCATCCGCATTCATGAACGATTGCAACTCGCCGAGGACAGCGGCATTCAGTGTTTCCATACAGGAATTTTGACAGTTTCGCGCACGGAAGTACCGACTTTAAGTCACTAAAAAAGTGAAATTTGAGACTATTCTCAAATCGATGTTGAACATGAGATGAAACTCATTTTGCGTGTGAAAGATTTTGAAAATTTTTGGTGGCTACCATGGCTGCATGCCAGTTTATGGGCATGCAGCCTGGGGTTTTTGGCCGTCATGGCTTGGCAGCAAGCGCCTGGGCTGTGGCTGGCGACCGGCGCACTCTGCTTAGGGTTGCAGGCGGCGCTTTGGGGTGTGCAACGCTGGCGGTGGCGCTGCGAATGGCATGCGCTGGCACAAGAAATTCAACAGAGAGTGGCGGGCAAGCCAAGTGAGTTGGCCAGGCCCCTGAGCGTGGGGCAGGGCGATGTGGCTGGGCTTGCCCTGGCACAGGCGCTGAATGGCTTGCTGCGCAAAATGGATGCGCGCGAACGTGCCCTGGCCCATGCCTTTGACGAGCTGCGCCAGAACTTGACGGGCTTGACCAAGAGTTTCCCCGGCATTTTGTTTCGCCTGGAGTTGATGCGCGACAACCGCTACGGCTTCACCTACCTGACACCGTCGGCCACCCACTACCTGGGCTTGGACTTGACGCACATGCCTTTGCCCGCAGAAGCGTTCTTTGAGCGACTGAATCCGCAAGATCGGCAAGCCAAAGGGCAAGAAATTTGGCGCCAGGTGAAAGAGCAATCGATGCTGGATGTGGTGTTCCAGGTGCAAGGGGAGGATGGCGTGCAGCGCCACATGCGGGCCAATGGCCATGCGCGGCTGCAAGCCAACGGTCGCAAGACCTGGGAGGGTGTGGCGGTGGATGTGTCGGATTTGGTGCTGGCCAAGCAACAGGCCAAGATGGCCGACAAAGCCAAGTCGCAATTTTTGGCCACCATGAGCCATGAAATCCGCACGCCCTTGAATGGCATTTTGGGCTTCACCCAAAACCTCTACGAGGAATTGACCGATGCAGGCCACAAGGCCGATGTGCGCAAGATCATGGAGACGGCGCAGACCTTGACGCGCATCTTGAACGACATTCTGGATTTTTCAAAAATCGAGGCGGGCAAGATTCAAATCGAGGTGCGGCCCTTCAGCCTCGGCGAGTTGATCGAGTCCAGTGTCTCGCTCTACCATGTGGAGGCACGGCAGCGCGGGATTGATTTTCGGGTGACGGTGGATGCCGATGAGGGCTTTCAAATTCTGGGC
The DNA here is from genome assembly GCA_903850735.1 of uncultured Burkholderiales bacterium. GTDB lineage: Bacteria > Pseudomonadota > Gammaproteobacteria > Burkholderiales > Burkholderiaceae_C > Limnohabitans. Next base: position 8,402 of record CAINMN010000040.1, on the reverse strand, counting down.
GACCCGACCCGCTTGCGGCAGGTGTTGCACAACCTGTTGTCGAATGCCATGAAATTCGCGCCGCAAGGGGCGGTGGCTTTGTCGGTCAAGCTCAAGCGGCTTGAGGGCGATCAAGCCGGCTTGTGGGTCGAGGTCCAGGACAACGGGATTGGCATGTCCGAGCAAGCGCTGGGCAAACTGTTCCAGCGCTTTGAGCAATTGGACCCGGGGGTGTATCGGCGCTTTGGCGGCAGCGGGCTGGGTCTGGCCATCGTGAAAGGCCTGATGGATGCGATGCACGGCCAGGTGCGTGTGGCTTCCACGCTGGGCGAAGGAACGCGCTTTGAAATCGATGTGAATTTCCCCCGTGTGGACTTGCCCTCGGGCACGGTCAGCCAAGAGGTGGCGGCGTTTGTGCGGCCCCTGCGTTTGCTGGTGGTGGACGATGTGGACATGAACCGGCAAATGATTTTGCGCGCGTTGCGCAAAGAGGGGCACCAGATGCAAGAAGCTGCCGATGGCCAGGCGGCATTGCAGTTGGCTTTGGCACAGCCGTTTGACGTCATCTTGATGGATGTGGACATGCCGGTGATGTCCGGGCTGGAAGCCGCACAAGCCATTCGAGCGCAAGCGGGCCCCAGCCAACACGCCGTGATGATTGCCCTCAGTGGTTATGCCTTTGACAAAGACATTGAGGCAGCCATGCAAAGTGGCATGAACGATTACATGGCCAAACCGATTTCTTTTTCCAAACTTCGATCGTTGTTGTCCCAATGGTCGAAGCCATCCGTTCAAGAGCACGCGAAGTGAAAACAAATTTTAATTTTTTAGCGGTGGACGACGACAGCACCGTGCTGAAAATTGCCGAGGTGGCCTGTCGGCCGTTCGATCTCCACATTAAGTTTTACCAAGCCGCCAGCGTTCACACGGCCATCGACCTGTCCAAGCGGGTGGCCTTTGACTTGATTTTGCTGGACCACGACATTGGTGGTGTTCAAGGTTGGGAGTTGCTGGATTATCTGCGCCCCAGCTTGTTGATCAAGCCCATTGTGTTGGTGTATTCGGGGCATGTGGATGACCTCTCGCGAGCGGCTTACAAAGAGCGTGCAGTCCACGATATTTTGCAAAAGCCGCTGAACATATCCTCGTTGGGGTTTTCCATTCGCAGGGCTTTGCAAATCTGATGGCCATGCATTCAAACCTTCGCTGGTGGCAGGTTTGGCGGCGCGCTGTGGGCCGCGCCAAGGGTCAATCGCTGGACCTGAGTTTGCAGAAGGATTTTTTGACGGCGATTTCGCCGCAGTTGCGAACGCCACTGAACGACATCATCGGCTACTCGGAATACATCTACCACAACGCCACGGAGCCCATGATTCGGTTTCCGTCACAAATCATTTTTGAGAGCGGCAACCAGTTGCTGGACTTGGTCAACGCCTGGCTGGACTGGAGCCAATTGGAGGCGGGGCAGGTGGTGCACACGCCCACACATTTTTCGCTCACGGAGTGGCTGTTGGACATGCTGGTGCAGCACCGCGCGCAAGCGGCGGCCCTGGATGTGCGCCTGGTGCCGCAACCCCATGCCAACCTGCCGCCATCGGTTTGGCTGGACCGCAATCACTTGAGCAAGGTGATGAAGCAGTTGCTGCACAACGCCATCAAGTTCAGTCGCGAGGGGGGAGAGGTGAAAGTGGCCATTGAATACCGCGCGCCTTTTCACAGCCTGGTTTTTTCTGTGCAGGATACGGGCGTGGGGATTCCTTTGGACAAGCACAGCTCCGTTTTCCAGCGTTTCTGGCAGAACGAGGATTACATTCGCACCCCCTATGCCGGCGCCGGCCTGGGCCTTGCGCTGGCCAAAAAATGGGTGGAATTCATGGGCGGCGAAATGGGCTTCAATTCATCGCCCAATGTGGGCAGCATTTTCTTTTTCAGCTTGCCCTTGCCTGGCGAGGGGGAGGGTACAGCATGACACGCCATGTGTTGATTGTGGACGACGTGATGACAAACCGCATGCTGCCAGGCATGATCCTGCGCGCCCTCGGCGATGTCATTCACGAATGCAGCAATGGCGAGGAAGCGATGGCGCTGATGGCCCAAGAGCCCATCACCCATGTGCTGCTGGACATTTCTTTGCCCAAGGTCAGCGGCGTGGACATCTGTCGCCAGATTCGCCAAACGCCCATATGGGCCCAAGTGCGCCTGATTGCCTACACTGCCCACGGTATGGAGCAACAAACCCACGACTTTCTGGCGGCAGGCTTTGACGATGTGCTGGTCAAGCCGATTCGTCGCGATGATTTGCTGAAGGCGCTGGCCTGAGCCGAAGCGTGTAGTATTCAGGGCAAGGAGAAACCGCCATGTCCCTGATTGAAATCCGTAAACGCAGCCTGACCATCGAGACCACCTACCATGAGGGTGGGCCTGCGGTGGCCGAGCCCCTCAAAATGGCCGCAGCCTGCGCCGTCATTCGCAACCCTTACGCCGGACGTTACGAGCCGGACCTGCTGCCCTTCATGGCAGAGTTGCGTTCCTTGGGAACCACCTTGGCGCAAGAGCTGGTGGACACCCTGGGCCGTGACAACGTCGAGGTGTACAGCAAGGCCGCCATTGTGGGCGTGGATGGTGAAATGGAGCATGGTGCGGTGTGGCACGAAGCGGGTGGCTGGGCCATGCGATCGGTGCTGGGCGACCCCAAGGCCATTGTGCCGGCCGCCAAAGCCGTGGCGGGCACGGGTTACCGTTTGATGGTGCCTGTGCATTACATCCATGCCTGCTATGTGCGCAGCCATTTCAACAGCATCGAGGTGGGCATTCAGGATGCACCCCGTCCCAAAGAAATTTTGTTTGCCTTGGTCATGGGCACCGGCGGGCGTGTGCACTCGCGCCTGGGTGGCTTGACCAAAGACAAGGTGTCGGTCCACGACGGCCAGCGCTGAGCATGATGCCATCGGAGCCTGTGGCGCCGGTTACCTTTCGCGAGGCGCTGGCGTTCTGGTTCAAGCTGGGCTTCATCAGCTTTGGGGGGCCTGCGGGGCAAATTGCCCTGCTGCATCAAGAACTGGTCGAGCGGCGCCGCTGGATTTCAGAAAAACGCTTCCTGCATGCGCTGAACTATTGCATGGTGTTGCCAGGGCCGGAGGCGCAGCAACTGGTGACCTACATCGGTTGGTTGATGCATCGCAGCTGGGGCGGGGTGGTGGCGGGTAGCCTGTTTGTCTTGCCATCGCTGGCGATGCTCATCGGTTTGTCGTGGGTCTATGTGGTGTGGGGCAACCTGCCTTGGGTTGCGGGGCTGTTTGCTGGCATCAAGCCTGCCGTGGCCGCCATCGTGTTGCAGGCGGCATATCGCATCGGCAGTCGCACTTTGCGCAACCCGGCCTTGATGCTGGTGGCCTTGTTGTCGTTTCTGGCAACCTCGGTGGCGGAAATTCCATTTCCATGGGTGGTGCTTGGCGCCGCATTGACGGGTTGGGGCTTTGCCTGGTGGCGCCCTCAGGATGTGCGCGGTTCTGCACCCCACGCAAGCGCCCAAACCCAAGCACACGCGCCGGCTTGGGTTGACGACCACACCCCACCACCTTTGCACGCGCGCTTTTCCTGGCAGGGCTTGGTGCGCGTGCTGGGATGGGGTGCATTGCTGTGGTTGCTGCCCATGGCAGGGTTGGCCATGTCTTGGGGTTGGGAGCACACGCTCACTCAGATGGGCTGGTTTTTCACCAAGGCCGCCTGGTTGACCTTTGGCGGAGCCTATGCGGTGCTGCCTTATGTGGTTCAGGGGGCAGTGGACCAGTATGCATGGCTGACGGCGCCGCAAATGATGGATGGCTTGGCCCTGGGCGAAAGCACGCCCGGGCCGCTCATCATGGTGGTGGCCTTCGTGGGATTTTTAGGCGGCGTGACGAAAGAGGTCTTGGGCCCCGACACGCTTGTGGCCTCGGGCGCGCTGGCCGCCTGCTTGGTGACCTGGTTTACTTTTTTGCCGTCCTTCATTCTGATTTTGGCGGGCGGTCCCTGGATTGAAAGCACGCATGGTCAATTGAAATTCACCGCGCCGCTCACCGCCATCACGGCGGCGGTGGTCGGGGTGGTGTTGAACTTGGCTTTGTTTTTTCTAAGCCATGTGGGCTGGCCAGAGGGCTTGGCAGGGCGTTTGGATGTGCCATCCCTGGTGCTGTTTGCTGCTGCGACAGTGGCCTTGTTGTATTTCAAGCGAGGCGTGCTGGAAGTGATGGGGATCTGTGCGGCGTTGGGATGGGCGTGGACTTGGCTGGGCTGAAGCGCCCCCGCCAGTGTTTACCCTGATGTACCAATACTCACACTAATTGATATAAATGCGGCATAGTCATTTTTGCCAATTACGGAAGAATGCTCGCCAAACACAGCGATACGCCGCACGCCCTGTTCGCCAAGCGACTGCTTTCCATTCTGGTGAGTGCGGGTTTGTCGACCAGCCCCAAAATCATCCGCCATGAGCTGTTGCGCGCCAACCCGAACTTGCGCATCACAGAGGCCTCGGTCAGCCATTGGTTGACCGGTCGCTCGATGCCACGATCGCACAACATTCAAGCCTTGGCTGCCTGGTTGAATGTTCCGCCATCGTTTTTGGTTTTTGGAGAAAACGACCCCAAGCTCAGCGGCGTCGCATGGGGTGAGTCCGACTTGACCTTGGAGGCGACTCGTTTGCTGGCGACTTACATGGCCTTGCGTCCTCAGCATCGTCATTCGGTGCTGGAAGTGATCAAGGCCTTGATGCACCTGCAGCAGGCCGAGTACCCCAGAGACACGCCGCCGTCCTGAGCCCTCCAAAATCCCGTCATCGCGAGCGAAGCGCGGCGATCTGCCTGCGACGAGAGATTGCCGCGGCCCCTTTGGGGCCTCGCAATGACGGTGGTGATCAGTATTGTTTGTAGGGCAGGAATTTGCCAGACAAGACCACGTTGACGCGATCGCCTTTGGGGTCGGGTTGGCGCACGATGTCCATGGAGAAGTCAATCGCGCTCATGATGCCGTCACCGAACTCTTCGTGGATCAGCTCCTTGATGGTGGTGCCATACACGCTGACGATTTCGTACCAGCGGTAAATCAGCGGATCGGTCGGCACAGCGGTGGGCAGGGAGCCTTTGTAGGGCACCACTTGCAGCCACTTTTGCTCTTCTGCATTGAGGCCAAAAATCTTGCCGATGATTTTGGCTTGCTTGGCGTCCAGTGTCATTTGACCCAGGCAAGCGGCCGTGGTCCATTCTTTGGAAAGGCCGACCTTCTGGGCGACTTCTTCCCATTTGATGCCCTTGGACACCTTGGTGCTGATGATTTTTTCGGTGACGTCCATGCGGTTCATGTGTGCTCCTGTGAGTTTGGTTGAGGTTGTGAAAAAGGGGTTCAATGCGCTGTGGCCCGCGTGACCAGGAAGTCCACGATGTGGTTGCGCAAGGGGTAGTAGTCGTCCAGGTGGTGCAGGCCTGAGCGCGTGCGTTTGCGCGGCAAAGGGTTGTTGACCACTTCGGCAATGCCACCGGGCTTGTAGCCATCAGGCGTATCGGCACCGTTGTTCATCAGCAGGATGCGGTCGGCCAACAAAATGGCTTCGTCCACATCGTGGGTGATCATGAAGACGGTCTGCTGCGTGTCGCGAACGATGTGCATCAGCTCGTCTTGAATGGTGCCGCGGGTCAAAGCATCGAGTGCGCCAAAGGGCTCGTCGAGCAGCAGCATCTTGGGCTGGATGGAGAAGGCGCGGGCAATGCCCACGCGCTGCTTCATGCCACCCGACAACTGGCTGGGTTTTTTGTCGATGGCGTGGCTCAGGCCCACCATGCCCACGAACTTCTCCACATGCGCGTTGACCTTGGGGGTGGGCATGTCGGGCCAACGCGATTTGACCGCGAAGGCAATGTTTTGACGCACGGTCAGCCAGGGCATCAGGGCGTGGCCCTGAAACACCACGCCGCGCTCCAGGCTCGGCCCGGACACTTCCCGGCCGTCCATGAACACATGGCCCGACGTGGCTTCGTCCAGACCCGCCAGCACATTCAGGATGGTGGTCTTGCCACAACCCGAATGGCCAATGATGCAGACAAATTCACCGCGCTCCAGGGTGAAAGAAACGTCTGAAAACACAGGGCGGCTTGCGCTGTAGGCTTTGCTGAGTTTTTCAATCTTGAGAAAGCCTGTCATGGCGCGAGACTCCTGCTTTGATGCAACGATGTCAGATTGCAAACGGCTGTCATTCCACATAAGTCACCACGCGTTGAAGTTGGCCAAACATCAGGTCAAGCAGCATGCCGACCACGCCAATGACCAAGATCGCAAAGATCACATTGGTCAGCGACAAGTTGTTCCATTCGTTCCACACAAAGTAGCCAATGCCGGTGCCACCGACCAGCATTTCAGCGGCCACGATCACCAGCCAGGCGATGCCCATGCTGATGCGCATGCCCGTGAGGATGGTGGGCGCTGCTGCCGGCAGGATCACCAGGAACGCTTTGCGCAGGGGATTGACCTCGAGGGTGGCGGCCACATTGAGCCAGTCTTTTTTCACCGAGGCGACGCCAAACGCGGTGTTCACCAGCATGGGCCAAATCGAGCAAATGAAGATCACAAAGATGCCCGAAATGGCGGAGTCCTTGATGGTGTACAAAGCCAGCGGCATCCAGGCCAAGGGCGAGATCGGCTTGAGCACCTGAATGAACGGGTCCAGGGCGCGGCGCAACAGCGGCGACATGCCAATCATGAAGCCCAAGGGAATCGCGGCCAGACACGCCAGGCCAAAGCCCAGGGCCACGCGACCCAGCGAATGCGCCAACTGGATGGCAATGCCTTTGTCGTTGGGGCCGTTGTCGTAGAAAGGGTTGGACAAATGGCCCCAGACCGTGCCGCCCATTTGACCCAGGGTGGGAAAGCCGTTGGACTTGCTGGCCCCCGGGTCTTTGCCCATCATCTTGGCGTACTCGATTTGCTCGGCAGTCATGCCAGCCAGCGAGGCGCCGGGACCGCTGTTGGCGGTGGCGGCATACCAGATGCCCAGCAGGGCCACGAAGATCAGCGTCGACAGGACCGCGGCCCTGAATTGCAAGCTGTGCAAGTTGGGCATCTTCAGGCTCCCTTGCTGATGGGGAAGCTCTTGGCGTATTCGGCCGCTTTGCCCGGGTCAAACTCGCGGCCCATGATCTTGAACTTGGGATAAGCGCCTTCGGGCACCTTCTGGTCCAGTTCCTTCATGCGCTTTTTCGCGTCGGTCAGCAAAAAGACTTTTTCGGCAATTTGCTTGTAGTTCACATCGCCCTTGATGTAACCCCAGCGCTGCATTTGGGTCAGCATCCACACGGCCATGCTCTGCCAGGGCATGGGGTCAAAGTCGGCGCGGTCAGGCACGTTTTTGAAGTTGCCCAGGCCATCGGCGAACTTGCCGGTCAACACCTGGGTCAGCACGATTTCGGGCTGGTTCAGGTAAGCCTGCGGCGCGATCACCTTGGCAATCAGTTCGCGGTTCTTGGGGTCGCGCGCCATCGCCGCGGAGGTCAGGACCGAGCGGTACAGGGCGGCAAAGGTGTTGGGGTTCTTCTGGATGAACTCGGTGCTGGTGCCGAAGGCGCAGCAGGGGTGGCCTTCCCACAGGTCTTTGGTGAGCAAGTGGATGAAGCCGACTTCGTCGTACACGGCACGCTGGTTGAAGGGATCGGGGCCGAGGTAGCCATCGATGTTGCCAGCGCGCAGGTTGGCCACCATTTCGGGCGGCGGCACCACACGGATTTGCACATCGGTGTCGGGGTTCAAGCCGGCTTCGGCCAGGTAGTAGCGCAACAGGAAGTTGTGCATCGAGTAATCGAAGGGCACCGCCAGCTTGAAGCCTTTCCAGTTTTTCGGGTCGCGGTTGTCCTTGTGCTTCATGGCCAGGGTGATGGCCTGGCCGTTCACGTTCTGGATGGTGGCCACGTTCATGGGTGTGGGGTTGGAGCCCAGCCCCATGCTGATGGCCAAGGGCATGGGTGACAAGAAATGCGTGGCGTCGTATTCCTTGTTGAGCATCTTGTCGCGAATCAGGGCCCAGCCAGCGGTTTTCGTGACTTCCACATTCAGGCCTTGCTGACGGTAAAAGCCCAGGGGATGCGCCATGATCAGAGGCGTGGCGCAGGTGATGGGGATGAAGCCGACCTTCAGGTCTTTTTTCTCGAGCGAGCCTTTCTCTTGCGCCATGGCTTGCAAGCTGGCGATAGGCAGCACGCTGGAAATGGCGGCCATGGCCGTGCCTTTGCCGACCGCGCGCAGAAAGCGGCGGCGCACATTGTCCTCAGGGAACAAGGCCTTGACCAGGCTGGCTTCAATGAACTCGTTGCTGTAAGCCTCGAACTCCGAGGTCATGCTGCGCGCGCGCAGCACTTTGACGGCATCGGCGGCATTCGCTTCCACAGCGTGTTCTGATGCAC
>CAINMN010000039.1 GCA_903850735.1 uncultured Burkholderiales bacterium | reverse complement strand
TGGCGCGGCTGATGCAAACCTTCGTCAACTCGGCCCGTACTTTTGCCGTCATTGCCTTTGTGTTTTTGGGTGCGGTCATTTTGGCGCAGTCCATTAGCGTGTTGCAGCTGCCGCAAAAACTGCTTGAAGGCATTTCTAGCGTGGGCCTGTCGCCGCTGCTCATGCTAAGCGTCGTGGTGCTAATTTACCTCTTGCTGGGCATGATCTTTGACGGCCTGTCCATGATGGTCATGACACTGCCTGTGGTGTTTCCCTTGCTTACCGGACTGGGCTATGACGCGGTTTGGTTGGGCGTGGTCATTACCATCATGATCGAGGTCGGCATGCTAACTCCGCCCGTGGGTATGAACCTGTTTGTGTTGGTGGGTATTTCTAAACACCAAGTGAATTTGGCGCAGGCCTCCATCGGCGCCCTTCCTTATTGGCTGTTGCTCATGCTGGGCTTGGTCCTGCTGACGGCCATGCCGGGCATTGCCACCTGGCTGCCATCGCTGTCCTACAAGTGAGAATCTGATGAGTGACATATTGCGACCTCGCGCCCAAGCGCTGATGACCGAGCACGGGCTAGATGCCATGGTGGTCGCCAAGCCCGAGAGCTATGCGTGGGCCACAGGCGCCGCGCCCGGTGTGGCGTCATTCTTCAGGCGTGCCGGCTCGGCCCTAGCGCTAATCCCTGCCGATGCAGGCCGACCCGTCTCGGCTGTTGCCACCGAACTGTTTGCTGCGCCCGCACGTGCTGCGCTCGGAGAGGCGCAAGTTCTTAGCCACCCAGACTGGGTCGAGACCGCCGACATCCGACCCTGGTTGGACAGCCATCACAGTGCCGCCAATCTGGCTGAACGCGGCTGGCAAGCAGCGGGTCGAGACAAGGGGTTCTCGCGCCCCGCAGTATTTGACGCGCGCCTGGCCTTTGCACGCCTGGGAGAGTTACTGACCAGAGAAGGTTTGCAAGGCGCGCGAATCGGCTTGGACCTGGACTTCTGGCCCGTTGCCGATTTCGCACTTTTGCGTGAGCAACTGCCTCAGTTCCATTGGCTTGATGGCAGTGCCGTATTGGGCGCCATCAAGGCTGTCAAATCCCCACGCGAAATCACCAAGCTGCGACAAGCCGCTTCTATCGCTGAAGCTGGCATGCGAACCGCCATCGCTGCAGTGCATGAGGGTATCTCACGCGATACCATTGCAGCCGCCTGGAAGGCTGGTGTCGAAGCCGAGGTGCAGCGCACCGGGCAGCGCCTGTCTGGCCTGTGGGAATACACCAGCGTGGGTCCGCTACCCTGGCAAGGCGGTGGTGTGGTTCAGCGTGGCGATGTGATCAAGTTTGACGTGGGCTGCTTGATTGAAGGCTACAGCTCCGACAGCGGTCGCACCTTCAGTTGCGGCCCAGCTCGACCGCGCACCCGCGAGATCATGCAAGCCTTGTCTGATGCGTTGTCCGCAGGGCTGGAGGTACTCAAGCCAGGATACCTGCTGAGTGATGTGCACCATCGAGCCACCCAGGCCATGCAACGGGCTGGCTTTAAACACTTTTCTCGCGGCCACTTTGGACACAGTCTGGGGCACGATACTTTTTGCGAGGTCGCCCCCTTCATAGCGGCTCAAGCCCACACCCCTATTGA